>NZ_SDGL01000001.1 GCF_007095465.1 Lactobacillus mulieris
TATTACTATTTACAAGTCGAGTCTAACAAGATTGGACTTTTTTATTAACTAAAACGATTTAACTAGCACCACGCGTACTACTAATTCAAAATTTATATTCTTCTAAATAACCATTGCTTAGAATATCCATCATATTTACAACTACCTTTTGATACTCCTAAAGCATACAATTCATCACCTTTATATACTCTATTATTTTCAACATCTAAATAGTTAAAATTTACATCAAGATATGGAATACGTAATCTTTTCGCTACAGTATTTGGTTGTGCCATGATTTGAACATATGATACCAATATCTCATCTTGTTTCTCACTAATATACATCCATGCGTATTCATTTGTTTCATCAAGGCCTTGTAGCCTATACAAATCACCCAATTGAACTATAGATCTTATTTTTTTATAAAATAAGATTTTATTCTTTAATATTTCTAATTCATCTTTTCTTAAATTGTTTAAATCTAATTCAAGACCCAAATTTCCCCACATAGCAACCGTTGATCTTGTATCTAAATTTGTTATTCTGTTTGTTTGATGATTTGGTACAGCAGATATATGACAGCCCAACGAAACTGAGGGATAAATTAACGATGTTCCATATTGGATAGGTAAACGTTCAATAGCATCTGTATCATCACTTATCCATATTTGTTGCATGTAATACAACATGCCCGGATCACATCTTCCTCCTCCACCAGCACAACCTTCAATTATCACATTAGGAAAACGCTTGGTCAAATTTTCTAATATAGAATATAATCCAAGAATATATCTATGCGCTTGCTCCTTTTGCCTTTCAGATGATAAATAGGTAGAACCAAGATTTGTAAAGTTTCTATTCATATCCCATTTTACATAGTCAATAGAATAAACCGATAAAAAATTAGATAATATCTCTGTAATATACTCGCATACAGCTGGATTAGAAAGATCTAATACATATTCATCCCTAGACTCTTCAATACGTCTATTTTTAACTTGAATAACCCACTCAGGATGTAAGCGATATAAATTACTATTAGGAGATACCATTTCTGGTTCAAACCATAGTCCAAACTTTATTTTATTCTTTTTAATTTTATTTATTAAAGTATCCAGATTTCCACCTAATTTAACTTGATTAGGTACCCAATCACCAATAGAAGAAGTAGTATCATTTCTTTTTGCAAACCAGCCATCATCAATGACAAATAATTCAACACCTATCTCGGAAGATTTTTCAGCTAAGTTTAATAAACTTTCTTTAGTAAAATCAAAGTAATTAGCTTCCCAACTATTCAATAAAATAGGAGGGGTACTATTTAAATATTTTCTTGAAGCCAAAGTATTTCTATATAATTTATGAAAAATTCTTGACATCTTCCCTAATCCTTCATTGGAATACACCATCACTACTTCAGGAGTTTGGAAAGACTGTGAAGGATCTAAAATCCACTCAAAATCAAAAGGATTTATTCCTAATTGGACCCTAGTATTTTTATGCATATCCACTTCAACTTTTCCTAAAAAATTTCCACTATAAACAAAATTTAAAGCAAAAATTTCACCATACTCTTCGTTAGTTCCCCTCGTTGCCAGTGCTATAAATGGATTTTGACCATGACCACTAGCTCCACGTGCACTAGAAATTGATTGAGAACCTTGAACTAGATGTCTCTTATTAATATGGCATTCCCTTCCCCAAGCACCATTTAACTGAAACATATCTAAATCACTAAATAATAAATCAATTGACGCTGAACAGACTTTTTCAATATAACAAGTTTCATTACTTAAATTTTCTATTTTGACTGATTGAGTAATTGCATCATATGCGTCAAAAACAGAAAATGTCAATGTGATTTTTATTTTTTTTATTTTATCTATTAAGATTAAATCAATAGATTCACTTTCTTTAGAAATAATAGTAGGTAATCCCTTTAGTTTTTTCTTAGTTTTATAAATTTTGTAGGAGTCATATCTTAAATCTGTAATTCTTGAACCATCTTGATATCTTATTGAAAATGCAGGCTCTCTCAAGTCTGAATAACCATAAGATGGATAAATTTGTGGCATCTGTTCTAATTTAAAGTCTTTCACACCATTTGCATCTGCCAAATAACTTGCTCTATTTAATTCTTTTAATACATAATCTAAATTTGTAGGAGATATTAAGCTACCCCAATGTAGTATAAATAAATAATCATACTTATTTTTTAATAAAACAATACTAGTATTATTTGTATTTAAAAAATAATATTTTTCATCATTTTTTTCAATAACATAAATCACTTAATCATCCCTTCTATTCACTCATTACCTCTTTCGGCACAGCAAAAAGCCAAGTAGTAATAAAAGCGGTAATAAAGGTGGCTGCCGCCAACACTATATACAGTATTAATTGTTTAGGTGAATAAACATAAAGTAAAATACCTGGTATAGTTGTAATTCCATTTCCTGTTCCCTGTAATCCAATAATCATTGCAAGCATACCAGCAATTCCATTTATACAACAGCTTAAAATAAATGGAGTTACTTTATATCTTAATAAAACTCCAAATAATGCTGGTTCACCAATCCCTAATAGTGCAGAAACAGTAGCACTTGGTCCTATAGCTCTCACTTCCTTCTTTTTCGCTTTTAATGCAATTGCTAAACATACACCAGCAGATGAAAATCCACACATACATAAAATTGCATTCATTGGATTAAATCCTGTGTTAGCTAATAAGCTAATTTCTAGCATATTTGAAATGTGATGAACTCCAGTCAAAGTTATAATTGACCAAAAGAATCCTATAATCAATCCACCAATTCCAAAGGGTAAATGTAGCGCAGTTTTCATAAAGGATAATAAAATTAATTCAACACCATGTAATATAGGACCTATAATTAATAAGGATACCAGTAACATTATTAATAGTACTAAAAAGGGAGTAATCATGAAATCAAATGTAGCAGGAACTAATTTTCTCAATTTTATTTCTAGCTTAGATCCAATCCAACCTGCAACAAACGCCGGTAAAATGCTTCCCTGATAGCCAACAACAGGAATAATTCCAAATAAATATAGTGGCGTAATACCGCTTGAAGGATCAGCTACAGAATAAGCGTTAGGTAATGCAGGATTAACTAACATAAGTCCTAAAATCAACCCTAATATCGGTGATCCACCAAAGACTCTAAATGTTGACCAACAAACAATGGCAGGTAAAAATGCAAAAGTTGTTGCTGATAAAACATCTATTAATACCAACAAAATCTTTGGAACTTCCTTGATTGTCATACCAAATAAAGAAAGGAAATTATTATTAAATAATGCACCTTTTAATCCTAAAAATAGTCCAGTAGCCACTAAAACTGGAATTATGGGGACAAATACGTCTCCAAAAGTTCTGATAGCTTTTTGAAATTTATTTTTACCAGTTAACTTAGCTTTTTTTGCTTCAGCAACTGTAGTTTCACCAACACCTAATTTAATAACTTCAGAGAAAACTCTGTTTACATGTCCAGTACCAAAAATTATTTGGTATTGACCTCCTGTAAAAAAGGTTCCTTTAACTCCTTCAATTTTTCCAACTTCTTCTTCATTTATTTTTTCTCTATCATCAACAATCAATCTTAATCTTGTTGCACAATGTTGAGCAGATTTAATATTTTCATATCCACCGACAGCCTTTATAACTGACTTAGCAATTTTTTTGTAATCATACGCCATGTTACTATCCTCCTTGGTTGCATTTTTGAAATAATGTACGCGCGTTCATCTAAGATTATAATATCAAAAAGCGCTTACTTTGTCGATGCTTTTAGATAAATAATTCTATTTATAACTCATAGGCCTTAAAAAAATATATACCTATCTCAAACATTTTTGAAAATAATTCTTTCAGCTAATGCCAAAACTTTTTATACTATTTATTTAAAAAATGAATTTTTTAACAACAAAAAAGATGAAACCTAGCTTTTATACTAGATTTCATCTTTTTTACTTTATTAATTTTTAGTGAGCTGTAACAGCGATTAAATTGTCGCCAGCTTTAACTTTATCGTTTTGAACTCTGTCAACTGAAGCATAATCATTAGTATTAGTTACAATAACCATTACAGTAGTATCGTAACCTGCTTCCTTAACAGCAGCTAAATCAACTGTTCCAAGCTTGTCACCTTTCTTAATTCGTTGACCTTGCTTTACAAAGCTTTCAAAATGTTCACCTTTCAAGTTAACAGTATCAATACCGATGTGAATTAAAATTTCAGCACCATCATCTGATTTAAGACCGTAAGCATGCTTGGTTTCATAAGCAACAGTAACTTCCCCATCAACTGGTGAGTAAATATTACCATCAGCTGGAATAACTGCTGCACCATCACCCATTAACTTAGCTGAGAAGACTTGATCATGAACACTAGTCAAGCTTACTTCTTTACCATTAACAGGACTAGCAATAACTTCATCACTTAATGAAAGTTGCTTTTCTACTTTTTGTTCAACAGCAGTTTGCTTTTCAGTTGCTTCTGTTGCTGCAACAGGAGCCATATCAACAGTTTCTTCTTTTAAGTTCTTTTTACCATACATGAATGTCAAAGCGAAAGCAACTGCAAAGCTAAGAATTTCGCACATTACATAAAATGGAATTGAACTTGGGTAGATTGATAAAAATCCGATAAAACCAGCAGCACCCATTGAAGCTGCGATAACCTTAGTTAAACCAGCAACCATTGCTGCAACACCTGAACCAATTAATGCACAGAAGAATGGGAACTTGTATTTAAGGTTTACCCCAAACAAAGCAGGTTCAGTAATACCTAAGAATGCTGAAACACTTGCTGATGATGCTAAACCTTTCATCTTCTTATTCTTAGTTAAGAAGTAAATTGCAAGAGTTGCTGCACCTTGAGCAACGTTAGCCATTGAAGCTACAACGAAGATAAAGTCACCAGATCCAACATGGTTCTTAGCAAATTCTGTAACTAATTGTGTTTCAATTGCAGGGAAGCTTTGGTGAAGACCGGTAGTAACAATTGCTGAATAAGTCAAACCAAAGACACCCATACCAATAAAGCTAGTTGTATCGTAAAGCCATACAATACCTTGAGTTAATAAGTCTGAAACTTCTTTGAAAACAGGTCCAATAACAGTGAATGTTAAGAAACCAGTAATCATTACTGAAAGAAGTGGAGTAAAGGTAAAGTCAACTGCTTGTGGTAAGATCTTGTGGAATCTCTTTTCAAGAATTGATAATACCCAAATTGCTACTAAAACTGGAACAACTTGATACTTGTAGTTGGTTTGCATTACATGGTATCCCAGAATGTCCCAATACTTTGCAGTAGCACCTAAATCAGGAGATGTCATAATCATCCCGATTGCAGCACCAAGGAATTGGTTAGCACCAAATCTCTTAGAAGCTGAAATAGCTACTAAAATTGGCAAGAAAATAAATGGTGCTGCAGACATTAATTGAATAATATCTGAAAAACCCTTAACAGCTGCATTCATTTGAACAATTGATTTAGGTCCAAACAAGCCAGGTTGTGTTAAGAAGTTATTCAAAGCCATTAACAAACCACCTGCAACTAAGGCAGGAATGATTGGTACAAAAATGTCTGACAATAACTTAATGAAGGCCATTACAGGGTTAAATGGCTTACCTTTGTCAGCAATTTTCTTCAACTCTTCTGTTGAAGCTTCTTGTACACCTGTTAGTTTTACTAATTCATCATAAACAAAGTTTACATCCCCTGGCCCAATAATAATTTGATATTGGCCATTAGTCTTAAATGTACCTTTAACATCTGCATTGTTATCAAGTGCTGCTTGATCAACTGCGTCAAAATCTTTTAAAACTAATCGTAAACGGGTCGCACAGTGTGCTGCTGCTACTAAATTATCTTTTCCAACAGCAGCAACAACTTCAGAAGCAACCTTCTTGTAATCCATTGCCATGTTTACACGTCCTCGTTTCTAAAATAAATATTTGAAAGCCCTTACAGCTACTATAATACTTTATAATATTTTTTCTGTCAATCGTTTAACATAAATTTTCTTACTAAAAAATGTAAAAGCTTTCCGAAAAGGTTTACATTATTGATAAATTAGTATTTATTAATTGCTAAGCGCTTGACATTTTATAGGGACAATAATGTAAAATAAGATTATAAATTAAATAAACAAGGAGAATAATTATGGAATGGTCAACTGAAAAACGTTACTTACCTTATGAAAAATGGTCTGCCAAGACTTTACTTGAATTACAATCACAGGCAAGTAACTCACCTTATCAATTGCATTATCATATTCGTCCAAAAAGTGGACTATTAAATGACCCCAACGGCTTTTCCTATTTTAATAATGAATGGCATGTATTTTATCAATCATATCCTTTTGGTCCAGTTCATGGTTTAAAATCTTGGGAACACTGCGTTTCAAAAGATTTAGTTCATTGGAAAGATTTAGGAACAGCTATTTATCCTGATACAGAATTAGATAGCCATGGAGCTTATTCCGGTTCAGCAAAAGTTATTGATGATAAGTTATTCTTAATGTACACAGGTAATGCTCGAGACACTGAATGGGTTAGACACCCACACCAAATGGGTGCTTTTATGGATAAAAATAACCATATCGAAAAATTACCTAATTCATTAATTGAACAACCACAACACACTACAGATCATTTTCGCGATCCCCAAATTCTTGAACATAATGGTAAATATTACTGTATTTTAGGAGCTCAAGATAAAGCTACGAAAACTGGAAAAATTGCCCTTTTCGAAGCAAAAGATATCAAAGGACCTTGGCATGATCTAGGATATATTGACTTCACCAATGAAGAAATGGGTTACATGATTGAATGTCCTAACCTTGTTTTTATTGATGAAAAACCTGTTTTAATTTTTTGCCCACAAGGATTAGATAAGGCAATTGTTAAATATGAAAATATTTATCCAAATATGGTCTTAGTTGGTGATAAATTTGATTTCACATCTGCTCAATTTGATAGTAAACATTCAATCCAGAATTTAGATGATGGTTTTGATGTTTATGCTACTCAACCTTTTAATGCGCCAGATGGTAAAGTATATGCCTTGAGTTGGGTGGGCTTGCCTGATTTAACTTATCCTACTGATATTGAAAACTGGTCAGGATGTTATAGCCAAGTAAAAGAATTGAGCCTTAAAGATGGTCAACTAATTCAAAAACCTGTTTCCACCATTAAAAATTTGCGTCAAGAAGAAGTAAATTTCACTGGAGAATTAGACACTAAGAATCAATACGAACTTAAATTAGAAGTTGCTGCCAGCCAAAAGACCACTTTGCACATTGCAGCAAATGAAACCAATACTGAAAGTTTGAAATTACACATTGATACTGCAAATGGAGAATTAATTCTCGACCGGCAAAATAGTGGCTTTACTGTAAATGAAAAATATGGAACTGAGAGAGCAATCAAATTACCACAAAACACAACTTTAGACTTAGATATTTTCGTGGATCATTCATTAATTGAAGTATTTGTAAATAACGGGGAACACGTATTAACGGCTCGCTTCTTCCCTAAAAAAGGAAGCAATAAGCTTTTATTAGATGAAAATATCAAGTTTAAAGGTCAATATTGGGAAATGGCAGATATCTAATGTCTGTTAAATTAACCGATGTTGCTAAATTAGCTAACGTTTCACCAACTACAGTATCACGAGTTATCAATAATTACGGATATATTAGTGAAAAAACGCGTAAAAAAGTTTTTTCTGCAATGAACGAACTCAATTATCAACCTAACTCCCTCGCCCGCTCTCTACAAGGGAAAAAAACTCGCTTAATTGGTGCAATTGTTCCTAGTTTAACTAACCCTTTTTTTGCTGAATTAGTCAGTCGAATTGAAGAATTGCTTAATCGCAAAGATTACAAACTAATTCTCTGTAATGCTGTACAAGATTCTAGCCATAAAGAACGCGACTATCTTAACATGTTAAAGGCTAATCAAGTTGATGGAATCATATCTGGCACTCACAATTTAGATATTACTGAGTATCAAGAAACAGGCCTGCCAATTGTTTCATTTGACCGTAATCTCGGTCCGGATGTACCAGTTGTCAGTTCAGATAACTATCAAGGTGGTTGGGTTGCCACTAACAGTTTAATTAATTCAGGTTGTAAAAAAGTGGCTTTTTTTGGTAATATCAAGGGGTCTAATAATCCAACTGATTTACGTCTTAAAGGCTATCATGATGCAATCATTGAACATGGTCTACAAGAAATCTTAGTACCAATGAATTTTTATGAATCTGCTAATTTAAAAAAGATGGCATTTCAAAAGCTACTTAGTAAGCATGAAATTGATGGCGCCTTTTTTACTGATGACTTTTCAGCCAACTTATTTTGGCAATATAGTCGCTTCAACCATTTCAAAGATTGTGAGCGAATTAAGGTCATTGGTTATGATGGCACATCAATCATGCGGCAACTTAATCCCGATCTTTCAACAATTGCCCAGCCAATAGAAGAAATTGCTAACTTATTAGTAGATCTTTTAATAAAAAGAATAAATCATGAAGAACTTTCTGATTCAAATTATGTTTTACCAATTACATTAGTAAAAGGTAACTCGATATAAAAAAGGCTTTTCACATTGTGAAAAGCTTTTTTAGTGGATACTACCTTCAATTGTATTAATATCTCCTTGTCCATCCCGCTCTACAATTGCGCTAATTGCAGCAATTAAACCTTTAATATCATCAGCTAATGACAAAGATGGCATTTGCGGTTTAGAAATAACTTGTTCAGGCAAATAAGGAATGTGAATGAAGCCAGCTTTAATATCTGGGAAGAATTTTGCCCTTTGATATTGAACTTGATAAAAAATATGATTACATACAAAGGTACCTGCACTATTTGAAACAGTTGCCGGCAGACCTACTTCTCGAATCGCTTTAGTCA
Organism: Lactobacillus mulieris; assembly: GCF_007095465.1. GTDB lineage: Bacteria > Bacillota > Bacilli > Lactobacillales > Lactobacillaceae > Lactobacillus > Lactobacillus mulieris. The sequence continues at coordinate 8,926 of NZ_SDGL01000001.1, forward strand.
TTGCCTTAATTGGTAATTGAGTAAAATAAGCCGTCGCTCCATCTGATTGAATAGTTTGATTCAAAGGTTGATATCCCGCATTATCTGCAATTCTGCCATCATCAAGATTAATTGCTACTCTTTCAGGTGTAATAGCAAAGCGGCCTCCTGCTTGTCCCACATTTAAAACGTAGTCTGGCTTATAATTTTCAATCGCCTCTTTAACTACTTCAGCACTTATATTAAATTTGGTAGGAATTTCTAATTTAATTATTTTAGCTCCAGCAATATTATCTGGTAAACGTTTTACTGCTTCAAGTGCAGGATTTATCCTATCTTCACCAAAAGAATCAAATCCAGTGACAAGAATCTTCATAGCTATCCCTTCTTACTAAAATATCTAAAAACTTATTATCCAAATCTTATCATAAAAAAATCAGATAGTGCAGTTTATTTGTATTATATTTTTAATCTTGATATAATTTAAACAAATAAGTTAAAGGAGTGATTAACATGATTCTTTTTGTTTACAGTCGTTAAGTTCATATTTTAATTAAACAAAGCGAGGTTGAAAACTCATGGTAAAATTACGTTAAACATCAATTCTCCAAAATGTCATAAGATATTTCTACAATATGAGGTACTTCAATGAGCAAATTAAAGAAGAAAAATTTCAACCCAAGTAAATCAAAGATTCATGTTAAGCAAGCATTAAAAAATTATGCTGGCAAAAAGGGGAAAGCCATTCATAGACTAAATATCCCTAATAAATCCGCTTAACTTAAAAGTGAGAGTTTTTCAACTCTCACTTTTTTTATTTTTGCTTAGCTTTTTCAAATTTTTCCTTGGAAATATAACTTATTTTTTCAACATACTGCCCTTTATGAGTAATTTCAATATATTCTTTGCTATTATCATAGCCGCCAACTTCAGAAAGCTTATATGATAGATTCTCGCCAGTTTTTGGATTTATTGCTTGAACTTGATAATAATTTTGCGTTCCTTTCTTTACTTTGGCATAACTAGTAGTTTTCTGAATAAAAGGATTAAATCGATCTGTTTGTGGTGTATGAACAAAGAAAAATGCAAAAATCGCTACAACAATAACGCCTGTAACTGTTAACATAACTTTTTTAAACGTGCTCATTGTCCTTCTCCTTCATTTTTAATTAGTTTTATTTTCTTTTCTTGAACTTGAATAATATAATCACATTTTTTCCAAACTTGTGGATCGTGTGTTGCAACTAAAATAGTTGCATCAGAACCAAAGTCATTTAATAGGTGCTTTAAAATTATTTGGGCATTATCTGGATCAAGTGAACCCGTTGGCTCATCAGCAAAAATAATTTTTGGCTTTTTCAAAATAATTCTCGCAAGTGCTAATCTTTGTTGCTCTCCACCACTTAACACAAAAACTTTTTGACTTAAATTTAAATAATCCAAATCAAGCAACTTAAGAACAGATTTCAATTTTTCTTGTGCCACTTTTTTAGATATCTTTTGATTTGCAAGTCCAATTAATAAATTTTGTTCAACTGTATCTGTATCAATTAGTCCATAATTTTGAAAAATAAAGCCAAAGTAATCTTTACGGAATTTAGCCAAATTTGCTTCCTTAACTACTTGGCCATCTATCTCAACTTGACCACTACTTGCACTTTCTAATCCGCCAATGATATTTAATAAAGTAGTCTTACCTGAGCCACTTTTACCAATAATTGCATAACTCTTGCCAGCATGTAAATCAGCCGATACATTTACAAAGATTGAATGATTCCCAAAGCTTTTACTAATATTTTTTAATTTAATCATTTTAATTACCGCCCTTAATTGCCATGGTTAATTGTTGTGAGTAAGCCTCGTTCAGCTCGCATCGCCAACACAATAATTGCACTCGTTTCCAAAATCAAATAGGCTATTAAGCCAAATATTAAGATCCAATTAATACCACAAAAAATTGCTACTAAGATTGCAACGCCAATATCAATTAATAAATTAAAACTTGTAAATTTTAAAACTAAGTCATAATTTGATATGCCGAATACTTTTCTAATTGCCATCCGAGGACGTTCTTTTTGCAAAAATGAAGAAGCAATAAAAATCATCAAGAAAAATAGCTGACCAATTGAAAGTACGATAGTAAGTGATAAAATTGTCAATTTCCTTGAAATTGTAATATTGAAGTTTGACAATCGTGTTTTAGCATCAGTAATCCCTACAATATAACTTTGCAATCCCAACTGACTGAGTTGTGTTTTTAATTTCTGCAAATTCTTAAACTGAATCATTCCTTTTGTCGCGCTAGAAAAATAGAAATCATTCGATAATAAACCCGAATCAACTATAAACACTGGATTAGTTGAAATAGAATCGCTAATTTCTTTACCTATTAAGTAATTGAAAACTTGGCCAGGATTTTTAATCAAAATATATTCAAAATTGAGTTTTTGCCCTTTTCTTCCACTCAACTCTTGTTGAAAGCTAGTATAGTCGACCACATTTTTCTTAATTTCAGATAATTTAGACTTATGAGTAATTGGGACAAATACATAAAGAGTCTTGGCTTGATAGCGTAGTTTATACAAGTCCTTCCCTGTTAAATCTTCTAATTTATTATATTTGAGGAAATTCTTATTAATAATTAATACATTTCCATTAGTAACATCAAAATTATTGCTTGCAGGATGATACTCCTGATTGGTTCTACTAATAATTACATCTGAATTTTTAGCGACCAATTTTTTAGTTAAGTTACCCAATTTATCTTCTTCTGCCCTATCCTGTGGATCAACATAACCATACTGGATAGTATAGCCACTGCCTCGACTAATCCACATATTCATAATATTCTGGTCGTCATGTAAATTTTTTACGCTTGAATATAATATAAATAAATTAAAGAAGACCACTATTAGTAAAACTATCTTTAACAAGTAACTTACTGCAGTTAAAGCAGCAGAATATGTCTGTCCTTTAATTGCTGCACCTAACTTTGCTAACAGTAAAGGAAAATAAGATAGCAATTCTAATAACAGAGCAAAAATTAATAATACAAGTTCTAAAATTAGTCCATACTTTGCAAAAAAGATAATTCCTGTCAGGTTCATTTCCCAACTAGTAACCACGCCAAAAATGATTATCAAAGCACTTAGTATAATAGCAAAAGGCCGACTAATATCTAATAAATCCCTAACTAATATTTTGAAAAAATTCCAACCATTAAGTCGTAAAATTGCATATTTTTTCAGATTTGCTACCTTTTCCATAACACTAACAGTAAAGAAAATTGCGAATACGCTAATAAAAATCAAAAGATAATTTAGGATATTTTCATTGAAAAAAGCAACTTTCCAAAAATCATCCTTACCTACTTCAAATTTAAGGCCATAGTCCGTTAATTTAGATTGCAATTTAACAAATTCAGATGATGAAGCATTAGTATAGTATTCTCCTTTAAGATCTAACAATTCCACTTCCTTACTAGAAAACTGCTTCACAGCACTATTTCGATAAAGTGAGGCATTATATGGTAAATCAGAGTTAAAAACATAGATTGATTTAGTTACTGAATTATTTATAGTATTTTGTCTAATTAAAGTTAGTTGGTAGTGGCCCTTTCGAGCCACCTTCTTTAGTTCAAAAAATACTTGTGCTTTATTGGCCTTCTGCTTATCGCCATATACTTTTATAACATTTTGCTCTCCTGGAATTGTTTCTAAATCGTATTGCCTAATTACAGTACTTAATAAAAAGAAAGCTACAATACTAATAATCGTAAACAAACTTAATTTAATTGTCTTGAACATGATTCTTCTCCCACATAACAGGCGATTTATTGTAATATTGCAATATAACTGTATACTTAAATTATATCTGAAGAATTAGTCTTTTTCAAAAAAACGCTTTCATGCAAAAACAAAAAAAGACAGCTCTTTCGAGCTGCCTTTTTTAACGTGAGATTAACGACGAACTTCACGAATTCTTGCTGCCTTACCGTGTAAGTTACGTAAGTAGTAAAGCTTAGCACGACGTACACGACCATGACGTACAACTTCTACCTTAGCAACACGTGGGTCGTTAACTGGGAAAGTACGTTCAACGCCGATACCTGAAGAAATCTTACGAACAGTGTAAGTTGCGCTGATACCAACGCCCTTCTTCTTAATTACAACACCTTCGAAAAGTTGGATACGTTCGTGAGTACCTTCAACAACACGTACGTGAACACGAACAGTGTCACCTGCGCGGAATGCAGGAATATCATCACGAAGTTGTTCCTTAGTCAATTCTTGAATTAATGGATCCATAATATATCTTCTCCTTCTACGATATTCTTCAACAATACTCTTGCCAGCGGAATACCCATAACTTAATTACGTGGATACAAACACCACTCAGAATAGTTTAACAAGTCTAGTTCTTATTTTCAAGATCTAGCTTAATTTCAGTTAATAATTTACTTTCTTCTGGGGTAAATTCTCGAGTTTCTAATAAATCTGGTCGCCTTAAAAGAGTATTTCGTAAAGCTTCTTTTAAACGCCATTCAGCAATTTTCCCATGATTCCCACTCATTAATACTTCCGGCACTTTCATTCCTTCAAATTCGGCAGGGCGTGTATATTGTGGGTATTCAAGTAAACCATGAGAAAAACTTTCTTCCACTGCAGAAGCTGAATTTCCTAAAACTCCCGGTAAAAGACGGACTGTTGCATCAATCATGCTCATAGTTGGCAATTCTCCACCAGTTAAAACATAATCACCAATTGAAACAACTTCATCGGCCATTTCATAAACTCTTTGATCAAAGCCTTCATAATGTCCACAAATAAATGTCAAATCTTGCTCTTCATCCGCCCAACGTTTAGCCATCTTTTGATTAAAAGTTTTCCCCTGTGGAGCAGTAATAATAACTTTTCCCTTTTTTTCAAGCGAATCAAGGGCTTTTTTTATTGGCATAATTTGCAAAACCATCCCAGCCCCACCACCATATGGAGTATCGTCAACATGGTGGTGTACATCAGTAGTAAAATCACGGAAATTTACTAAATTTAAATCCCATTTTTTATCTTCAAGAGCACGGCCAAGCATAGAAACCTGTAATGGAGTAAACATATCTGGGAAAAGCGTCAATACATTAATCTTCATCGCGTAATCCCTCCATCAATTCTACTCTTACCTCTTCTTTATCCAAATTAACACTCTTTACAAAACTTGGAACATATGGAAGCCAAAATGGTTTACCCACTTTAGGAGTTACTTGCCAAATATCATTAGCACCTGGGGCTTCAATATCAGTTACTTTACCAATCAATTCGTCAGTTTCATTATCTACTACTGATAAACCAATAATCTGGTGGTAATAATAATGACCTTCAGGTAATTGTTCTTGATCTTCTTCACTAATTACCAAAGTTTTACCAAATAAGCTTTCAGCTTCATTAATATCTTTAATTTCTTTAAAAGTAACCAGCCAAAATTGCTTAAATGGTCGTCCACTTTCTACGGTTAATTGACGCATATCATCTTTTATAAAAAGCTTAACCCCTTCACAAAAGCGTTGCTCAGGAAAATCAGTAATTACCTTTACCTTTACTTCACCTTTAAGTCCATGACTTGTTAAAACTTGGGCAACATCATAAAACTGCATTAAAAAATCCTCATTCTAGCTAATAAAAAAAGTTTGAAGCTCTCACTTCAAACTTTCTAAGTAAATCTAATTACTTGTTGTATTTTGCGTCGTGCAACTTTTGCATCAAGCCAGCACCTGAAAGAAGTGATCTAACAGTGTCTGATGGTTGTGCACCTTTTTGAAGCCATGCGAAAACTTTTTCTTCGTCAAGCTTTAATTCCTTAGGTTGTGAAACTGGGTTGTAGTAACCTACTTCTTCAATAAAACGACCATCACGTGGAGCTCTTGAGTCAGCAACTACGATACGGTAGAAAGGCTTTCTCTTTGAACCCATACGACGCATACGAATTTTAACTGCCATAGTTTGAATTCCTCCTAATTAATTAACGATATATAATATACCAAACAAAATAGAAGGTGTAAAGTATTTTTCCTTAACAGTTTAAATTTTTATGATTTAAATCTTTTAATGTGTTTTAGACGCTTCTTTTTACCTTTCTTAAATTGCTTACCCATACGGCGCATTGCAGCTTGAGCCATTGGTGAATCCATTCCTGGAAGTCCTGCCAAAGCCTTGGTATTACCACTAGTAATTTTTTGCATCATATCTTTTGATTGTTTAAATTGTTTAATCATCCGATTAACTTCCATAATTGGACGACCAGAACCAGCGGCAATTCTCCGTCTTCTAGAAGGATTAAGCAAATCTGGATCTTGACGTTCTGCTTCAGTCATCGAGTAAACGATAGCTTTAGTATGAGCGATTTGCTTTTCATCAATTGAGAAATTTTTAAGTTGTGGATTATTAGCCATGCCTGGAATCATCTTCATAATTTGGTCAAGTGGGCCCATCTTTTGAACTTGTTCTAATTGATCAATAAAGTCATTAAAATCAAAAGTGTTTTCACGCATCTTTTGCGCAACTTTTTCTGCCTCTTTGGCATCGTAATCTCTCTGGGCTTTTTCAATTAAGGTTAAAACATCCCCCATACCCAAAATTCTTGATGCCATTCTATCTGGGTAAAAACCTTCAAGCTCAGATAATTTTTCACCTTGACCAGTAAACAGAATCGGCTTGCCAGTAACTGCTCTAATTGAAAGAGCAGCACCACCACGAGTATCACCATCAAGTTTAGTTAAAATAACACCAGTAACATCTAAACGCTTATCAAAAGTCTCAGCAACTTGTGCACCAACTTGACCAGTCATTGCATCAACAACTAAGACAATATTATCAGGCTTAGCTACTTCTTTAACTCGTTCTAATTCTTCCATTAACGCTTCATCAATTTCAAGTCGACCAGCGGTATCGATTAAAACATAATCATTTTTAGCTTCCTTAGCTTGAGCTAAACCATCAGCCACAATTTTAGCGACATCTTTTTCATCTTCACTAAACACAGGTACTGACAATTGATCACCAATTTGCTTTAACTGATCAATTGCTGCAGGACGGTAAATATCACCAGCAATCAATAAGGGACGAGCCTTTTCAGTATCCATTAAATACTTAGCTAATTTACCAACAGTAGTAGTTTTACCAGTACCTTGCAAACCAACCATCATAATAATTGTTGGAATATGGGGAGCTTTGTTTAACTTGGCAGCTTCTTCTCCCATCATCTTAGTTAATTCATCATTAACAATCTTAATAATTTGTTGACCGGGAGTTAAACTACCTTGAACTTCTTGACCTAAAGCTCTTTCCTTAATTTTTTTAATAAAGTCTTTTACGACTTTAAAATTAACATCAGCTTCAAGTAAGGCAAGTCGAATTTCACGACTAGCAGCATTAATATCTGCTTCGCTAACCTTACCTTTCCCAGTTAAATTTTTTAATGCTTTTTGAATTCGCTCACTTAAATTTTCAAAAGCCATCTAACTATTCTCCTCTAATTAATTTAATTAACTTAGTTAAGTTATCGTGACAAGCCTCTGGATTACTATTTAGCTCTTTTAAAGCCTTACTAGCCAAATTTTCCATTTTAACGTAGTCACTCTTAAGGTGAAGCTTCTTTTCATAGTTTTCCAAGCTTTTACTAGATCTGCGTAAGTTATCATAAACAGCCTGACGCGAAACACCATGATTATCAGCAATTTCACCTAATGATAAATCATCATAATAATAATCTTCAAAATAGGCCTGTTGCCCTTTCGTTAATAACTGACCATAAAAAGAATATAAATCAGCTAAATTTTCATTTTTTATAAGTTCCATTTACTTCACCAATTCATAGTATACCAAAACAAAAAGCTACACTCCATGGTGTAGCTTAATTCATAGATAACTTACTTAATAAAGAAACAAAATACTGAAAACAAGATGAAGTCCCAAAGTGATTGTAAAAACACGAAATAAGGTTTCGTTTTAGCTATTTGACCTAATAAGAAATAACTTGGAACAACTGACAAAATTAAAAATATACCTGCAAATAAGATATTGGAATGAACCGTATTAAGCATCAAAAAAGTAAGTAAAATCATATTAAGAAGATGACCTACTTGATATTGATTTAAAGTCATATTTATCACCGTCCTCTTTTTTGTAACCGCTTTTATAATATTATTATACAAGATTAGATAAGAAAAAGCTTTTTAGATATCAAAAAAGGCGTAATATCAAGCTTTTAAGCTTGCTTACGCCTTTAATATTTACTTAAATGTATTACACGATCAAAATATTGCTCTAACTCTAAATTAAAATTATGTGCAATAAAAACAACGGTAACATCTAATTGAGATAAATATTTCAAAATTTTCTTCGTACCTGTTTCATCGATTGCACTCGTTCCCTCATCAATAAAAATAATCTTTGCTTTATGCACCAATGCCCTCGCCAAAATAATTTTTTGTCTTTGACCACCAGACACATTTAGCTTTTCTAAATCAACGGGTTCATTAATTCCAAGCGAAAACTTAGCTAAATCAGAATCAAGTCCCACTTTTTTAACTACCGATAGAGCTGTTGATTTTAGTTCCTTATCGTACATAGTAATATTATCCAAAATTGTCCCAGGAAGTAAGCTAGGCTTTTGAGGAATATATCTAATTTGTTGAGGGTCATAATTTATCAGTTGTCCATTTTTTAAAAAGCTGATTTTTCCAGTCGTTGGTTTTAACTGTCCTAAAATCAACTTCATCCAGGTAGACTTGCCTGCTCCAGTATCACCAGTCAGTAAAACTTTTTCACCAGCTTTAATATTTAATTCAGGATATGATAAGCTCTCCCCATTTTCAAATTGAAAAGTTAAAGGGCTAGTTGCAATGTCAACCGCATAATTTGGTATATTTTTTACTTCTTCTTCAAGCTCATGACAATCACTTAAAATTTCCCGGCTCAATTTATCAGTTCCTTTAATTTGACCCCAAGAAGTAGTTAACCTTGTAATTGAATTAGTTAAGTAATATTCATAATTTCCTACCGCAATTATCAAACCAAATTCCGCTTTGCCTGAGATAAACAAATAACCAGCAACAAGGTATAGAACAGTGGTAAAAATCGTTGCCATTAATTTATTTAATAGAATTAGAATTTGAATATTCCCAGTTTGTTTAAGATTAGCCCTTTCTAAGCTGGTAGAGGAGCTGGCTAAAATCTTGAATAATTTAGCTCCCGCTAAAAAGTGCCTAATTTCTGCAATTCCATCTAACCAATTTTCAATTTGAAAAAGATATTTTTGATTGGCAGCAGAGATTTTTTGAAAGGACTTTTGCATTGCTTTTTGAATAAATTTAGGAAGGAAAAGTGAAATAATAGTAACCAAAATTGTAACTAAAAAAAGTAACCAATTAGCATACCACAAAGCAAGAGCAGCAAAAACAATTAAACAAATACAAGAAATCAATTCTGGTAAAAGCAAAAATTTCTCTTGTCTTAACATGCTTATATCATTAGTAAGCCGATTTTCCCATCGAGCTAATTCAAACTTTTTTTCTTTATAAAAATGACTGATTAACTTCAATCTAACCTGATGGGAATATTGTTGAAATTGTCTTTCCAATAAATACGTTGAAATTGGTCCCAAAAACACAATTACCACATCAACAACTAGTGATAACAAAAGCATATTTAACCAAAGATTGAAATCATTTTTTTGAATTGCAGTTGTCGTGATTGCTATCAGGTAAGTTGCTAGGATAGTTGCAAAAGAACTCAAAATTATTAATAAAATAGAAATGCCAAAATTTAAAGGATTTGTTTTGATGAAGTCTTTAAAATTCAACTTCTTCACCCCTTCTCCAAATGAATCTGGTGGGTAAATAATTTCTTTGTTTCTGCTGGTAAGTTATGAGCAATAACAACAATTGTTATTTCTCTTTGCAATAGATTTTTGAAAATATCAAAACTAGTTTTACTATCAATTGCACTAGTGGCTTCATCAAGTAATAAAAATTTTGTATCGTGCAAACTAGCACGAGCAAGTACAATTTTTTGCATTTGCCCACCAGAAAGATTCTCATTTGCTAAATTAACTATTGTACTTAGTCCTTGAGGTAAAACTGCTAAATCTCGATCAAAATCAACTAATTTACAAGCTTTTTGAACTTTATCAATAGCTAAATTTTTAAACATTGTAATATTATCCAAGATACTAACTGGAAATAACTTAGCATCTTGAGCTAGATATAGCATATCAAGATTACGATTTTTAATTTCTTGGCCATTTTGCTTAAAGAAGTTAATTTGACCTGCTACTGGTTTTAATTCACCAATTATCAGTTTGAATAAAGTAGACTTACCCACACCACTTTCGCCAGTCACTAGAACTTTATCACCAGGTTTGATTTCAAAATCAGGATAACGAATTTCTTCACCATTTTGATATTTGAAAAGCAAATTTTGGCCCTTGACTCCACCTACAGCTTCATTTTCATTATCTAAAATTGGTTTAAATTTTTGACTTAGTAAAATTTCTTGATTTAAATCACGACTTGATTTGAGCTTCATATACTGATTAATTAAAGTACCAAGGCTTGCAAAAATATTAAAAGCAAAATAACTAGCAACCATCGTACTCCCAAGATCTAATTGATGAGCAAAAAATAAAATAGCCGCACTTGCTGCTAAGAGAGTCTGAGCTCCAATATTTAGTCCACTATTAAAAAAATCTGCAAATTGCATAGCCTTTTGTTCATTTAACTGAGCTTTTTCAAATTTGCCCGCTACTTGACCGAGTTCATTTGTTAGTTTGTGTTTTTTATGATATCTACGTATTTCTTCAATTCCTCCCAACCAGTTATGGGCATTTTTAAGAAGTAATTGATTTTTATCGGCCACTTTCTTACTTGCACGTGCAAGATAATTTTCCAATAATTTTGGTGCTAACATAATCAAGCTAAAACAAAAGAAAGTTATTAAAATTAAACCCCAATGAAGTGTTAATAAAACGCCTAATGAAAGAAAAAACGATATTGAATTAACTGCAATTTCATAATTAGCTTGAGCAAAATTATCTGATAACGTTTTTAAATTATTGCTCAGTTCATTTTGCATTTTAGAAATATCATGACAATTTTGATAATAGTAACTTTTAACTAAGCGAGCTCTTATTTGATGAAGATAAGCTTGTTTTATTTTTTCAAAACTATAATTTGTCCAGCCTTTCCCAATCCCAGTAATTACTGCTAGAAGAACGGTAACTAACAAATATGCTAAGAAATCTTTAAAATCTCTTTCTGATAAACTATTAATCAAAAATTTAAATACATAAGTACTACTTGTTGTTAGAATACTGGTAAATATCAATAAAAAGACTAGTAAAAAGCTCTGCAGGTAGTTAATTTTCAAAAGTCCTTTTAAATTCATATCTCCCCCTCCTTTATTTTGGTAAGAGCTGGATAAAGGTCTGATAACCACAATCAATAAATACTTGGCGAATATTAGTTAATTCTGTAGTATTCTTATCAAACAAAGCCTGGTAATACCTACCTAATAACTTATAAGCAAACAAAGTTAAATTAGCAGGCATTTTTTCGAGGTAGTTCTGCACATTGCGAGATTGATTGAATTCATTATTTTCATAGCAATTATCTAAATAATTAACTGAAATTGCTGCAATCACTTCTACTATCTCAAGATTAACTCCCTTAAAATCAGAGAATTTATTCATTATTGAAGCCATAAAAAAGGTAAGCTGATCAAGGTCATAGATACGCATTGTTAATCTAAAAATTTTTAAAGAGCTTAATGACCAACTATTTTGCTTAAAAAGTTCGGCTCGTAGTTTTTGCATTAGAGAATCAGATAATTTTGCATTCCTTTCAGTTTTGATAAAGAAGGTTAATAATTCAACCTGTAGATTCAAAAAACTAACATCATTACCTGTATATTTCGTTAATTCTGTTTGAAGTTCAGCTAATTGTTTTAAATCCTTGTTATACCATATATCCAAGACTCTATCCGTAAAAGTATTAAGATTAAAATAGTCAGTTTTTACTTTTGAATCAATTTTCATAAAGAAAGACGGTATATCTATGCAATGTGCATCTAAAATAGCTAATAAATCATTTACATTTATTTCATGAAGATTATTTTCAACCTTAGAATAAAAAGATGGTGAAATTACTTCAGCAGCCATAGCTGATTGAGTAAGATTTAAATTTTTTCTTTCTTGTTTTAATGCTTCTCCAACCGTCATTTAATCCACCTTATCATAGCGTCATTTCAGACTCAATTGGAATGAAAAATGGATTCTCACCTTTTCTAAAGACCATTCGATCAATTACTATAACACCCAGTTGTCCGACACCATAATCCATGGCATTTTCATACCCCGTTTCATCTAAAATATTCCACTCTCCAGAACTGGGATTAAAGAAATTAAGTAAATCATATTGTAATAAATCATCCAATTTGGAAAAATGCTTTTCATGGTACTGATTATATTCAAAAATCGTATTTAAAATTCCTTGTCTTCCATGACAAAAACAAGCTTCGATTGTGCAAAATCCCTTTGATAAAAACGAAATAATTTTAGATAAAGAAGAAAATTTTATTTTTCCATGTGAAAGTAATTCAATCCTATTAAAGCCAAAAGCAATTCCAGCGAGTCCTTCACACCAAGAATACTTTAACGAATCTGAAAAGAAGCTTTTATTAATATTTATACTTCTATCCACTATTTTATCAGCTTTTTTAAGTTCTAACTGAGCTTTACTTTTAAAATCTCTATTTTTAAAGTAACAACCTAAAAGATACAAAACATAAGCTTTCCCCACACTTCCATGAGCGAAATTAATTCTTGAGAAATTTGTGGTTTCAAAATCAATATCGTAAAAGCTTTCAAATATCTTTTCCCCTAGTTTTTTTAATTCTTTTGAAAAGCTAGCATCTTTTAATAATAAATTTAAATATAATAGAGTGTAAGCTTTTCCGGAAACACCTAAAACAAAATCGTTAACCTCTTTTTTTTCAGGCCACGATAGAATAATCTTTTTTGCTTCATTCCTTAATGTCGAAGAATCAATTTCTTTTTCCTTGAATAACGCAATTAAATTCCAAATTAATCCTGTACTTCCAAACAAATAACTATCTCCATATTCAAAATTATTGCTTATATCAAGTACTTTTTGTTTTATCGGAAGTTTTTCAGCGCTTACTTTCAATGCTGTATCGACCCCAGAAATTCCATGCTGAATAGATAATTCACTAACGTATTGACCAAAATTTTTACTTTTCCACCATTTTTCACCTATCTTATAATCTGATTTCTTTAATTGTTTCGGAAGCTCTTCTAAAGAATTCATCAATAAGCTAGTATCAAAATCTTTAATTGAGTCAACGTAAAATCCGTATTTATAAATATCTTTTATTTTATTTTGGTTCAAATTTTCAGATACATATGGATTGGGGTCTATTGACAATGACAAAATATAATTGGCAATATCTAAAAAAGCACTAAATTGAGGATTCAATTTTGAAGCTAATTTATTTTGATTAATCAAAATTCTAACTGCATCGTTAAGATTTTCAGAATTATATTTTGGTGTTTTTCCAAGTGTCAAGGTAATTATAATAATGCCTAAAGAAAACAAATCTTCTTTCTGTGTCAAAAAAGTTTTCGTAGAATAATTTGGAACATAATATGGTGTTTTAAAAGTTCTTTTATATTTTTTATTTGCATTTTTCCTAACATATTCAAGATCAACCAAATATGTTATTCCATCTTTATAAATAAAATTACTATTAGTTACATCACCAATTATATATCCTGCTTCATGGATAAGTCTTATAGTATTGCAAATTGAAAGAATCACACTTAATAATTTTTCTTTACCAAAAAAGCTATCCAAACTTTTCCCATCAATAAATTCCGTAACTTGAAATTCTATATTATTTTCATTGAAATAAGATTTCACTTTTGGAATCACATTTAAATTACTAAGATTGCGTAACATTTGATTCTCGTTCCTTAATAGTTCTTTAGCGGAATAAGCAGCACAATCATTCTTAACATACGGATTTGCCGATTTAATTATCACTTGTTTTCCAGTTACATTCTCAACACCTAAATAGACATCACCTTTGTTTTTTTGCGCCATTATTTCAATAAAACTATATGAATTTAGCTTGGATTGTTTTGAAATATTTTTTTCGGGTACTAATAACCATTTTTCCGTTGAACCAAATGGCCACTCTACTCCTTCAGGAAGATCAAAATAACCAACTCTACTATCTTCAATAATTTCACCTGAAGGTAACGTCATATAAAGAAGCTCTTTTTGAGCTTTTAAATCCCATCTTGCAATTTTCTTAAAAGCACCATATCTGAATTGAACGCAACTATTATTCGGTAATTGATAATCAGTAAATATTTGAGGAGCTTTAAAATTTTTTAGCTTTGTAAAAAGTTGTTTAATAACAATTTTAAACACATTTATATTTTGCGGATAAAATGTAATAAATTTATTTGCTTCTGCTACTGGTATATGTGGATCGTTTAAGATTTTAAAACATTCTATATTTTTAGCAACCTTGAAAGAACAGTCATTTGCTTCAAAAACAGCTTTTGCAATTTGAAAAACTTTATACTTATCTTCAGGTCTTGCTGCTAAATGTCCTTTCCATCCAGAATCAGGTAATTTTTGACTCTTGACGTTAAAATAAATCCAGAAATCAGAGACATTTATAGAATATTTTTTAGAAGTTCCTTTTTTTAAAAATTTTGAAAACTCGTCTTCTTTTTGATTGGCATAAACAAAAGGTAAATATTTATTCATTCTATTCCCTCCTTCTTAAATAAAAAAAGACTAATAAAATTAGTCTTTTAATAAAGATTTAACAAGTATAAGAACAAGTGTAAGAACACAATTTAGGTCCACCTGTAACTTCTCTGACTGGTAACTTCTTTAAATCTTTCATGCTAAATACTTTTACAACTTTCATAACTAAAATCTCCTTTTCTTTTTAATTTAATTAAATTTTATCATGGCTTTTTTTATAAAATTTATTTATTCAAATTTGAAAATTTATTTTCGAATACGAAAGTTTGTAACAAAAAGTGGGATAAAAGGGGGGCTTAGCTTATTGCTAACAAATAGATATACAAATTAATTTAGTTCAGATTGGACTTTTAGTTTGTGCAACACTTGTGCAACAAAATTACAATTAATAGTGATTAATAGCATTTTTACAAAAACAAAAAAAGCGTAATATCAAGCTTTTAAGCTTGCTTACGCCTTTCATTAATTATAAATTTTTATCCATATTGAATGTTAATTTACTCATATTAATACTTTCGGTTAACATCTTGCCCCATAATTTTTCAGTTTGTTCACGAGTATAACGAACAGTTTCTTGATTTTCTTTAGTCAAGAATTCTGTTAATTCTTCACCCTTCAAATCTCCTGCCTTAGCAACAACTTCTTCAATTCTTGCTCTAAAGTAGCGACGCATTTCAATTAGATAATCTGTATCAAATTGAACAAATTGTGGGTAATGACTTTCAACAGTTGCCGCTACTGCCTTGTAGAACCACCAGGCATCTTTTTGATTGAAAGTTAAGCTAGTATTCTTAAAACTTTCTTCAGTATCGTTCATATTGGCGAAGAATGGAATAAATGGTGTAAAGGTTGGTCCACCAATACATAACCAGTAAATCGCAGCCTTGTCTTCTGGCAAGTCATTTCTAATTTGTAAGATGTGGGCATTTTGAGTTCTATTTAAACCAATTGGACGGTAGCGATGCTTTTCTTCATCAGTACCCTTGCCATATGGATCAAATGGAGTTTCTTGATAGTGACTACCTAAAACAAAAGTAATATCATCAGGATTAATTAATTTTTCTGCCTTACGAATAAATGGTAAATCGCCATCTTCAGGATCTTGTTCAATACTTGGATTGAAGTATCTTTGAGCGTACCAAACACGGCTAGTGTTGTAATGACGGTCTTTTTCATTGTATGTACCAAAAATGTGTCGGAAGTTAAAGCCTTCTCGATCAACATTTAAGTGGTGCTTTTCAACGAACTCTTGAATACCTTCACTCCACATAAAGTTGTCAGGATCGTTAAAGTCAACTTGCTCAATTGAAACTCGGTTTGCCGCAACTGCATAGCAATCATCTGGAATTCTTTGGGCTACCCAGTGGTGACCGGTAACAATTTCCATGTACCAAACTTCATCCTTATCACCGAACAAAACTGAATTACCAGCTGCAGAACCATACTTTTTAATTAAATCACCCAATAATTTAACTCCATCACGGGCTGAGTCAATATAAGGTGCTACCACATTTTGCATACAGTCTTCATCAAGACCATCAACAACTAAGGGATCGAACGCTAAAGTTCTTTCATTACCATAAGTTGATTCAGTACAAGACATCGCAACGTTCTTTTCATTGATGCCACTTTCTTCATAGTAACCTAATTTTTTGTAATCAACATTAGGAACTGCTTGCGTTCTATATGCCCAATCTGGCAAATCCATTTCAAATTTATTAAGCCATGACTTAATATGGCGGCCTTTTTCACCTTTAACAGCAGGCTTTACCACAAATTTTTGTGGAGTAATTGGTAAAAATGTGTCATCATTTCTAGCAATCATTGTTGAGCCATCAATAGATGCTTTTTTACCAACTAAAATAGTTGTACATGCGCTTAATTCTTTCATTTTTTTCTCCTTATACAATGCCGTGGAATAAACCAACAGCATAACTAGCTGCATCAAAATCAGCTAAATCTTCTGCCTTTTCACCTAGACCAACTAATTTAACAGGTAATTTCATTTCATTTCTGATTGCTAAAATTACCCCACCTTTTGAAGAACCATCTAACTTAGTTAAAACTAATCCAGTTAACTTAGTAGTCTTATCAAAATCCTTTGCTTGAAGTAAGGCATTTTGTCCAGTTGAGCCGTCTAAAACCAATAATGTTTCACTTGGTTCTTCTGGCAGTAACTTTTTGATAGTACGTTCTATTTTTTCAAGTTCTTTCATTAAGTTTTGCTTATTTTGAAGTCGACCTGCTGTATCAACTAAAACATAGTCTGCCTTTTCTTCTAAGCCATGTTTAACACCATCATAGACTACACTTGCTGGATCAGCTTGAACGGGACCTGTTACAACTTCTGTTTCAGTACGTCTTCCCCATTCTTTTAGCTGTTCAACTGCACCAGCTCTAAAAGTATCAGCTGCAACTAAGACAACTTTCTTACCTTGATTCTTGAAACGTTGGGCCAATTTACCGATAGTTGTAGTTTTACCAGCTCCATTAACCCCAACAAAAAGGTAAACATTAGTCTTACCATCATTATACGTTAATTTTTCAGCCTCTGAATCACCATTTTGATCGTAAATGTCTACTAATTTTTGGACAATTAATTTTTTGAGTTCATCGTGACTCTTGGCATTTTGCAATTTTGCTTCGTCTTTTAGCTGTTCAACTAGTTCTTCACTAGTTTCAAAACCAACATCAGATTCAATTAGCAAATCTTCTAATTCATCAAAGAAGTCTTCATCAACACTTCTAAATTGAGCAAAAAAGGCATTAAGTCTAGCTCCAAAGCCCTGATTAGTCTTTTTCAAGCCACTATCATAAAGCTCTTGCGTTTTACTTTCGCTAGATTCTGCTTCAGGTTCTGTTTCTTCGCCTTTTTCTTCTTCTGAGCTACTATCTTCAACTTCTTGACTAGCCACAATATCTTTTTCTGGCTTTGAATCAACAACTTCTTCAGAATCAGTTTGCTCTTCTTTGGTAAAACTTACTTCCGGCTCATTTTTTACTTCATCAGAAGCTGAACTTTCATTTTTATCTTCAGCTGCTTCCGCATTAGTTTCAATTTCCGCTGATTTATTTTCTTCTGGTTTTACTTCATTAGTTTCTTCAGCAACTTCCGCCTTTTCCTCTTCTGGCTTAGAAGGAGCCTGCTTAGCTTTTTCCTCATTATTCCCAAATAATGTTTTTTTAATTTTGTCAAATAATCCCATTAACTCACCTCATCATTATCTTTAATCTCTTTCAATGACACTGAAAGAACCTGTGATACTCCTGATTCTTGCATAACTACACCATACAATTGATCTGCTTTTTCCATAGTTCCACGTCGGTGGGTAATCACAATAAATTGTGTATGCATATCATAATGATGTAAAAACTTAGCAAATCTTGTTACATTTGCATCATCAAGAGCAGCTTCTACTTCATCAAGGATACAGAAAGGTACTGGATTTACTTGTAAAATTGCAAAAAGCAAAGTTATTGCTGTTAAGGCTCTTTCTCCACCAGAAAGCAAACTTAACTTTTGGAGCTTTTTACCAGGTGGTTGAGCAATAATTTCAATCCCTGTTTCTAATAGATTATCACTATCAGTTAAAACCAACTTAGCATTTCCACCACCAAAGACAACTGGGAAAATTTGGCTAAAGCTCTTGGCAATTTCTTTAAATGCGTGACTAAAGCGCTTCTTAACTTCTTCATCAAGGTTAGCCATTGATTTTTCAATGTCTTCTTTAGCTTTAAGTAAATCAGCTTGTTGTCCAGTTAAAAAGTCATAACGGCTCTTAACCTCTTCATATTCTTCAATTGAAGACAAGTTAACAGGGCCAATATCATCTAAACTCATCTGATGCAATTTAACGCTTTTGGCTAATCTAGCCTGATTTTCAGAATTATTTTCAATTTCAGCCTGATTTAGAGCCATTTCATAAGTTAAAGCATATTCATCACGTAATTTATCAAGATGTTGCTTCATCTTAGTTTTAACTTGCGCTAAACTGACAGAATAACTTTCCTGCTCAGTTGCTGCATCTTTTCGCAAGTCGTAATTTCGAGTGAAACTAGCATCTAATTGGCTAATCTGAGCATCTAATTGTCCCAAGTGACTACTAATTTCTTTTAATTTTACTTCTAGTTCTTGTTTTTCTTTAGTCAATTCAGTAATTTTTTGAACTTTTTGAGCTTTTTGCTCAGCTGTTAATTCTTTATTAGAAGTTAAATCAGCTAGCTTAGTTTCTAAAAGTTTTACTTGGGATGTACTAGTCTCTTTTTGAGATGCTAAATCATGTAACTTAGCTTTCAAATTGTTTTTTTGATTGTGAAGAACAGCTAATTTTGGATTCAACTCTGCAAGCTTGGCTTGAACATCTTTATTAAGATTTGCAAAATCATCAATCTGATCTTTCTTTTCGGCCATTGCCTGTTTTTGTTTTTCTAAGCGGTCATTGATTTGCGTTTGTATTTGTTTTTTCTCTTTAATTTTTTCTTCTAAACGCTTGATTTCTGCTGCTCTTTCATCAGCACGATTTTGATAGAGATGATGCGCTTCTTTAAGACGCTTAACTTCACTTTCTTTGTTTTGATAACTTAAAGCTAATGCACTTAAATCTTGAATAGCCACTTGTAGTTCATCATTTAAGCTTGCAAAAATCTTTTTTTCTTTAGAAATTTTTTTATCTAAAGTAATAATCTTCTCTTTAGCTGCTTTTACTCCAGCTACCAATTCATTCACAGCTTTAGTTAACTTATTAATCTCACCAGCTGTTTGAAGTGGGGAATTATTTCTCTGATTCTTGGCCCCACCAGACATTGAACCACCCGGACTAATAACATCCCCATCTAAAGTAACAATACGATAGCGATAGATATGGCTATTAATCTTCATTGCATTATCAATTGTGTCAGCAACAATTACGTTACCCAATAAATAATTAACAGCTACTGATATATCAACTTGCCCTTTAGTTTTAACTAATTCACTTGCAACTCCAATAAAACCAGGCATCGACTTTAAAGTTGTGACTGTTGATGAAGGAATTGTACTAAATCGCAAGCCATCTAATGGAAGGAAAGTTGCTCGCCCCATTCGATTTTGCTTGAGTTGCATAATTGCGTTTCTAGAAGATTGCTTAGTATCAGTAACCAAATCCTGAACACCGCCACCTAGTGCAGTTGTTAAAGCCGCTTCTAACTCAGCTGGGAAATCAAGCAACTCACCAACAGCACCAATAACGCCTTGATATTGATCCAAATGATTTAAAATATTTCTAACACCATAGTAATACCCTTCATGGCGCTTTTGAATATTTTCTAACGCTTCTTTCTGAGCCTTAGCTGCTTGATATTTTTGACTTATATCTTGCAAAGAGCGATTAGCTAAGTTTTGTTTGGCTGTTAAATCATTAATTAAATCACTTTTTAGTTGAACTTGATTTTGTAAGTTATTTTTCTTAGCACTAGCTTCTTGACCTTGCTGCTTTAATTGAGTTAGTTCTGCCTCAGCCTTTTCTAGTTCTGCTTCAGCTGTCTTTAATTCAGGCATTGCAGCATTGTTTAGCCGTTTCAATTCATTTTCTGCATAAACCAAGTCATTATTATTGCTTGTTTGATCTTGCAAGCTTTGAATGTAATCATTACGCAAATTTTCTAATTCCTTGCTCAAGGTTTCAGGATCAGAATGTAAGCTTTGCGCATATCCATCCCTCTTTTTAGCTAAAGCAGCTTCTTGAGTAGCAACTTGATCTACTTCTTTTTGTAAAGAGGCTTCTTTTTCAGTCAAGGAAGATAAGTTCTTTTTTAACTCATTTAACTGATTTTCATACTCATGCTTTGTTGCATCATTATATTGGTCAGATTGTTCTGCAACTTGTAAATCAGTATTTAAGTTGGAAGTTTCTTGCGTTAGGTTAAGAAGACGTTCTTGCAATGCTTCTTTTTCCTTAGTTGTTTTAGCTAGTTGATTTTTTTTCTGTGCCAAATCATTTTGAGATTGGCTAACTTCCTCATCAAGCTTATTAAGCAAAATCTTACTTTTTTCTGTTTTTTTAGCTAGTTCAGTTCTTTTTAGTTCTAAATCTTGTAACTCAAAGGCTAGCAAAGTCTTTAAATCTTTATCTAACCCAGCTTTTTGGAATTTATATTCTTTTGCCAGGCTACTTTGCTTATGAAGCGGCTCAACTCGTCCTTCAAGTTCATTAACCAAGTCATTAATTCTGATTAAATTATCAGTAGTTTTAGCTAATTGATTGGTTGCTGCTTGTTTTTGTTCCTTAAATCGAAGCACTCCAGCAGCCTCTTCAAAGATAGCACGACGATTTTCAGGTCTAGAATTTAAAATTTCATCAACTTTTCCTTGAGAAATAATTGCTAATGAATCTTGTGAAATTCCAGAATCCATGAACAATGCATGCACATCTTTTAAGCGAACAGTTTGATTATTAATTAAATATTCGCTATCTCCACTACGTAGGATTCTCCGGGCAACCGTTACACGATCAGCATCGAAGTTAAGAGCACGATTCTTATTTTCAAATACAAGCTCCACTTCCGCATGATTCATTGGCGTCCTATACTGGCTACCCGCAAAAATTACGTCTTTCATGTTACTACCACGCAAAGACTTAGCGCTTGACTCACCCATTACCCAGCGAATTGCTTCTGTAATGTTACTTTTCCCACTACCGTTTGGACCAACGATACCAGTGATGCCATCGCCAAATTTTATTTTTGTTTTTTCTGCAAAAGATTTAAACCCTGTTAGGGTAAGTTCAGTTAATGGCACCTTTTCACCTTATTTCTCTTGATATTTTATTAATGCTAATTTAGCTGCTACTTGTTCAGCTGCTTTTTTATTATGTCCACTACCTTCGGAAATTTTCTTTCCTTCAACAAATAATGCTACTTTAAAATTAGAAGGAAGTTTAGTTTCCTCAAGAACTTGATACTCAATCTTAATTGCACCATTGACTTGTAAAAGCTCTTGTAAATCAGTCTTATAATCTCTTGAATCAGTAAATTCGCCACTATCAATCAATGGATAAACAGTTAATTTTAAGAATTTTTGAACAGCATCCATTCCTTGATCAAGGAATAACGCCCCATTAAATGCTTCAAAAACATCTTCTAGTAAAGTTTTTCTTTCTCTAGCGCCTGTTTTTTCTTCGCCGCGCCCCAAATTAATCTCAGCTGGGAAACCACACTCAATAGCAAAGCCAGAAAAGCCTTCTGTACGAACAATGTTAGAACGTAAGCGGGTTAGCTGCCCTTCATTTAAGCTTGGAAAATGCCGATAGAGATAATCCGAAACAGCTAATTCAAGCACAGCATCTCCTAAAAATTCCAGCTTTTCATAATTACCAGCTGACTCCTTAGGATGCTCATTTACATATGAAGAATGTGTAAATGCTTCTTCAAGAAGTGTTTCATTTTTAAACTTAATTCCATATTCTTCAAATAAGTAATTTTTAAACTTTGTACTTACCATCTCAAAATCCTTTCTAAAGCTCTATTATACCTATTTTTCAGTACGCAAAAAAGGACCATCTCGGTCCTTTTTCAAATATTAAATCTATTTTTTATAAGCAACATAGTACCAGTTAGGGAAGCCATTACCATTACTCTTAGATGGCTGCAAACTGTAACCCGTTAACTTATCATTAATTGCCATAATTGAATATGAATTAGTAAGTGGAACCACATAAGCTTGGTTATTCATATATTGTTGCCATTCATGGAATTTCTTCACACGATATTTATGATTAAAGGCTTTTTGTGAGTCAATTTCACTAAGCAATTCATTGTTCTTCTTAGTTACAAATCTACTATAGTTAAATTGAGCTGTTTCACTATATAAATCATTTGGTGATGGTTCACTTGATAAACTCCATGCTCCGATAAACATATCAACGTTAGGAGCATCATTTTTCAATTTATCATAGAATGAATTAAATTCAATCAAACGTCCACCTGTCAAAACAACGTGCAAGCCCATCTTCTTCCATTGTTGAATGTAGTTTTGAATAACTGCATCTTGAATTGAAGAACCACTCATTGCTGCTAAGTGAATAGTTAAAGGTTTACCATTTGGCTGAACACGATAAGTTCCACGTTTTTTGTATCCAGCCTTATCAAGTAATTCTTCACCCTTTTTAAGGTTGAATGAATAACCCTTAGCATCTTTATCAAAGTAATCGCCAAATTGTTTTGGAATCAAGGTTGGAATTCTAAAAGTTAATCCAGATGAATAACGCTTATAAACTTGGTTAACGTTCATGCCATAAGCAATAGCTTGACGCAAAGCCTTATTATTCATCTTGGAATCTGTATCCATCACATTCTTGCCAAGAGTTGAATTGTATTTACCAACTTTAAATCCAAGATAAGTATATTGAAGAGGAACTTTAGCAATGAAGTTAACATTCTTGGTTGAATTAATGTTTTGCCATTGCGAATTAATTACTTGAGTTACATCAAACTTATTTGACTTAATAGATTGTGAAACAGAATTTGGTGAAACAACTGTTGCTGTAATTTGGCTTAACTTTGGAGTGCCACGCCAGTAATACTTGTTTGGAACCCAAGTAACTGATTGACCACGAACAATCTTAGATAGTTTATAAGGACCGAAGAACAATGGATTCTTTCTAATCTTATCTGATGAAGTTAACTTCTTAAAACTTACATCTTTCAAATAATGATATGGTTCTGCATTTTCCCAAATATAACCATTACCTGATTGAGTCATACCTGGCTTCATTTCATTAAAGTGAATAACTACTGTCTTACCATCTGGCATTTCAATACCAGAAATAGTGGACGCCTTTCCCTCGTGGTAGTCTTTCATTCCCACAATATCTTCCAAACTTGAAGTATAGTTTTGCGATTGAGTTTCCTTATTAGCAAGTATCTCGTAAGCAAATTCAATATCTTTAGCAACAACTGGTTGCCCGTCAGACCATTTCACATTATCTCTTAATTTAATAGTAGCTGTTTTAGCATTTTGATCAATTTTTATACTTGCAGCACCATCATTTGTGTATCGATATTCATCATCAGTTGAGAATAAGCTTTCACTCCCATACTGCATAACCTCACTATCAATTGCACTAGTAGACAATTCATTACTAAAAATCCCAGTAAATGGTGTATCAGTTTCGATAGCAACATTTACTTTTCCACCCTTTTTAGCAGTCTTAGTTGGAACTGCCTGCTTAAAACTAATCGCTTGCTTAGTAGCATTAGACCCATTATTATTGCCACCACAAGCAGTTGTTGTGAGGGCGACTGCTGTCAATAAACCTAAACCTGTAAATACCTTTAAATTTTTCATATTATTCTCCTCATCGTCATCCAATGACAATAACTATTTTACCACCAAAATTTAATGAAAAAAAGCATAGTTATTTTTTATAGAAATTTATTTTTATTTAAACTAAAGAATAAAAAATGAGAAAACAAAAAAGATTCCTTTCAGGAATCTTTTTCGAGGTATTATTCGGTTTGTATCGGTTTATTTTTTATTTTGCGTAAGCAACATAGTACCAGTTTGGTTGACCGTTACCATTACCGAGACTTGGCTTCAAACTATAACCTGTCAACTTGTTGTTAATAGCAGAAATTTCATAACCATTTGATACTGGAACAACATAAGCTTCATCGTTCATATACTTTTGCCATTCGTGGAATTTCTTCACACGGTAACTATTGTTAAATGCTTTTTGTGAATCAATTTCATTTAACAATTGAGTATTCTTCTTAGTTACAAATCTTGCAAAGTTAAATGGTGCTTGCTCACTGTATAAGTCAGCTGGTGATGGTTCACTAGAAAGTGACCAACCAGCCATAAACATATCGATATTAGGAGAATCATTTTGAATCTTATCATAGAATGAATTTGATTCCATTAAACGACCTGATGAAAGCTTAACATCTAAACCAATCTTTCTCCATTGTTGGATGTAGTTTTGTGTAATAGAGTCACTTACTGAGCTACCACTTCTAGCAGCAAGGTAAATTACTAACTTCTTACCATTTGGTTGAACACGATATTTACCCTTTTTCTTGTATCCAGCCTTATCTAAGATTTGTTCAGCCTTCTTCAAGTTGTATGAATATGCATCAGCATTCTTACTGAAGTATTTACCAAACTGTTCTGGAATTAAAGTAGGAACTCTAAATGCAAGACCGTTAAAGTAACGTTTGTAAGCTTCATTAACGTTCATAGCATATGCAATAGCTTGACGAAGAGCCTTGTTATTCATCTTAGAATTCTTGTCCATCACATTCTTGCCAGTCTTAGTATCGTATTTACCAACCTTAAATCCTAAATAACTGTAAGAAAGAGGTACTTGGGCAATAAAGTTAACGCCTTTAGTATTCTTCACATTATTCCATTGTGAATTGATAACTTGGGCAACATCAAATTTCTTACTCTTAATTGATTGAGTTACTGAGTTAGTACCAACAACTGTAGCAACAATCTTCTTAAGCTTTGGAGTTCCACGCCAGTAGTACTTATTTGGAACCCAAGTAGTTGATTGACCACGTACGATACTTTGTAACTTATATGGACCAAAGAATAGTGGGTTCTTTCTAACCTTGTCGCTAGATTCTAAGTCTTTAAAAGCGACATCTTTCAAGTAGTGGTATGGAACCGCAGTTTCCCAGAAGTAACCATTACCTGATTGGGTCATACCTGGCTTCATTTCCTTGAAGTGTAAAACAACTTTACGTCCATTTTCACCATCTGGCATTTCAATACCAGAAATAGTTGAAGACTTGCCTTCATGATATTCTTCAAGACCAACAATATCAGCTAAAGAAGAAGTATAACGTTGAGAATTAGTATCCTTGTTAGCAATAATTTCATATGCGTATTCAATGTCTTTGGCAGTTACTTGCTTACCATCTGACCATTTAACACCTTTTTTCACTTCAATTGTAATGGTCTTAGCATTCTTGTCTAACTTGAAAGTAGCTGCACCTTTGTTAGTAAATTTATATGAATCATCTGTAGCAAGTAATGATTCATTACCAAATTGCATAACTTCTGAATCGGTTGAAGTTGTTGATAATTCGTTACTAAAGATTCCTGTAAATGGGGAATCAGTTTCAATTGCATAATTTACTGTACCACCACTCTTAGCAGTTTTGGTTGGGACAGTATCCTTAAACTTAGAAACTGAACTTGCTGAATTTGAACTTGAATTTGAATTACTACCACATGCTGTTAATGTAAGAGCAACCCCTGTAAGTAATCCAATAGAGCTTAACACCTTTACTTTGCTCATATGACATTCCCTCCATTTGTTTGTCGGTTCATATCCAATTTGATGTTTTTAATCTTAGCATGGTTATTTTAATATTGCAACATTTTTATCTCATTTTATTTTTAATATTTAATTTTTAAAGCAGATATGTACCCTTTTGTATGCTTTAATATCAGCAATGTAACCACTTACTATAAATCTAACAATAATTATATTTTTTTGCTATTAATTTGCATTAAGACTTAAAAATCGCGATTTATTTTATGAAAAGCAAGATAAAAATTAAAGTTAAATTCGCAATTATAATTTTTTATTGCAAAATAAAAAGGAATCGTAAGATTCCTTTTTAATAAAATTAACTTAGTTTTCACGTTGACGAGCATCCCCGGCTCTTTGTAAAGCACGACCAACATAGTTAATGCTTAAAGAAATAATTAAAAGCAAAATTGTAGCTGGCACCCATAACCATGGTCTAGTAGTTACGTTAACTGGATCATTTGCATACCCAATTAATGTACCTAAAGAAGGAGTGGTAGTTGGTAATCCGTAGCCAATGAATGAAAGTCCTGTTTCAATCCCAATGTTACCAGCAACAGTCAAAATAACGTCAATAATAATCATTGAACTGATATTTGGCAAGACTTCACGGAACATAATTCTTAAATTAGAAGAACCTGAAGTTTTTGAAGCCAAAACATATTCACGGTCTCTTTGAGACAAGACAAAAGATCTATAATATCTAGTTGATGAAGTCCAACCAAATAATGAAATCATTAAAACCAAAGTAACAGCATTGTAATTTGGAATAGTTGCAGCAAAAACAATTAAAATTGGCATTTGTGGCAAAATTTGGATAAAGTCAACTATTCTCATAATGATATTATCAATAGTACCACCAAAATAACCTGAAATTAATCCAATTACTAATCCGACTACTTCTACAATTAAAGTAACAGATAACCCAATCATAATTGAATTACGGCCACCCATCATCAATAATTGTAGGATATCTCTCCCACCATCATCAGTACCAAAGATATGGCCGGCTTCGCCCCAACTATAGTAAGCATCGGCAATGTTAACTTCTGTAACTTGTGATTTGCTTAAAAACAATGATCCTACGAAAGTAAACAATAAGATTGCAATGATAATAATCAAAGCACCCATTGCCACTTTATCCTTCTTTATTTCACGCCAAACAACTTTAAATCCTGAAGGAGGTAAAGAAACTTTAGCTGCAGTTTTTTCTTTCTTTGTTGATTTATCTTTAGCCATATTTCTACTCCCTCCTATTGAATTCTAATTCTTGGATCAACAATACTCATAATAATGTCAGAAAGTAAGTTACCAACCAAAGTCAAAATACCATAAAGCAAAATCAAAGCAGTTAAAGTAGTATAGTCACGTTGACTAATTGAATCAAGGAATAACTTACCCATACCAGGATATGAGAAGACTGTTTCTAATAGAATAGAACCACTAAGCAATCCAGTAATTGTATTACCAAAGAATGCTGCTATTGGCAAAAGTGAATTCCGCAAAATATGTTTGTTGAAAACAACTTTTTCTGGAACACCTTTTGAGCGAGCTGTTCTTACATAATCTTCAACTTTATTATCAACAATTCCTGTTCTAAGATATTGGACTATGCCAGTTGTGCTAATCAAGGCAACTAAAGTACCTGGTAAAATCAAGTGGTAGATTCGACTCAAAAATACGCCAAAAGTTCCACTTGCATCTGAACCAACAGATCCACTAATTGGGAACCAGTTTAAAACAAATCCAAACAGATACAACCCCAAGATATAAAATACAAATCCTGGAATGGCAAAAGTGAAGTAGTTAAAAATTTGGATACTTTGATCTTGCCACTTATCTTGGTTACGTCCTGCACTAATTCCTAAAGGAATAGCAATTAAGTAAGTTAAAATCACAGTAAACAATGATAACCAAAATGTATTAATTGCCCGATCCCAAATAAGTGAAGCAACAGGTACGTGTTGGATATAACTAGTACCTAAATCACCATGGAATAAGTTTCCAACCCAACGTGTATATTGAACCCAAGGTGCGTCATTAAGACCAAGCTCTTGCTTTAGTCGAGCAATTTCCTTGGGGTCAGTATTAGGATTAATAGCACCAGTAAATGGATCCCCAGGCATCATCTTTGCTAAGAAGAAGACCAACACACTAAGTAAGAAAATTTGGGGAATCATGATAAGAAATCTACGTAAAATTGTCTTCCACATCTTATTCACCCTCCTTTTCAATCTTATGAATTTCTTCTTCTGGTAAAGCTACAAAGTGATTTCGACTCACTTCACGTAATGGAAATACTTTACCATCTTTGTCATACCATCTAGCTTGGTCTTCTTGGAATTCCTTTTCAACCGCTTGACGATGCTTTTTATTTTCAGCACGGTGTTCAACATCAACTCGTGGAATAGCTGATAATAAACGCCGAGTATAAATATGCATTGGGTTTTTATAAATTTCTTCACGAGAACCTAATTCAACTAAACGCCCGCGGTGCATAATTGCTAAATTCTCTGACATGTGCTTAACAACACCTAAATCGTGAGAAATAAACAAGTAAGCAATATTGTACTGTTGTTGAATGTTCTTCATAAAGTTCAACACTTGTGCTTGAACTGATAAATCAAGCGCACTAGTTGGTTCATCAGCAACAATAAGCTTAGGGTTTGTTGCTACAGCACGTGCAACCCCAATTCTTTGTCTTTGACCACCTGAAAATTCATGAGGATACTTATAAATCGCATCACTTGGCATACCAACGATATCAAGTAATTCTTGAACTCTCTTTCTTTCTTCATCAGTAGTCAAGTTTTCGAAGTTTCTAATTGGTTCAGCAATAATATCCTCAATTCTTTTTCTAGGATTCAAACTAGACATTGAATCTTGGAAAATCATTTGGACATCTTTGTTATAATTCAGCTTTTTACGATTAGCTGGCTTAGTAACATCAACACCCTTGTATAGAATTTCACCGCTGGTAACCTTTTCAACACCGACAATAGACTTACCTGTTGTTGACTTACCAGAACCAGACTCACCGATCAAGCCATAAGTTTCGCCTTCATTAATTGAGAAGTTAACTCCATCAACCGCTCTTACATAGTCTGTAATTCTGTTCCAAAAGCCGGAACGAATTGGATAATGGACTTTAAGATCTTTAATTTGAATAATTTCTTTTCCCATATCTTATTCCCCGCTTGCTTCTTGGTCATCTTGGAAGTGGAAATTCTTCCAACAAGTACATCTAACCCAATGTCCTGGTTCCACTTCATGTAATACTGGATTTTCTTCGTGTTCACTTGCTGGAATCCAAGGAATTCTTGAAGCAAAACGGTCACCAGTTCTTGGCATGTTCTTAAGAGAAGGCACAGTACCTTGAATAACATGCAAGTCTTCATCTTGATCATCACTTTGTGGCATAGAATGGAGTAATGATCTTGTGTATGGATGTTTTGGATTTTCAAAAATAGTCTTAACGTCTGCTTTTTCAACGATTTGACCAGCATACATAACAGCTACTTCATCAGCAGTTTCTGCAACAACCCCCAAATCGTGGGTGATTAAAATAATACCTGATTGAGATTCTTTCTGAATATCTTCAAGTAAGTCTAAGATTTGTGCTTGGATTGTTACATCTAAAGCTGTAGTAGGTTCATCGGCAATAATAACTTCAGGTTTACATGCAATTGCCATTGCAATAACCACACGTTGACGTAATCCACCTGATAATTCATGTGGATACATCCGGTACATTTCTTCAGGTCTAGGCATACCAACTTGGTTAAATAATTCAATAACCCGCTTCTTTCTTGCGCTTTCATCCATATCAGTATGGTAGTACAAGGTTTCTGCAACTTGGTCACCAACCCGCATTAAAGGATTCAAACTTGCCAACGGATCCTGGAAAATCATCCCGATATTATTACCACGAATCTTATTAAAAAGTGATTCATTTAAACCTACTAAGTTAAGTTCGTTATATAAAATATCTCCAGTAACCTTAGTATTCTTATGGTCATACAAACCAATAATGCTTGAAGCAATAGTACTTTTTCCGCAACCGGATTCACCTACTACGGCTAAAATCTCATTACGTTTTAAAGTAAAGCTAACATCATCAGCTGCATCATAGAACTTACCTTGCAACCGATATGCAGTATGCAAGTGTTGTACGTCTAATAGCAGATCGCTTTGCTTCTCCAAAGGTCATCCCTCCATCTAGCACGACTAAAAAATTAAAAGTCGATTAGTTTTCTTAATTTGTTTTCTAATTATAAACAAAATCTTAAAATCTTGCAAGTTTCTCTAGTTATTTTCTTATTGATGACTCTTAATATATTCAACAGCTTGTCCTACAGTTTCAAGCTTTGCAGCATCTTCATCAGAGATTTCTGCACCAAAAGTATCTTCAAGATCCATAACAAATTCTAAGAAGTTGATTGAATCGCCATCTAAATCCTTCTTAAAGTTTAATTCATTTGTCACTTTATCAGCTTCAATATCAAAATGTTCTGCTAACAATTCAGCAACTTTGTTAAAAATTTCAGTTTCGTTCATGGGATACCTCCAATATATTTTTATAAACAGTTTAAGCCAAGCTTAAATAAAAGTCTATTAATCTTGTTTTGAGAAGTCGTTTACAAATAACTTAATTAATTCTTCTTCAATCATCTTATCCATTTGTAACAATGTATAGTAAATTGCTCTCTTATCACTTCTACCATGCGTTTTTACTACAGGGGCATTTAAACCTAATAAAACTGCTCCACCATACTTTGCGGTATCAAATTTTTTAGCAACACCTTTTAAAGCAGATTTTATTAATAAAGCACCTAACTTGGTCGTCAAACTACCATTCAATAATGACTCTTTAATTAAATGAATAATTACACTTGAAGTTCCTTCAATATTTTTTAGGACTGCATTCCCTGTAAAACCATCTGTTGCAACAATATCAGCCTTACCATCTAATAATTCATTACCTTCAATATTACCAATAAAGTTTAATTTACTTTCTTTAAGCAACTGATATGCTTCTTTATGAATGTCATCACCCTTATCATACTCAGCGCCATTGTTTAAAAGAGCAATCCTTGGGTTCTTAATACCACGTACTTTTTCTGCATAAAAATTAGCCATTTCAGCCCATTTAAGGATATATTCCGGCTTAGCTTGGGCATTAGCGCCAACGTCAATCATGTTAAAGCCTAAATCAGAATTTTTGACTGGCAAAGTTGGCATTAAACCTGGACGCTCAACTCCCTTAATTCGGCCAACGATAAAAATTCCAGCTGCAAGTAAAGCACCAGTATTACCTAATGATACTAATCCATCTGCCTTGCCTTCTTTAACATATCTTGCTGCGACAACTAAAGATGAATCTTTTTTTCGTCTAATAGCTCTAACCGGTTCATCTTCATCTTGAATAATTTCAGTTGTAGCAATCACTTCTATCTGCTTATCAGTTGAATTATCTGCTAGCAATTTTTTTATTTTATTTTCATCACCAAATAAAAGAAATTTAGTATTTGGCAACTTAACTTTTGCCTCTAAAACAGCTTCAACAATCGCTTCAGGTGCATGTTCTCCACCCATCGCATCAATTGCAATTTTCCTCATAATTTCACCTAATCTATTTCTTTAATCTTTTGACTATAATCTATTACTTCTTTTAAAGCTGAATTTTCCATTAGATCTGGATCTGTCTTTACAAGTTGTCTTGCCACATTTTGGGCAACAACCATTGTATTATAATCATTAACTAAATCTCCTAATCTAAATTCAGGAATACCAGATTGAGCCTTTCCAAACAAATCACCTTGTCCACGCAGCTTTAAATCTTCTTCAGATAATTTAAAACCGTTACTTGTCGAAGAAATTATTTCCATTCTTTTCTTACCAATATCAGTTTTTGGATCAGCTACAAAATAACAAAAGCTTTCAGTCTTTCCTCGCCCAATTCGGCCACGCAATTGATGTAACTGACTTAATCCAAAACGGTCAGCATCAAAGATTACCATCATATTTGCATTAGGGACATCTACACCAACCTCAATAACACTAGTTGCTACTAGGATATTTATATCGCCTTGCGAAAATTCTGTCATAATTTGATCTTTTTCTTCACCATTCATTTGTCCATGCAGTAAAACAACTTTTTCATGGTTAAAGTAAGATTGTAACTTTAGACAAAGTTCTTTGGCATTTTTTAAATCAATATTTTCAGATTCTTCAATTAAAGGCGTTACTACATAAATTTGAAATCCTTGACTCAATTGTTCTTTCATCTTAGCTAAAACTTGATCAAGATGTGAACTAGTTATCCATGCTGAAACAATCGGCTTTCTCCCTGCTGGCAAATGACGAATTTCAGATACATCCATTTCCCCATATGCAGTTAAGGCTAGTGTACGAGGAATTGGCGTAGCAGTCATTGCTAGTAAGTCAGGATTTTCACCTTTAATCATTAATTTTTGACGTTGATTAACACCGAAGCGATGTTGTTCATCAATAATAACCAAACCTAATTTCTTAAATTTTAAACCTGGTTGAATCAAGGCATGAGTTCCGATTACTACATTGAGGGTTCCATCAGCCAATTCACGATAAATTTCACGTTTTTCCATTGTTTTCGTGCTAGAAGTCAACAAAGCTATTCGCACACCAAATGGTCGCAACAATTCATCAATCTTTCCAAAATGCTGGTTAGCTAAAATTTCAGTTGGCACCATCAACGCTGCTTGATAACCAGCAGTAATTGCAGCATAAATTCCAAAAACAGCTACAACTGTCTTTCCACTACCAACATCCCCCTGCAAAAGCCGTCTCATTTGTCTTTTTTGATGTAAGTCAGCAAAGAGCTCATTAATAACCTTTTTTTGGTCGGCACTTAGCTCAAAAGGTAAAGTATTCGTCAACTTTTTTATTTCATTTAAATCATACTTTTTAGCCGTTCCTAATCTTCCCTGTGGCCTCATTGTTAAGAGAGCTAATTGTACCTGAAAAATAAAAAACTCCCTAAAAATTGCACTTCGCTTCGCCAACTTTGCTTCATTAGGACTTTTAGGTTCATGCATTTTCTCAACCAATTCTTGGTCATTCATCAAACGGTACTTTTGTCGAATTTCTTCTGGAACAATATCCATTAATTCCTGTTTTTGAGCAAGTGCTAACTTAATTAGTTCAATTAACTTCTTTTGCTTAATATGGCGATTTACTGGATAGACAGGACTAAGACTGGATTTTTCACTTTTAGCTGCCACAAATTTAAAGCCCGATAAACTTTGCTTAGCAAGATTATACTTCCCATAAACTGCCACTTCTTTACCAACTTCTAGCTGACTTTTAAGCCATGGTTGGTTAAAAAAATTGACCATGATAATATCATGGTCAATTCTGAGTTTAAAGCTTAATCGACTTTTTTTGTAACCAAATCGACTAACAAAAGGCTCAGTGGCGATTATTCCTTTCAAAAGCACCTTTTGACCATCATTCAATTGATCTAGTGGAATCATCTCTAAATCGTCATAACGATATGGAAAATAGAAAAGTAAGTCATAGATACTATAGATTGACAAACTTTCTAACGCAGCGGCCGTTTTCGGCCCGACCCCTTTTAGCCTAGTGACTGGTTCAAATAAGTTATTTAGCATTTTTCTATTCTACTGAAACTAAGAATGAGTAAACTGGTTGACCACCATCATGAATTTCAAATTCTAAATCATCATGGCTTTCTTCAAGTTTAGCTTGAACTTCCTCAGCTTGCTTTTTATTACTATCACGCCC
This sequence comes from Lactobacillus mulieris, assembly GCF_007095465.1. Classification (GTDB taxonomy): domain Bacteria; phylum Bacillota; class Bacilli; order Lactobacillales; family Lactobacillaceae; genus Lactobacillus; species Lactobacillus mulieris. Next base: position 42,838 of record NZ_SDGL01000001.1, read on the forward strand.
GTAAATAATTGTTACGATTTCACTATCTTCATCGAGCATTTTTTCAATCATTGCGCAAGTTGCATCAATTAAATCTGGCTTATCAATTTCAATGTTACCGTCAATAATTCCCATAAAATCATCTTTATGAATTTCAACATTATTGATATTAGTATCACGAATAGCACGTGTTACTTCACCAGAAACAACCATACTTGCTTCTTCGTTCATTGCTTCGACATTTTCTTCAACACTAGCATCTGGATTGAAAGCTAACATAGCTGTTAATCCTTGAGAAATAGTCTTAGTTTGAACAATACCAACAGGAATATCACATACCTCAGCTGCTTGTTTAGCTGCCATGATAATATTTCCGTTATTTGGCAAAATAATTGCCTTACTTGCTCCAGACTTCTTGATTGTATCAATGATGTCTTGAGTAGATGGGTTCATAGTTTGTCCACCTGAAATAATTCGGTTTACACCACCACTTTCAAATAATTGGCGTACACCATTACCTGAACAAACTGCCACCACAGCAAAATCAACTTTTTCTTCTTCTTTAGCTGCTTCATCAACAATTGTTTCATGTTGAATTCTCATATTATCAATTTTAATTTTGCCTAATTCACCAAATTGTTGCCCATAAGTAAATACTTCACCTGGATGTTCAGTATGAACATGGACCTTAGCAATTGTGTCATCAGATACAGCTAATAATGAATCACCTAAAGTTGATAAATGCTTTCTAAATTCTTCCAAATCAAAAGGCTTCTTACCTGGAATATCTTTAGTTAAGTCAACCATTATTTCAGTACAATAGCCATTCTTAATATCCTTAGTAGAAAGCTTACTTTGTGATTGCTCATGAGTTGCACTCATCATTTGATCCATTTCATCAATGTCAGGAGTATACACATCAGAGAAGTTTTCTCCAAGTAAACCTTCTAAAAAGCCTTCATAGATGAAGAGCAAACCTTGACCACCAGAATCTACAACCCCAACTTCTTTCAAAACAGGCAATAAATCTGGAGTAGTCTTTAATGCGCGCTTAGCTCCTTCAACAATCGCTTTCATAACTACTTCAACATCATCACTATCATTAGCAGCATTTTTACCATCTTCAGCTGCTACACGTGCAACGGTTAAAATAGTTCCTTCAACAGGCTTCATAACAGCTTTGTATGCTGTAGCAACACCATTTGAAAAGGCATCAGCTAATTCTTGGGCATTTAAGGTTTGCTTGCCAACAGTTGCTTTATACATACCACGGAATAATTGTGAAGTAATAACTCCACTATTTCCACGTGCTCCCATCAACATCCCTTTGGCCAAAGCTTCAACTAATTCACCAACACTTGTACTTTGACTTTCACTAACAGCGCGTGCGCCACTTTCCATTGTCAAATTCATGTTAGTACCAGTATCGCCATCAGGAACTGGGAAAACATTTAAATTGTTGACATATTCTTTATTTTTACCCATACGGTGAGTAGCAACTCTCACCATATCTCTAAATTGTTTACTTTCGATTACAGTTAATACCAATTTAACTCCTCCGGTAAGCGTTATTCATCAAGAACCTTGACGCCTTGGACAATCACGTTTACAGATTTGGTCTGAATGCCAAGTTGTTGTTCCAAATTATATTTAACACTATCTTGTACATTACGACTTACCTCAGAAATCTTGAGGCCATAGCCAACAATTATGTAGACATCGACAGTGATTCGATTATCAACCGATTTGACAACGACGCCACGCTTATAGTTGGCACGATTCAAAATTTCATTAACTCCATCACGGATGGCATTTTTTGAAGCCATCCCGACGACACCATAATTAGCAGTTGCAGCAGAGCCAACAACGGTTGCAATTACACCATTAGTTACATCAATTAGGCCATGCTTGGTCTTAATTTTAACTGCCATATTATTTTCCTCCGTTCTCAAATTGGGTAATACGAATGTATTTTATCATAGTAAATACAATAATCAAATTAGTACAGATTATAAAAATAGAAAAAATTGATTTTCTATTGCAATTATATCCTAGCTTTGCTATATTATTAAAGTGTTACTTATAACAAGTAAAGGAGGTTTAGCAAATGGCAAAAGATTTTGTTACTGGCAAAAAGACTACTTTCGGCAACAAGCGTTCTAAAGCTTTGAACTCTACCCGTAGAGCTTGGAAGCCAAACCTTCAAAAAGTGCGCATTCTTGTTGACGGTAAGCCAAAGCGCGTTTGGGTATCAACTAAGACTTTGAAGTCTGGTAAAGTTACTCGCGTTTAATAATTTTAATAATTAAGCTTAATTATGCAAAAAAGACCAAGGAATACCTTGGTCTTTTTTGTTTTTAACTTTAAAGATTTGCAAAGCGGTTAAGATCTTTACTATAAATTACAGCAATTGTCCCTTTTTCAAAATAAAGTTCTACTGACTTATCAGCAACAAACTCATTAGAAGCAAAAGATACCGGGTATGCTGATGTATAGTTCTCTAATGGGTATTTTGCGCCTCGTATTGAAAGATTTTTAACTTCAGTTAAATTGACTATCCCTAAATATGAATAGCCTTCTAATGGCTTAATATGATGTTTTCCAGGTAAAAATAATCTAATTACATTTTGACGATCAATTAAAGTTACCTTAGGAGCATAAATTTGAAACTCTGGCTTTAAAAAGGTAAATAAATTAACTAAAAAATGATCTAATCTACCACCAGTGGCACCATAAATTTTTAAGCTAGTTAAATGATAATTTTCAAAAGCAGTTTTTATCATCAATTCCGAATCAGTTAAATCTTTTACTGGATTGGAATAACGAATATCTTTCACTACTTTTTCAATTTTGGCTAGTTCAGCTTTTTTTAAAGAATCAAAATCTCCGACTGCAACATCTGGAGTCAAGCCTTTTTCAACCAAAAACAAACTACCACGATCAACACCCAACAAAAATTTGTTGTTATATTTTAATTCATTAAAAAAGCCTTCAGGTATTAGCTCAAGTGGTCCTCCTAATAAACTAATGCCCTTCATTTAAAATGCCTTCTAATTTTCTAATTTGACTAGCAATATCACCATTTTTAAAAATATATGATCCGCAAACCAAAATATCCGCTCCTGCTTGAGCAGCTAATGGGGCTGTTTTATCATTAATTCCTCCATCAACTTCAATTGGAATATTTACACCAGCCTCGTTTGTTAATTGCTTGAGTTGAGCAATTTTTTCAGCTGTTTCTGGTATATATTTTTGCCCACCAAAACCAGGATGAACACTCATCAATAATACTTGTTTTAATTTTTTTAAATATGGCTTTAAAGAAGCTACATCTGTTTCCGGATTTAAAACCAGCCCTGCTTTAACACCATTACTTGCTAAATAATCTAACCAATAATCCACTTTATTAGTTGCTTCAAAATGAAATTCTAGCAAATCAGCTCCTGCTTGAGTAAAAGCTGGAATTGTTGTTTCTAAGTTATTACTCATTAAATGAACTTCTGCTTCAACTAATGGAAACTCGCGCTTAAAGTCCTGCACAAGTTGTGGGCCATATGACAAATTAGGTACAAAATGCCCATCCATAATATCAATATGGAATCTTGTAATACCGGCTTGAGTTGCTTTTTTTATATCTCTGCCAAGATTTAAATTGTCTGCATTCAAAATTGATGGTGAAATAATCATATTTTTCCTTCATTTCTTTTATAATCCTTAGCTTTATTTTAGATATTCTGGTAATCTTTGGTCTTCAATTTCTGTTCGAAGTGCTAAATAATCATCATATCTAAATTGAGCAATTTTTCCCTCAGAAAGCAAAGCTTTCACTTCACATTTGGGTTCATGAATATGTTGACAGCCTCTAAATTTACAAAATTGGCTAGCCTTGTTAAATTCAATAAAATAATTTTGTAATTCTTTGATTTTAATTGGTCCTAAATCAATTGCGGAAAATCCTGGTGTATCAGCAATAAAACCATCAGAATAAGCAAAGAGTTGTACGCTTCTAGTTGTATGCTTACCACGGTTTAAACTTTTAGATATCTCTCCAGTATCTTGTCCAGCATCCTCTTTTAAAAAGTTTAATAATGTTGATTTGCCAGCACCTGATTGACCAGCTAAGGTCCAAATTTCATTATCTTTAATCAAAGACAATAAAGCCTGTTCTATCTTTTCTTTGTTACTAAAGACACGATAGCCAATTTCTTCATAATAATTTAAAGCTTTTTTTATAGTTTCAACTTGCTCATCAGTCGCAAGATCTGCTTTTGAAAGATAAATTGTTACTGGGACCCTTTGCCATGCAAAAAAAGTTAAAAATCTATCCAAAAGATTGACACTAAAATCTGGTTCAACCGCAGAAATAACTAATAAGACATGGCTAACGTTAGAAACAGCTGGACGACCAATCCGATTCTTTCGTTTAAAAACTTCAATCAAATAATTTGTGCCATGTTTATCAAGTTGAACTTTTACTAAGTCACCAACTTGTGGCTTTTCTTGTCTTTTGCGAAAAACGCCACGCGCCCTAGTTCGCACTAGACCGTTTGGCGTCATCACATCATAATATCCAGCAATTAAACTGATTACAATTCCTTCGGTAATCATTTAGTTACCCTTTCATTTGTTACAGTAGTTCCATCATTGACAACAATTAATGTTCCTGAGCCATTTTTTAGACTAAATGGAATATTTAAAGTTGTATTTTGAGTGATATAAAAATCACGATAAACATTAGTTATTTGATGATTGTCATCGGCAATATAAATCTGGATATGATTTCCATTACCATTATTGCCTTTACTTGAATCATAACTAATTGACACACTCTTATTAACGGAATTAGTATCGCTAGAGCTATCTGATGATGCTGAATCACTAGAAGCTGAAGAACTGTCTTGTTTTCCTTTAGATACAACAACTTCTAATGTATCTCCACGAGCCATCGTTACTCCTGCTGTTGGATTTTGTGAAATAATTAAACCTTTTTCAACGGTATCTGAATATCTTTCTTCCGTCTTTAAAGTTAAGCCATTTTCTTCAGCATAATCTTGCGCGCTCTTTAGAGAATACCCAGTTAAGTCTTTAACTTTAAATTGCTTAGGTTTAGCTTTTTTGCGACTTCCCTTAGAAACAACTATGACAATCGTCGTTTTAGCAGCATTTACACGCTCACCAGCCTCAATACTTTGACTCATGACATAATTTCGACTAATCTCAGTAGAATAATCAGTTTCTTTTTCAACTTTAAAGCCTAATTTTTCTAATCGTTTTTTGGCTTGAGTATAGTAAACCCCAACTAAATCTGGAACAGTAGTTAACCCGGCTCCTTTAGAAATAACCAAATCAACACTCTTGCCCTTTTCGATTGAATTTCCCTTTGTAGGTAGAGTTTTTATGACTTTACCTTTGGCAACTTTATCAGAATACTGATACTCTATCTCGCCTATTTTAAGGCCAGCTGCTTGAAGCGACTGCTTAGCCTGATTTTCATCGAAATCACTTACATCTGGGACTGTTGTTTGATTTGTTTTACTTAAAGCTAAAATAAGACAAATTAAAACAACAATAATTGCAAAAATTGAACTGAGTAGCCAAACTTTATGCTCTTTAAAAGTCTGCCAAAATTTTTTCTTCTTTGCTGGCTTTTGTTTCTTTTCTTCTTTTACATTTTTTAGAGCAGCATCTTCACTAGAAATAATTGTTGGAATAACTCGAGTTTCTTCTAAAGCTGGATTATGCGACGGTTTAAAGACCGGTTCATTAGCCCTTTCAGGATTAAGAGAGGTGTCCAAATCTGCTTTCATTGTCAAAACAGATTCATAGCGATCTCGAGGATCCTTTGCTGTTGCGCAAAGGACTACATTTTCCAAAGGTTGCGGTAAGTTAGGTACAATCTCTTTTAAATCAGGAAGTGGTTCTTTTAAGTGTTTTAATGCAATTGAAATAGCAGTTTCGCCACCAAAAGGCACTTTCCCTGCTAAAAGTTCATATAAAATAATTCCTAATGAATAAATATCGGATTGTTTGGTAACTAAACCACCTTTAGTCTGTTCCGGTGACATATAGTGAACAGACCCCATTGTAGAGTTAGTTTGGGTAATGGTACTTTGATTAAGAGCAACTGCAATTCCAAAATCAGCAATTTTGATTTTACCAGTATTCTCATCGATCAAAATATTTTCTGGCTTCAAATCACGGTGAATTACATTATGCTTATGAGCAAGAGCAACTGCACTTAGAATTTGATCCATGATTCTAATAACTTCTGTAAAGGGTAGTGGGTAATTATCATGCAAATATTGATGCAAATCTGGTCCCTTTATGTATTCCATTACCATATATGGAAGGCCTTGATCTGTATCAACATCAAGCACTGAAACAATATTAGGGTGACTTAATTCACTAGTTGCCATTGCTTCACGCGTAAAACGTTTCAAGGTTTGTGGATCACGTTGCAAATCAAGTCTTAAAACTTTAACGGCTACTTTTCTTTGTAAAATGATATCTTCGGCTAAATAAACATTCGCCATTCCACCTTCACCTAAGGTGTCCAAAATTTTGTAACGTTCGCCTAATAAATAGCCTTGAGTTATCATTTCTTGTCACCTGCCTTGCACAAAAGCAGGCAAACTGTTATATTATCTCCGCCACCCAACCGATTTGCCTCAGTGATTAATTTCTTGCATCGATCGTTTAATGACAAAGATTTGGTTGCCAAAATTTGGTGTATTTGGTCATCCTCTAATGAATTAGTCAAGCCATCAGTGCATAGTAAAATAATGTCATTTTCTTGAATGATGGGACGATTAAATTCAGGATTAATAGTGCTGGAGACACCTAAAGCCTGTGTAATAATATTTTTTTGTGGATGATTTCTAGCTTGTTCTTTGGTAATTTGTCCAAGTTTTACAAGTTCATTTACCAACGAATGATCTTCAGTTAATTGGGTAAACTTTTCTCCAGAATACAAATAAGCTCTTGAGTCACCTAAGTGAGCAATTAAAGCATTATTTTCAAAACAAATTGCCAAAACCACCGTAGTCCCCATTCCATTTAAATCTGGGAAACGATCAGCAGCGCGTAAAATAGTTTCATTCTCCAGTTTCAATTGGACTTGTAACCATTTCTTCGCCATTTCCGCTGTTACAAAATCGGTCTTCGCAAAGTCATGTCCCAAATGGCTAACTGCCATAGTAGAAGCGACATCTCCACCTTGGTGACCGCCCATTCCATCACAGACAACTGCCATTTTTATACTTTTTTGATTTTCATATACTTGAACAAAGTCTTGATTGGTCTTTCTAACACGACCAATACTTGATGCAAAAGCTGTTTCAATCAAAATACTTAACCTCTTAATTTCATTTTTGCAATAAAGAAGCCATCACTGCCATAAGTATCTGGTAAAATCTTCAAACTTTCTTTACTTTGAACTTTAGATAAAGTTATTGGCATTATTTCAAATTCTGGATGCTTCTTTAAAAATTCTGCTATAACTTGTTCATTTTCTTCAATTGTAATTGAACAAGTTGAATAAACTAATTCACCATTCTTCTTTAATAATTGGGCAGCACTATTCAAAATCCCCAGTTGAATTCTCGCTAAATTATGAACATCTTTCATAGTCTTATCATAGCGAATTTCTGGTTTTCTTCTTAATAGTCCAAGCCCAGAACATGGTGCATCAACTAATATTTTATCAAATTTAGTATCAGAAAAATGCTCTGCAGCTTTTCTAGCATCTAAAGCAAGAGTTTCAACTCGCTCATCAACATGCATTCTTTCGGCATATTTTTTGATTAAGTTAAGTTTCTTCTTATGAATGTCTAGACTTATCACTTTTCCTTGTGGCAAGTTTTCTGCTAATTGACTTGTTTTTCCACCAGGAGCTGCGCAGGTATCCAAAACATAATCATTTTCTTGTAAATCAAAGCAATCCACTACTAAACTTGCTGCCTCATCCTGAATTGTAATCTGACCTGCCTTAAATTCATCTGTATTGACAATACTATGATTAACTAAAAAGCAGTTATCTGCAAGGGTTGATTCAGTCAAAGAATATCCTTGCTTTTTCAAACTATTAATTATTTGCGTTTGATTTGCACCTTTAGCAATTCTAATACTATTTTCTGCTCGTTTATTTAAACTCGGCAAGATTTTTTCAGTACGCTTCAAACCCCAGTTCTTAATAAAATACTGAACCAACCATTCTGGCATACTCTCTTTTATGCTCAAAAAATGGACAGGATCTTTCGGACTAGGTAAGACTTGCCCACGTCTTAAAAAAGAACGTAAAATTCCATTTACCAAACGATAACCAGATGAGTTCTTTTTACCAAAGCTCTTAGCTAATTTATTAGCTTCATCAAGAACAGCTCGATTAGGTACTCGATTTAAGAAAATCAACTGATATACCGACATTAATAAAAGTGGCTTCAAATAATCTTCTTTTAGTTTAGTTCTAAGTAAATCTTTTAATTGATATTCCAAGAATAACTGATATTGAATTGTTCCATAAACTAATTGGGTAACAAAAGCCTGATCTTTTTGAGAAAAATTATTTTCATTTAGAGCATGACTTAGACTTAAATTAGAATAGCCTTTTTGCTTAAATACTTTTATCAAAGTAGCCAACGCTACAGCACGTGCTGAGTTAGTCATCAATAAATACTTCTCCTAGCTTCAAACTTGCACCTTTACCATTCATATAGTCACGGCCGGCCATTTTCTTTTTCCCAGTTGGCTGAATTTCAGTAAGATTGAGAACCGTATGATTAGCAAAACTTACCGCAAAACGCTTGTGATTATCTACTAAAGCCCCAGCAGGTAATTGGGTTGTTTCATTTGCTACTTCTGAAGACCAAACCTTCATTCTTTGACCATTAATCATTAAATAAGCACCCGGATCTGGATTTAAGCCACGAATCAAGTTATGAACTTGGCTTGCAGTCATATCCTTAGTTATTCTTTCTTGGTCTTTACTAATATTTGGTGAAAAGACTACCTTAGTGGTATCTTGTGCTTTTTTATCGCAACTACCATCAATAATGCTTGGTAAGGTTTTAAGGAGTAAATCACGACCTAAAATAGCCATTTTTTCAAATAAACTACCTGCTGTATCTTCTGGTGCAATTGGTAGCTTTTCTTGGGCATACATATCACCAGCGTCCATTTCCTTAACCATTTCCATAATAGTTACACCAGTTTCTTTATCTCCATTAATCAAAGAGTATTGAATTGGAGCGCCACCACGATACTTAGGAAGAAGTGACCCGTGGACATTTACCGCTGCAATTTTAGCACTCTTTAAAAATTTAGTCGGTAAAAACTGCCCATAAGCTGCTGTAATAATTAAATCAGCATGTAAATTAATCAAAGTATCAAGTTCTTCACTTCTTGGTAAACGAGCAGGTTGATAAACAGGTAAATCGTATTTTTGAGCCATCTCTTTAACAGGAGAAGAAGTCAATTTCTGTTTTCGACCTACTTTTTTATCCGGTTGTGTAACCACCGCCAAAACTTGGTAATTATCCTTTATTAAACCTTCTAAAACTGTCGCACCAAAATTTGGTGTCCCTAAGAAAATAACTGATGTCATATTCATCCCTCTTTCATTATGATATTCTTCCAGGTTGAGTATCAATATAAATATTTAAGCCATATTTTTGCTTTTCTTGAGCCAAATCTTGAATCTGATGAAGTAGCTCATTTAATTTAGGTTCACGTTTATATTTTACCAGTATTTGATAATAATATTGATTTTTAATTTTAGAAATTGCACTCGGAGTTGGTCCCAAAACAATTGTTGGAGCATGAAGATTGCGCATTAAAATTCTTTTAATAGCAAAGGCTTCTTTGGCAGCATTTTGTTCATTTTTTGAAGCAACTGAAATTAAATTTGTAAAGAAAAACGGAGGATAATTTCCCTGATATCTTACTTTCATTTCAGTTTGATAAAAAGTTTCATAATCCTGTTTTTGCGCTAATTTTATTGCATAATGGTCTGGATTATAAGTTTGAATCAAAACTTGCCCACTTTTTTCTGCACGTCCTGCTCGCCCAGCCACTTGAGTTAATAACTCAAAAGTCTTTTCGCTTGCATTATAATCAGGCAAATAAAGAGCCGTGTCGGCATTAATCACCCCAACTAAAGTTACATTCGGAAAATCAAGCCCCTTAGCAATCATTTGCGTACCTAGTAAAATATCTGCTTCACCTGCACCAAATTTATCTAATATTTCTTTATAACTCCCCTTACGTCTTGTAGTATCAACATCCATTCTTAAAATCCTTACACCTGGAAGAAGTTCGCTTAACTCTTCTTCGACTTTTTGGGTTCCAGTTCCTAAAAAGCGAATTTTGCTACTTTGGCAATTAGGACAACTATTTGGGATTGGTTGATGAAAACCACAATAATGACAAATCATTTGATTTGTATCTTTATGCATAGTTAAAGATAAATCACAATTAGGACATTGTAAAACAAATCCACAATCTCGGCAAAGCATAAAACTAGCAAAACCACGTCGATTGAGCAATAAAATTATTTGTTCATTTCTCATCAACTTTTCTTTAATAGCTTCAACAAGGTCAGTAGATAAATCAAATTGACTTCCCGCAAATTCTACCGACTTCAAATCAATAATTTTAACTTCAGGCAGGGCTTTTTGATTGGCTCTTTTTGTTAAACGCAATAATTCATAAACGCCTTTTTGAGCACGCGCACGACTATCAAGAGATGGTGTCGCACTTCCTAATACTAAAGGCGCATTGTGAAATTGACTTCTCCAAATAGCTACATTTCTTGCATGATATCGAGGTGTATCTTCTTGCTTATATGATGCTTCATGCTCTTCATCAATAATAATTAAACCAATATTACTTAATGGAGCAAAAATAGCACTCCTAGCTCCTACAACTACTCGAGCTTCACCGCGTCTAATTCTGCGCCATTCATCATATTTCTCTCCTTCTGATAAACCACTATGTAAAACTGCCACTTCTTTTCCAAAGCGGGCATTGACCTGGCTAACCATTTGCGGAGTTAAGGAAATTTCCGGCACTAACATTAAAGCATTTTTCCCTTTTTGTAATGCATTGCTAATGGCATGTAAATAGACTTCTGTTTTTCCACTTCCAGTTATTCCTTCAAGTAAATAAGTTTTTGCTTCGGACTTCTCAATACTTTTATTTATTTTTTGCAGAGCAGCTGTTTGTTCCTGATTAAGAATAACAATCTTTCTTTTAATATTTTTTGAAAATTCAGTCAAAGGATTTCGATATTGCTCAACTTCTTTAATTTTGAGTAAATCTTTTTTAACTAAAGTATTAATTGCTGAAAATGATAAATTATATTTTTTCAACTGCCCAGAATCAAAAGGAAATTGTTCAAAATGTTGGATTATAAATTGCAATAATTCAGCCTGTTTAACAGCATTTGAACGTAGACTTTGTTGAATTTCTTTGTAATCGGTGAGACTAGAGGTAAGATAATAAACTTTTTTTGTTTTTTCCTTAGCTTTATTTTCAACTGCATATTCAATTTTAGCCATATCCTTTTTTAGTAACTGATTAATTTGGGCAATTTCTTCTAAATCGGTCACTTTTGCTAAATCAATACTTTTTCCTTTAAAAATTTGTAACTCTTCAGCCTGCTTGGTTGTTGGAATTAAAATTTTTCGATATTTTGCCCTCATAACACTAGGAAGCATGGTTTGTAAAATTGAAATCCGATAAGAAAAAATAGTTTTAGCCAAATATGCTGATAATTCAACTAATTCCGGAGTTAAGGGAGCTTGTTCATCAACAACTAACAACAAGTCTTTCAATTTTCCTTGATATTGACTAGTTTTAGTTAAGCCTACAACGAAGCCTTGAACTTTCCTTCGACCAAAAGGGACAACAACACGGGACCCAGTTGTTAAATCTGCAATTTGCTCAGGGACTTGATATTCAAAAATTCGATCTGTCTGCTTAGCTGCAACATCTACAATTACTTGCGCTATCATATTTATTTTCACCTGCTAAAAAGACCCTCATCTTAGCGATGAAGGTCTAACTAATTAATCAATATTAGTTTTGTGATCTGGGTCAATAATTACCTTACCTGCAGCAATTTCTTCTAATGCTTGGCCAACTGACTTAGATGATTTAAATTTATCAAGTGCTGCTGGATTACCTGCTTCAAGCTCATGAGCTCTTTTTGAAGCTAAAACTGATAAAGAATATCTTGAATCAACTCTGTCTAATAATTTATCAATTGATGGATATGTAATTTTCATGTATTAGTCCTCCTCAACCATTTTACGATACGAATCAATTACTCGCTTAACACTAACATGCTCGGCTTCAACAATCGCTTTAATATGACTAACTGCATTTGCAACAGTATCATTGACTACAGCATAATCATAATCAGACATCATCATAATTTCGTTGCGCGCTTGTTTCATTCGATTTTGAATAACAGCCTCAGAATCTGTTCCTCGATGAACTAGCCGATGCTTTAATTCATGCAAATCTGGCGGTGTTAAAAAGATAAAAACACCATCAGGCATTTGTTCACGAACTTTTTGGGCACCGTTAACATCAATTTCAAGCAAAACATCTTTACCTTCGCTCAGCATTTTTTTAACTGGAGCTAGCGGTGTTCCATAGTAATTGCCTACATATTGATTATATTCAATAAGCTCACCTTGGTTAATAGCCTCTTTAAAACGATCAACACTCACAAAGTAATAATCTTTTCCATCTACTTCACCAGGACGAGGCTTTCGAGTAGTCATTGAAACTGAATATTCAAATGGAAATGCTTTAGTTTCAACTATTGCACTTTTTACTGTACCTTTACCAACACCAGAAGGTCCTGATAGAACCAATAATAAACCTTTACTTGCCATGATTGCTCCTAAAAATCATTAATAATTCTATATTGCACTAAACTAGCAGATTTTTCAAGTTTCACTCCTTTTTTCTCATAATTAAATAACAATCATTTCCAAACATATTTTCGATTTTTCCTTGATTTTTTAAACATTAGTTCGTATAATTTAATCAAACGATTGTTCGAGAGTAATTTATGATTTTCGAGTGCTTTTAGGAGATTGAGAATATGAAGAATTTACAACTTATTGGGAAAAATCTAGTAACTAAGACTTTTAACTTATTTGAAGATATTTTTGCTTATGACCAAGACCAACTTTCTATCATTGGACAAAAGCAGCATTATATTTTAGCTAATTTAAGCTATGCTTTATTGCACCGTAGTTATATTTTGTTGACACTTAAAGACAATACCAATATAATTGGGAAAATCATTAAGGTCGTACCTAATAACAAAATTATTGTAAAAAATGCTGATACTAATGCAATTAACATTGTTAATATTACTGATATCTTTCGAACTGATATTGCCTAAAAAAGCTGGAAAGTTTTCGCTCAAAAAAGCGCATCTTTCCAGCTTTTTTAAATTTTATTTTTCGTGACTTCTCTTAATTAAGTCAGCAGCATTTTGTTCTGCAGCTGCTGTAATATTGATTCCTGCCATCATCTGTGCAATTGCTTTTACGCTTTCTTGGTCATCAAGTATACGTACTTGAGTAAAAGTATTGCCATCTTCAACATGCTTTTCAATTTTGTAGCGCCAATCACTACTTGCAGCTACTTGGACAGAGTGTGTAATTGCAATAACTTGCTTTTGTTGCCCAATTGAATGCATTTTCTTCCCAATAGCTGCTGATACTCGTCCTGAAACTCCAGTATCAATTTCATCAAAAACCATCGTGCCAACAGGTTCAACTTTTGAGAAGATTGTTTTTAAAGCTAAAATCAATCGTGATTGTTCACCACCAGAAACAATCTTCACAAGTGGCATTAATTCCTCACCTGGATTAGGGGCTATATAAAATGCTACTTCATCAGTTCCTAATTCATTGAAGGTTTTCGATTGAACGAATCTAATTGAAAATCTTGCTTTCTCCATAAATAAATCAGCTAATTCAGAACGAATTTCTTTTTCAAGCTGTGAACTAGTCTTTTCTCTCATCTGATGAAGCTTTTGAGCTGAAGCTGCCATATTATCTTCTAACTGACTAATTTCTTTTTGAAGTTTATCTTCATCTAGACCACCCATTTCAAACTGACTGAGTTCCTTAGAGATTTTTTGATAGAAATTAAATACGTCTGATAAATCTGGGCCATACTTCTTTTTTAAATTATTTAAAGTATCTAGTCGATTAGTAACATATTGGAATCTTTCTTCATCAAAATCCAAGTTGTCCATTATATTACCTAATTCACTTCGACTATCTGATAAAGAATATACCCCATCAGATAATGACTGGGCCATATTCTTGAAGTCTGAACCATATTCTGCAAGTTCATCAGCAGCATTTTGAGCATTACCCAATAAAGTTGTCAATCCATGTTCATCATCATCAAATACTTGCATTAAATAATTTGCTGTTTCTGCAATTTTTTGATAGTTATTTAATTTTGAATACTCTTGTTCCAGCTTTTCATCTTCATCAATATCTGTTAAATCAGCAGAATCAAGTTCATCTTTTTGAAATTGAAGAATATCATGCCTTTGGGCTAATTCTTGAGCCCCTTTTTGCAAATGCTTTAATTTATTTGTTAATTCTACCCATTTTTTAAATAGACTCTGATATTTTTCAAGTTCTACTTTAAAAATAGCTCCTGCATACTCATCAACTAAGTCTATTTGCCGTTCTTGATTCATTAATATTTGTTGATCACTTTGACCATGAATATCAACCAAATATTGCCCTATTTGTGCTAAAACTGTAATCGTTGTTAATTGACCATTAATTCTAATTACATTGCGTCCCTTATTTGATAATTCTCTACTAATGATTAAATCATCACCATCTAAAGGTAACCCATATTCGGAGCATAGATTTTCAACTATTTGCTTTTGACTTTCCTCAAGCGTAAAGAGTCCTGTAACAACTGCCTTTTTTTCACCTGAACGAATCATTTCACTTTGAGCGCGGTGTCCCAAGAGAAGGGAAAGTGCATCAATTAAAATTGATTTTCCTGCACCAGTTTCACCAATCAAGACCGTCATGTTCTTCTTGAATTTGATTTTCAGATTTTTAATAATTGCAAAATTCTGAATGTCTAATTCAACTAACATTATTCTTTCTCCTTTATAGCTGATTTACTGCAGCATTAATTACAGACTTAACATCGCCATCCCATAAAAGCTGACTAGGATTTGCAAGATTTTTTCGAAGGTGAATTAAAAATTCAATATTTCCCTTTCCACCTTTAATAGGAGAATAGTCAATCCCCAGAACATCAAAGCCAATTTCCAAAGCTTTATCAATTGTATGCTTAATAACAGCTTCATGTACATTATGATCCCGAACTATTCCATTTTTTCCAACATGGTCAGGTCCTGCTTCAAATTGTGGCTTAATTAAGCAAACAGCATCACACTGATCCTTTAAGATGTCAAACATTGGTGGCATAATCAAATCTAATGAAATAAAAGAAACATCAGTCATTGCAAAATCCGGCAAGCCCTCAGTAAAGTCGGCTGGCTTAGAATATCTAAAGTTTTGTCTTTCCATTACAATAACTCTTGAATCATCTCTAAGCTGCCAAGCCAATTGGTTATACCCCACATCAAGAGCATAAACTTTTTTTGCCCCACTTTGCAGTGCAACGTCGGTAAACCCACCTGTTGATGCACCAATATCAAGACATAATTTATCAGTTAGATCAATATCAAAAACTTTTAAGGCTTTCTCTAACTTAAAACCGCCTCTAGAAACATACTTTTGGCCATCATCTTTAATATAAAATTTTTCATCTTCTGGAAACTTTTCTCCAGCTTTATCAATCCTCTGATGTAAATGGTCAGTCACTAAGCCGGCCATAATGGCCCTTTGAGCTTGAGAGCGAGAATTGAATAACCCTTGCTTGAATAAAATTATATCTGCACGTTCTTTAGCCATTACAACACCTTTTTATATAGGTTTAAGAATCCTAATAACACTTCACTATTTAAGTCAGTCAAATTATTTTTCGCCGCTAAAATTAATTCTTGTAATTCTTTTCGACTTTCATCAATCCCTAACAAAGTTAAAGTATTATTTTTGCCTTCTTCTTCATCCTTATGAGTTGCCTTACCAGCTTCTTGACTTGTTTGAACAACATCAACTAAGTCATCATAAATTTGATATGCACGGCCAAAATTGGCACTAAAGTCGACTAATTTTTTACGAGAAAGATCATCTGCTTTGGCATAAATAGTTGCAATTTCAACACTGGCTTTTATTAAACAACCAGTTTTCAACCATTCCATTCGATTAATAAAATTATTATCTTCTTTAACAGCGTCATTATTAGTTGAATCAATATCTAAATATTGTCCACCTGCCATTCCATTAGGGCCGATTGCATTTGCCATAACAGCTACCATTTCAGCATTTTCAGCACTAGCAATCCATTCTAATCCCATTGGCAACAAAGCATCTCCTGCTAAAATAGCCTCTGCTTCACCCCATTTTTTATGACTAGTGAGCATTCCACGACGATAATCATCATTATCCATTGCTGGTAAATCATCATGAATTAAAGAATAAGTGTGAATTAACTCGATTCCACAAGCAACTCGAATTTCTTTTTCGGTAATTTCTTTTCCAAGTGAAATTAATGTTGCCAAAAAAAGCAATGGTCGTAATCTTTTACCACCTGCCATCACTGAATAAGCCATAATTTGACTAAATTTCTTATCTTCAATTTCACTAGATAGATGCTGTTCAAGATAATGATCAATAATTGGTTGATATTTTTGATAAAAGTTTGTAAAGTCTGTCATTTTATTCCTCTGGTGCAGCTGCATTTTGTGGATCTAATTCATGTTCAGTACCATCTTTGTCGATCAATTTTGCAACTGTTTCCTCTGCTGCTGTTAACTTCTTTTCCAAGTCTCGGCTAATCTTTACACCAGCCTGAAATTGTTCCAAAGCTTCGTCCAATGGGACATTACCATTTTCAAGATTATTAACAATTTTTTCGAGATCTGCTAATTGTTCTTCAAAATTATTTTTTTTACTTGGCATCTTCATTATCCTCTACTTCTAAAATCTTAGCCTTGGCCTTGCCATCTGCAAAATGCAAATTTAAGACCTCATCTTTTGCAATATTTTTAGTCGACATTATCGTCTTTCCAGCTTGGTCAGTTGTATAAACATACCCACGACTTAACACCTTTAGCGGACTAATGTCTTCAAGAGTTTGAACTTGTTGTTGAAAGGCTATCCGCTTATCTTTTAAAAGAGTTTTAATTGCATTAAGCAACCTTTGATTCAAATAATCATTACTTTGCTTGGTCCGTTCAAGTAATCTCTTAGGACTTTGGGCTAATAACTTTTGCTCGCTAATTTTTAGATTTTGTCGATTGTTTTGCAAAATCACCTTTATAATTTGCATCAATCTCCCAGTTAATTGATCAACACTTTGTACTTGTTGGTCATATAACCGCATTGGTTCACGCATAATAGGCGAGTTTTGAATTCTTAGTAAAGCCTGTTTACGTTCACGAATACATGCTTGCATACTGGTTAGAAGTCTACTTTGCAGTTGGTGCAAACCTGCCAATTCATCGCTTAAATTAGGTGTTGCATACTCTGCAGCAGCTGTTGGAGTTGCTGCACGTACATCAGCAACTAAATCACATAAGGTTGTGTCAGTTTCATGCCCCACTGAACTAATAACAGGCATAGGCATACTATATACTGAGCGAACTACTATTTCTTCATTGAATGGCCATAAATCTTCAAGAGATCCACCACCTCGTCCAATAATCATTACATCATATTCACTAGCCCGCTCTTTAATTTGGTTCATAGCATTTACTAAGCTTTCGGCAGCAGTATCTCCCTGAACTTGCGCAGGGAAAAGATCTATTTCAGCATGTGGAAAGCGTCGATTAGCAGTTACCATAATATCGTGAATAACTGCTCCTGATGCACTGGTAACAACTGCAATTTTATCTGGAAAGCGTGGTAATTTCTTTTTATGTTCAGCAGCAAAAAGTCCCTCTTTAGATAACTTATCCTGTAATTGACGCAATCTTTCATACAGCTCACCCAAACCAGCTGGCTCCATCGTTTGAGCATAAAATTGATATGTGCCTTGTGGTGGATAAACGCCAATATAACCACTTACATAGACTTTCATACCCTCTTCAGGCTTAAATTTCAACTTTTCAAAAGCAGAACGGAACATTACTACGCTGATTTTTGCTTTTTCATCTTTTAATGAAAAATATTGATGGGAATTTCTGCGATAGCGAAAATTTGATAATTCACCTTTCAAAAATACTTGATGTAAATAAGGATCGTTCTTAAATTTTAAATTGATATAGTAATTTAAATCAGAAACAGATAAATATTTATCATGATTTTCCATTTTGTCTCCTTGTCAATGCAACAACTTGTTGCATTAAACTCTCAACAGTTAACGGACCAACACCACCTGGAACTGGTGTAATATAACTAGCCCGCTTTTTGACATTATCAAAATCAACATCTCCGACCAAATGGCCATCAATCCGGTTTATCCCAACGTCAATAACAACTGCTCCTTCTTTTACCATATCTGCAGTAACTAGCTTAGCTTTTCCTACTGCAGCAACTAAAATGTCAGCTTGCTTGGTTAACTCTGTTAAGTTCTTAGTATGGGAATGGGCTAAAGTTACAGTTGCATTTCTTTCAAGTAACAATGCAGCCAATGGCTTTCCAACAATATTACTTCTACCAATGATAACGGCTCTTTTACCATCGAGTGAAATCTGATAATGATCTAATAAATCAATAATTCCACAAGCTGTTGCAGGTTTAACAAAATGAGTCCCCTGCCATAAACGCCCCACATTTGCAGCGGTTAGTGCATCAACATCTTTTTCCGGATTAATCGCTTCAATTAAGTGATCTGAATTAATCTGATCTGGGACTGGAAGTTGAACCATCACACCATTAATTTGGGGATCATTATTTAACTTTTGGATTAAAGCTAAAGCTTCTTCTTCAGTGGTTTCTGCAGGTAATTGAAAAATTTCTTGATCGATTCCTAATTTTTCAGCTCTTCTTTTTTTCGCTCTAACATAAACTTTACTTGCGGGATCGTCACCAATATTAATTACACAAAAATGTGGCTTTATTCCGTTGATAGACATTGCTTTAACCTTTTCTTTAATTTCTTCAGATAAAGTATTGGCTAATGTCTTTCCATCTAGTATTTCTGCCATCAACTATATCTCCTTAACAAAAAATGCCGGCAAAAGCCGGGATTAATTACTTGCTTGGCATAAAGTTTGCCAAAATTCCGTTGATAAATGATTTAGATTTTGGATCATCAAATTCTTCACACAAAATTAAAGCTTCATTTACAGCTGCTGGAGCTGAAATTGCATCACTTTGACTAATTTCGAAGATTGCGACTTCAATAATTGCTACAGAAATTCGATTTACCCGCTCTAAACGCCAGCCTTTTCTAAGATACTTGCTAATGTCAGCTTCAATCTCAGATTTTTTAGCTAAAACACCTGCAATAATTTCATGAGCGTAAGCTGGAATTACTTTTAAATCTAAACTTTTAGCAACCTTTGTTTCCACTTGTTCAATAGTCAAATCTGGTTCGCCATTAGCGAGAAAAATTGCTTGCATTGCAATTCTACGACTATCGTGTTGTGACATTATTCCCCATCCTTTTCTGACTCAGGAAATAATTCCTTCTTGTCTTCTTCTACCTTAGTAACATGTGCTTTTTCATCTGGGAAAATAAGACCAACTACGTGTACATTAACTGTAGTCAAAGTTAAATCCGTCATTTGAGAAAGTTGCCCAGCCAACTTTTCTTGGATTTTGGCAGCAACCTTAGGAACATTAACACCAGCATCAAAGTAAGCATATACATCAGCGATTATCTCATGATTTTGATCAACTGAAACTGCTACACCTTTACCGCGATCTTGGCGTCCTAAGACCCAGTTCAACCCAGACTTTAGACTGCCACGCATCGCAGCAACACCATCAACTTTTTCGGCAGCGATTGCTAAAATCACTTCCAAAACGCTTAAATCAATCTTGATTTCGTCACCAGTTTGATTACTGGTCAAAAGAATTGTTGAACTATCAGCCATTTTTCTTACCTCGTAATATTAATACTACTTATTAGCACGTGATACATAACTACCATCACTAGTATTGATAGTTAAGATGTCACCAGCATTAATGAAGAATGGAACATTAACTACCAAACCAGTTTCCATAGTTGCTGGCTTACCACCACCTGAAGAAGTATCTCCACGAATACCTGGTTCTGTTTCAGCAACTTCAAGATCTACTGTGTTAGGTAAGTCAATTCCTAAAGTTTCACTTTCGTGCATAATAACGTTAACTTCCATGTTTTCCTTTAAGAACTTAGATTCTCTTTCTACTTCGGAATTAGGAATTTCAAGTTGTTCATATGTATTCATATCCATAAATACATAATTTGCACCGTCATTGTAAAGGTATTGCATTGGTTTAGTTTGAATATCCGCTGTATTTACCTTTTCAGTTGAACGGAATGTATAATCCTGGACAGCACCTGTTCTCAAGCTCTTTAATTTTGAACGAACAAAAGCACTACCCTTTCCTGGTTTAACGTGTTGGAATTCTACAATTCTCCATAAATCGTTATTGTGTTCAATTGTTAAACCATTCTTAAACTCATTAACTGAGATCATTGTCATAAGTAATCCCTCATTTCTACTTAAATATCTTACCAATTATAGATAAAGATTTCCACACTCTTACTAATTTATAAATGAATTAGTTCATCTTTTTGGAAAAATGACATAGTTACTGGTGCTTGCTCATTGATTAAAATATCATCTTCAATTCTAACACCGCCCTTTTCAGGAAGATAAATTCCTGGTTCAACGGTAATAGCCATATTATTAACTAGTTTTTGCTTTTTAAAAGGTAAAGCTGGCATACATAATTCATGAATTTCTAATCCAATACCGTGACCAATACCATGACCAAAATATTCTCCATACCCTTGTTCAACAATATAATTTCTTGCTGCCTTATCCACATCTGCACCGGTATTGCCGACTACTGCCGCTTCAATCCCACGTCTTTGAGCTTCATGAACGATTTGATAAATCTTTTCTAATTCAGTATCTACTTCGCCCACCGCAACAGTTCTTGTAATATCAGCAGTATAACCATTATAAAAACTACCAAAATCACAAACTACTAACTCACCTTGCTTAATCACCTTATCACTAGCAACTCCATGAGCCCAACTAGAACGCACACCTGAAGCAATAATTGTCTCAAATGATGGCCCATCACCACCGTTGAGCTTAAACAAATAATCTAGCTTGGCAGCAATTTCTCTTTCAACTGCTCCTGGTATAATCATTGGTAAAATTTGCTTAAAACTTTCGATGGAAATAGAAATTGCTTTCTGTAAGGCTTTAACTTCAAGTTCATCTTTAACATTTCGAACTTGTTCAATTAGTTCTTCCACTAAAATAAACTGACAATTAGGATTAGCTTCCTTGAGATTTGAAAATTCAGAAGCAGAAACGAATTCTCCTTCCAGAATTAGTCTTTTAACTGCAAGTTTTTTCAAAATTCGACTGATTTCATTCACGTCACCAGTTTGCTTCATAATTGCTGTTAGTTCACCACTAGCCTGAGCTTGGATTTGACCAGAAAATCTAGAATCGGATAATAAATATCGATCACCCTTATTAGTCAAAATTAATTGAGCTTCTTCACCAGTAAAATTTGTTAAATAGCGATAATTAGCTTGATTAAAAATCAAAAAAGCATCTGCATTATATTGTTTCATTAATTCAAGCACTTTTTTTATCCGTGCCTGTGTTAAGGTCAAAAGTAAAGAGTCAGTCATAAGCTTGTACCTCAAATATTAAAAAAGACCGAAGACATTATGCCTTCAGTCTGCAAAAAATAGTCTTATTTTGCTTCTTCAACTGGGTAAACAGAAACTTGCTTTCTAGTTTTACCAAGACGTTCAAACTTAACAACACCATTTACCAAAGCAAATAAAGTGTCATCACCACCGATACCAACGTTCTTACCTGGGTGGATCTTAGTACCACGTTGACGGTAGATAATTGAACCAGCGTTTACTGCTTGACCGTCAGCACGCTTTGCGCCAAGACGACGACCAGCTGAGTTACGACCATTGGCAGTTGAACCACCACCCTTGTGGTGGGCAAATAAGTTCATAGTTGAAAAGTTATTCATCATCATAATATTATTCACCTCTTATTAAGCTTCAATGCTTTCGATAGTTACCTTAGTGTAAGGTTGACGGTGACCATATTTACTGTGTGAGTGCTTCTTAGGCTTGTACTTGAAAGTTACAACCTTCTTTTCCTTACCTTGCTTTTCAACAGTAGCCACAACTTTTGCACCTTCAACTAATGGAGTACCAACTTTAACGTCTTTACCATCAGAAACAAGAATTACTTGATCAAAAGTTACCTTTTCGCCAGCTTCAACATCAAGCTTTTCTACGAAAACACTGTCGCCCTTAGCAACCTTGTATTGCTTACCACCGGTCTTAATTACTGCGTACATTTGTACACCTCCATAAAAAATACTTAGACTCGCCAAGCCAGGTGCCTTCACATGAAAGACTTGTGACCTAGCATGTGCGGTTGCAGATGTGAGGTTTCACAAATACAACTACTTTAGTTTACTACCCTATCACTTGTTTTACAAGGAGAAACTATGTTATTTAACTAACAAAATCATTTTATACTGCGCTACCCAAAGTAAAGGTAATAACGCCTGTTAAAACACCAGTAAAAATATTTCTAAAAATTGCCTTTTTAACAGATGCTTCACTATTAAGTGTACTAATAAATGCATTAAGTGCTAAGGATACTACCATTGCGCAAAGAGTTATTGGGATTCGCAAATTCATTGGAGATAAAGTCATTGCACACAAGGGAATAATAGCACCTGCAATAAAAGAACAAAAGGAACTTAAAGCAGCACTGATAGGTGTTAAGCCATCAGTTTTTTCGAGTTTCAAATCTTCATCAACAGTCTGATTTTCTAACTTTTTCATCAAAATATCCCTTTGTGTAGATACAGACATCCATTCTCCACCTGCCATTGAACAAGCACCTGCTAGCATTCCTGAAAGGCCTGCTATTAATAAGGTCTTACTATCCAAATTTGCGCCACTAGCACCTAAAACAATTCCAGAAACAGAAATAATACCATCATTAGCACCTAATATACCTGCCCTGATAATGTTCAATTTATCCCAAAAACATTGTGATTTTATTTTTATAAAGCGACTAAATGTGAAAGTTCTTTTCAAAGTTTATTCTCCTAAATTGGTCTACCAATCAAATAAATACTTAAACAAGCTTTTTTAATTTGTTTTTTCTGTGCTTTTTCTGTGGAAACGGCTTTTTTTTTACCCAATACCGCCAGACATGTTGAGCTGTATGAGTCTGTTAAGTTCTACTGCATATTCCATCGGCAGCTCCTTGGTAAATGGCTCAACAAAGCCCATGACAATCATTTCAGTAGCTTTTTCTTCACTAATACCACGACTCATCAAATAATAAAGCTGCTCTTCAGAAATCTTCGAAACTTTTGCTTCATGTTCCATTGACACATTTGAATTTAATACTTCATTGAATGGAATAGTATCACTTGATGACTTATCATCCATAATGATTGTGTCACATTCAACATGGGCAAATGAGCCATCACAATGTTCATTAAAGCGGATATGACCTCGGTAGTCTGCTATACCACCATCTTTACATAGTGACTTAGAAACGGTACTTGAATAAGTATTTTTCGCATTATGCACCATGGTTGCACCAGTATCAGAATCAATGCCCTTACCAGCAAAAGCAATTGATAACATGTTCCCATGAGCGCCTTGACCATTGAGATAAATACTTGGATATTTCATGGTTACTTTTGAACCTAGATTACCATCAACCCATTCCATAGTTGCATTTTCAAGTGCCTGTGCCCTTTTGGTTTCCAAACTATAAACATTGTTAGACCAGTTCTGAATTGTAGTATACCGACAATATGCGTCTTTCAACACATTAACTTCAACAACCGCAGCATGGAGTGAATCAGCTGAATAATTAGGAGCAGTACAGCCTTCTACATAGTTAACGTGAGCCCCTTCATCAACAATAATCAATGTTCTTTCAAATTGACCAGAATTACCAGCATTAATTCTAAAATAACTCTGAATTGGAGTTGGACAACTAACACCCTTAGGTACATAAATAAAAGTGCCACCAGACCAAACTGCCGTATTTAAGGCAGCTAGCTTATTATCACTTGCTGGCACAAGCTTACCAAAATATTTCTTAACCAAATCAGGATGCTTTTGAACAGCAGTATCTGTGTCCATAAAGATAATCCCCATATCTTCAAATTGCTTACGCATATTATGGTAAACAACTTCTGATTCATATTGGGCACTAGAGCCTGCTAAGTATTTCCGCTCTGCTTGTGGCACTCCTAACTTATCAAAAGTTTTCTTAATATCTTCTGGTACATCTTCCCATTTGCGAGCCACAAAATCACTATCACGTCTGAAATAATTAATGTGTTCATAATCAAGCTTGGTTAAGTCTGGTCCAAAATTAGGTAAGGATAACTTTCGATATGTTTTATAGGCAGCTAGACGAATGTCTAACATCCATTTAGGTTCATTTTTAGCTGCTGAAATTTTTCTAACAACCTCTTCACTTAACCCTTCACCAGTTGTATAAATTGGTTCAATATCATCTTTAAATCCATATTGATATTGCCCACCTAGATTTTTTATTGCTTCATCAGTCATTATTTTTGTCCTTCATAATTTTCAATTAGTTGATAAATTGCCTTCCACGCTAAGGTGGCACATTTTATTCGTGCTGGAAATTCTTTTACTCCTTCAAGCATAATACAATCACCAAGTCGATCTTTTTCAGCTTGATTCAGTTTATCCGTAATCAAATTAGAAAAGAGCATAACTTCATCTTTTATCTCAGATATTTCTTGCCCTAAAACCTGATCTGTCATTAAACTTGCGCTTGCTTGACTGATAGTACAACCATAGCCAGAAAAAGCCATATCAACTAGCTTATTATTTTCAAAATAACCATCTAAAACTAAAACATCCCCACAAGAAGGATTATGAAGCTCAACTGTTGCATTTTTCTTCTTTAGTTGACCATGATGTCTTGGAGCTTGAGCCGCTTCAACAATGCTTTCACGATATAAATCAGTCAAATTAAAGCTCATTTTCCAAAAAACTCCTTTATCTTATTTAAAGATTTTACTAAGGCATCTATATCTGAAAAATCATTATAGATATAAAAACTTGCTCGTAAGCAAGCCGGAATTTTCAAATAATTCATCAATGGCTCAGCGCAGTGATGTCCAGCTCGCAAACATAACTTATCTGCATCCAAGAAGCTGACTACATCATGGGGATGAATACCATCTAAATTAAAAGAAATTATTCCATTATTAGCCTCACCATAAATGCTAACACCACCAATTTCTTCCAACCGACTTCTAGCGTATTTACATAGTTCATAATCTATCGCCTTAACATTGGAAATTCCAACTTGCTTTAGATAATTAATTGCAGTATCAAGTCCAATTGCACCTGCAACATTTTGAGTTCCCGCTTCAAACTTAAGAGGAGATGACTTAAAACTAACAGATTGTTGGCTAACCTCGCTAATCATTTCCCCGCCATACTCAACAGGTGTCATTTGATTAAGCAAATTCTTTTTTCCAAATAACACGCCAATTCCCATTGGACCAAGCATTTTATGACCAGAAAAGGCATAAAAATCACAATCAAATTTTTGAACATCAATCTCTATATGTGCAGCAGCTTGTGCTCCATCAACGACTAAATATGCACCAAAACTATGAGCCAATTTGGCAATTTTACTTAGATCAAGAATATTACCTAAAACATTTGACATATGATGTAAAGCTACAATCTTAGTTTTAGAGTTTAACTTTGCTTCATAGTCATCATAATCAAATTCAAGATTGGGCGTTAAATATACATAAACCAACTTAGCTCCAGTTTTTTTAGCAATAATCTGCCAAGGAACTAAATTCGAATGATGTTCTTCAATTGAAATTAGAATTTCATCCCCAGGCTTGAGAATTGACTGGGCGAATCCATTAGCCACCCAATTAAGTCCTTGTGTTGTCCCTTTGGTAAAAATCACTTCATCTTGATCAGCGTTAATAAAATCAGCAACGTGTTTTCTGGCCTGTTCATATTTAGCTGTAGTAGCTTCACCTAAACCGTATAGCGCCCGATGAACATTGGCATTTTGACTTTGATAATACTTGCTTAACCTATCAATTACGCATTGTGGCTTTTGACTAGTAGCAGCACTATCTAAATAAATCAAATCCGAATTTTTAAGCAATGGAAAATCTGCTTTATAGTTATTTTTCACTAATCTTTCTCTCAATTAAATCACTAAATACTTGCTTTAAATCAGCAGTTGGAATTTCTTCAAGAACAGGAGATAAAAAGCCACGAATTACAACCCTCTCAGCCATCTTCTTATCAAGTCCACGACTCATTAAGTAGTAAAGCTGCTCTGGATTTACCCGACCGATGCTAGCTGCGTGACCAGCCATAACGTCATTATCATCAATGAGCAAAATTGGATTAGCATCTCCACGTGCTCCCTGACTAAGCATCAATATTCGACTTTCTTGTTCAGCATCACTGCCTTTTGAACCTTTCATAATATGACCAACAGCATTAAAAATCAAAGTTGATTTATCCAAACTGACGCCATGTTGCAAAATATGGCCAATAGTATTGTTACCATAGTTGGTCACACGAGTATTAATCCCCTGAACCTGATTATTAGTAGAAATCCCTACTGCCTTTAATTCAGCATGACTTCCATCACCAACCAAGTCACTATTAAAATCACCCAAAGTTAAGCCATCGTTCATTAAAGCCATAGCCCAATCAACCTTAGCATCTTTTTCTAAATAGCCACGCCGATTCAAGTAAGAAGTTACATTTTCAGCTAAATTATCAATACTAGTATAGTGAACATGACTATTTTTCTTGGCAATCACTTCACAAACAAAGTTAACCTTGCTTGCTTCATTGCCTTGACTAGTAAGCTTTTCAATATATGAGAAATTACTTCCCTCATCAACTATTAATAAGACATGATGAACATATTCAGAGCCTAAAGCTGCTTTTTGTAAATATTCACAGGTTAGAGGCGTTTCAACATGAACATTTTTAGGGACATAAATAAATAAACCACTTTGTAAATATGCTACATGTTCAGCTAAAAATTCATCATCACTAGCCTTTAATCCCTTAGTCATAAAATATTTCTTTATTAATTTAGGATAATTTTGTAAAGCATCATGAAAATCAGCCACAATTACCCCTTTTTTACGATATTCATCGGGGATATTAATTTGAGCTAAATTCTCTCCTGCTTGAACAACATTAGCTTTAGAAGCAAAAGATTCAGTTGGAATAAAATTACCAGTTAAATGCAAATCCCAATGCTTATATTTCAATTTTTTAAAATCAGGATAAGGGGTTTTACCAATAAGTTGACTCGCATTTTCACGAATTTCTGAAAACCAAGTGGGCTCTAAGCGCTTTTTGGCTAAAGTTTCTACATTTTCCATTCTTCAGCCTCCTATGCGTCTTCATCAACCAATTTAATATCTAATCCCAATTCATCACGTAGTTTTGCATAACCTTCATTTTCAAGACGTTTAGCCAAACTTGCATCACCAGTTTTGACAATTTTTCCGCCCATCATAACATGAACAAAATCAGGTTCAATATAGTTAAGCAAACGTTGGTAGTGAGTAATTAGCAAAGCACCAAAATTATCGCCACGCATTAAATTAACACCCCGTGAGACAACTTTTAAAGCATCAATATCAAGACCTGAATCAATTTCATCTAAAATAGCAAAAGAAGGTTTAATCATCATCATTTGCATAATTTCATTCCGTTTCTTTTCCCCACCAGAAAAGCCTTGATTTAAATAGCGTCCTGCCATTTCCATTGTCATATCTAAAGTCTTGAGTGTGGTTTGAAGTTCTTTCATAAACTCACCCATTGGAACAGGATCATTTTTGGGACGACGAGCATTAACTGCTGCTTTTACAAATTCAGCATTAGTTACTCCTGGAATTTCAGCTGGATATTGCATAGCTAAGAAAAGCCCTGCTCTTGCTCTTTGATCAACGGGCCAATCTAAGATGCTCTCACCATTTAACAAAATGTCGCCACTATTAATGTGATATTTAGCATCACCCATAATTGTTGAAGATAAAGTTGATTTACCAGTACCGTTTGGACCCATAATTGCATGAATTTCACCAGTACTCATTTTGAGGTTTAATCCCTTTAAAATTTGCTTTTCTTCGTTATTATCTTGAACTGAAACATATAAATCTTTTACTTCTAACGTTGACATTATTTTCTCCCAATTTGAATAAAAATTGTGTTGTTACGAATATAAGCATACAACATATTGGGGATAAAATAAAATTTATTAGTTAAGTTTCTATATCTTGTATATTGAAAGATATTAATTATTAACTTGTAACCTCCAAAATATTCAAAATAAAAAACGTTGATTATTTGAGTTTAAGCACTCATATAATCAACGTTTTCTTACAGAATAAAGATTATTTTATATCAAAATATTACGATACAATTTTTATTTCTTTGCTTTTTCTTCTAAGCTATTCTTTATCTTAGTCAATCTAATTGCTTCTTTACATTCTTTGTTGATTAATAAATCCAAAGCAATGACTACACTACCCCAAATTATAATAATTGCTAAAGTCATATAAAATTAGAAATGATAGATTCATGCAATATAAAAATGCTTATGTTTAATTTTCTTA
This sequence comes from Lactobacillus mulieris, assembly GCF_007095465.1. Taxonomy (GTDB): domain Bacteria; phylum Bacillota; class Bacilli; order Lactobacillales; family Lactobacillaceae; genus Lactobacillus; species Lactobacillus mulieris. The sequence continues at coordinate 71,808 of NZ_SDGL01000001.1, forward strand.
ATTTTTAATTTCATAATTTCATTAGCATACTTTTTGTTCTGCCAATCAAAATATTTATTAATTAAATGTAATACTAACCCAACTATAATAACTAAATCTATCACATCTTTTCTCCTTTCTATACTAGCTTTTTATTTTTAAATTATATACCAAATCTTTATTTATTGATATTTACCTAATCAAATAGTTAAATCATATTTTTGACACTGATAATTATGGTCCTAAGTATTCATACGGTGGTTGCCAAGTTTTCGATAATTCAATTAGTCTTTTTTCTAAATAAGCCATTTCTTCATCATTCAGACTTTCAATAAAAGGATCTGATATTTGATAGTCTACTGGTGGCTTTCGAATTTCACGTTGAATATATTCTTCTATTTCTTCTTTTCTCATCAATATTTTTCCATTATTTTTCTATTATTAGAAATTAAAATTATTCTTGAAATTGTTTTCTGAGCTTTTTATCAAAATCATCAGGTACACTCACTTTTTGAGACACTTTTTTTAACTTACTTAAAAAAACAGCCTTTTCTTCAGCATTCATAGTATCAGGAATTAATTCATTAATATCATCAACATAATAGTACTGATCAGAATTAAGTATTCGCTCTGTCTTTAAGAAGCATATATGACTTATTAAATTAATATTTGTACGTAAAGTACCCTCGTGTATCATATCATGAGTAGCCCATTCCCATTCCCATGATGGACATTTTATTTTTTCCATTGCACGAGCCCTCTATTCAATATACAAAAAATTGATAATAATATTACGACTTACCGTGTCTTTTATTCCAATCATCTAGTGATTTAAGCAAAGCTTTTCTTATTTTTTCATAATAATCATCAGGAACTCTACCTGCGTCATGCCTTCGTTTCCAAACACGTAGTGAAATTTCTATCTTCTTAGGCCAAACTTTTTCAAGTCTTTTTTGGCCAATTTCCATTTGTTTTGCAAAGTCATCTTTATCATTCATTGCTTGTTTCCTCTACTAACACAACATATCTTTTGTTAATTGTATCATAGTAATATATAATAAGTTTGAGTCGTGTATTGCTAACAAATTAATTTTAAAATTTTGAAATAAGAAAACGACACAAAAAAGAACTAACATATAGTTAGTTCCTATATACTTATTAAGCTCCAATATTAAAATATGGATTTTCCCATGTCTTTTCGATTTCTTTCAATCTATTATCTAAGTAATTCCATTCTTCTTCAGAAAGTGAATCTAAAAGAGGATGTTGCGCATATTGAGCATCAACAGGAGGTTTACTTAATTCTTCTTGAATAAATTTATCTATTTCAGCTCTTCGCATTTTATAATCCCATCTCATCTTTATACAACATTCAAATCATCATTTTTCATTTTCTAAATCAATGAGTTCCAATATTGTATCATCACCAATCACATCCATAGGATCTGCATGCAAAAATTGTTGAATTTTTTCACGGAGTAATTTATTCTTTTCAGCTTCAGTCATTGTTTTTTTCATAATAAATCATCCCTATGTCTCACCAAACTATTTTTTACAAATATCATTATTCCTCAAAAAGAGAATTAACAATGTTTTTTCTATGTTAATTAAAAAATTACCTTTCATATTCTGTCTCAAGAAGTTCAATTAAAGTATCATTGTCCATAAGGTCTTTAACATTTGCTTATTTTTTCTTCCAAGGGATCTTTTTATGATTTTTCAAGGCTAACAATTCCTTATTATTTTCTAAATCCATCCATTACTGAATTGTTCTGGATAAGAATCATCTTTTATCGCTTTCATAATCGCTCTATATGCTCCTGCCTCATAGGAATTTGAAAGTTTTTGATTATTCTTCAAACGATAAGAAAGATTTCTCTTATTAACTTCTATTTGATTAATGCACTTTTTAGTATCTCCATTCCAAATATCATAAATTACTTTATCTTTAGAATTAGATACTAATTTAATAGTAAACATCAAATTCTCTCCTACTTTATCCCAAAATATATCTTCGGAGATAGTATCATCTGTCAGCAACTCCATGGCACTCATCTTGAATATCTTATTAATCTTTTCTTCAATTAAGGTTTCTCTATCTTTTTTCAGGATAAGTCACTCCATTCTTTAGCAATGAGCTAAAATCAATTTTTATAATTAAGATTAACCCCAGCCATCACTATATTCTTGAGGAGCTACATTAAATTGTATTGCTTCCATAATAGCTCTATATGCTCCTGCTTCATATGAATTAGACAATTTTTGATTATTTTTCAAACGATAAGATAAATCTTTCTTACTAACTTCTATTTGATTAACATATTCATTTCTATCAAAGTCCCAAATATCATAAACTAAAGTATCTGGGGTATTTGATACTAATTTTATAGTAAACAATCTTCTCATGCCTTTCAGAATATTTTTTTCTTAAAAAGATAAGATATTATTCTATGGACCCTTATAGAAATATTCATCAGGTGGCGTCCATGTAAAAGAAATTTCTGTTAATTTTTCAATAAAATAATTCCACTCTTCTTTTGAAAAACTATCTTCAAATTCAGTTGTATATTGGCCATCAATAGTAGGTGGGGTATTAATAAGTTTTTGAATATACTCATCTATTTCAGCTTTTCTCATCTAGCTACTCCTAATTTTTATAACTACCCTCATCATGCTTCAAATAATACATTGGTTTAGAGACATTATCAAATATTTAATTACAAATCTTCTAAATATCATTGGTATTCTCAGTTAGCCAATGATAGTATAAAAAATTTTAATAAAAAAGAAGCAATAAACATGTTAAATGAATTAAACATTTAGCAGTTTCTGCTTCTTTTATTTTGCTTTTTTCTTTCAAATTTCTTTCAAAAAGCACTTTTCGAACTTAATAACGTTGATATAGCAGCATTCTTAAGCATATAAGTGGAGATGAGGGGAGTTGAACCCCTGTCCAAACGCATTCCATCACTAACCTCTACGATCATAGAGATATTATTTAAATTTCATTAGGCTCAAACGCCATATATCAGGGCTAGTAGAACCTAACTAACCTGCAAAATCTCTTCTTATTCTCTCAGGTGGCAAAACTAAGCGTAACCTATTAGAGTTGATACCAGTTAGCAATCATAGGTGAATCGCTAAAAGGCAACACATGCTGACTAAGCAGCTAATGCGTAAGAATTATTGTTTTTTGCAGTTATATTTAACTGATAACGTTTTTACGTAGACGTAACCTACGAATCGCAGTCAGAGCAGATCTACGCCTGTCGAATCCCAAAACATCCCCATAAAAAAGGACATAGTAATTATACCGATAAATCACTATATCCTCAAGTGTTTTGCCTAATCTAAGTGCGCTAAACGTACAACATCACGTTCAATCATCAATTCTTCATCTGTTGGCACAATTAATGCAGCAATTTTAGAGCCATCTTTAGAAATAAGTTTTTCTCCATTAGTCTTATTTGCTTCAAAGTCCGGATCAAGTCCCATACATTCAAATGGCTTCATAATTCCTTCACGAATATAAGCATCGTGTTCTCCAATTCCCGCTGTAAAGACAAGGGCATCAATACCTCCCATCTCTACAGCATATGAACCTGCATAACGAATAACACGATTAATAAAAATATCTCGAGCTAATTTTGCTCTTTTATCTTTACTATTTTCTAAATCTCTCATATCAGAAGAAATTCCGCTAATACCAAGAAGCCCAGACTTATGATTCAAAATATCAATCATATCATCAATGTCATTAATTCCTTCTTTGTCCATAATAAATTGAATTAATGAAGTATCAACATCCCCAGAACGAGTTCCCATTGTAACGCCTGCAAGTGGAGAAAATCCCATTGAAGTATCAAATGATTTGCCATTTTTAACCGCTGTAATTGAAGCACCAGATCCCAAGTGACAAATAATCATTTTAAGATCGGATAAGTCTCTATGTAAAAGTTCAGCTGTTCTATTAGCAACATATCTTACACTAGTACCATGAGCTCCATATTTACGAGCCTTATACTTTTCATAATATTCAAAAGGTACAGAATAAAGATAATGAACCTCGTCCATTGTTTGGTGGAAAGAAGTATCAAAAACAGCAACTTGGGGAACCCCAGGAAGTAAATTCATGAAAGCTTTTATTCCACGGCCTTCAGCAGGATTGTGTAGTGGTGCATAATCAGTTAAATCAAAAATCTTTTGTAAATTTTTTTCATCGATAATAGCAGAATCAGTAAATTCTTCTCCACCACTAACAATTCTATGGCCGACACCTACATTTTCTGTTAAGTCCTTAACTACATCATATTTTTTTAACCAATCAAGTAAAACCTTTACAGCCGTTTCTTGATCTGGCAATGCAACTTCTTCAGAATACTTTTGACCATTTTCAAGCTTCATTTCAAAAGTTGAACCCTGAATCCCAATTCGATCACCAAGGCCTTCTGCAAGAACATTTTCATCAGGTAAGCCAAATAACTTATACTTAAACGATGAACTACCTGAATTAATTGCTAAAACTTTTTTCATAGAGTGATACTCCTTTAATTTAATTTCACAAACTATCTTTTTTTAGTATACCACTCGTTTAATTTTTGGTTGAAGTCAACTAAAGATTTTTCTTCTCTAAGTGAACCAAGTTTAGCTAACAATACATCCCTGCTTTGCGCACCTTCACCATGATTTTGGAAAACTAATAATGATTTCTGATTTAATGGGTTTTGGAACAAATCATTTGGCAATTGAACCACTGCCTGCAAATATACTTTTTTAGCAAGCCAAGGCATAAATTCTGCCCCTAGCTTTCCACCTAAAAGACTATTAGGTACCAATAAAAAGGCATAGCCCGCTGGAGCTAAATTCTTAATTGTTTGCTCTACTAATAATTCATGTGCTAATGAATGCCCCTCCTTAGCTTGAGTAGCAAAATTCTTAGCATTTTCATCAATTGGATAATAACCAACAGGTAGGTCTGATACTATTACATCTGGCTTTTCAATTAGCCAATTTTCTAGCGCATCTTGGCAATATAAGTCAATTTTATAATTACTTAAATGAGCCCCCACATCTGCCAAATCAAGCATAGATTCATCATTATCTATTCCTGCTAAACGATATTTATTCTGCGAGTGATGGCTTTGAACTAGTTGGTCAATAACAGTGTAGAGTAAACTTCCTGTCCCAATTGCTGGATCAACAACAGCTAATTCAGTTTTCGTAATTAATTTGTCCCAAACCATTGCAACTACCGTTGCCAAAACTGGTGGAGTTGGCATTTGAGAATAATTGCGTCCATCTTCTTTCATTGCTTTTAAAGTTAGCAAAGTAAAGACCATATATTTTTGAGTACTTGGAAGCTTATCATAATTTAATTCTTGATATTTTTTAGATAATAAAGCTACTGTTTCTTTGTCTGGAGCACCCATTTCTACTTTTATTTTGCCATTTTCTAAGTTATCAAAAGTTTCAGTTACTGCACCGGCAAATGGGACATTTAAATTTTTTTGTAAAATTTGAACTACGTCTAAAAATTGTGCAAAAATTGCTTCAATATTTTTCATTTAATCAAACCCCTTTTTCTTCTATAACATTTTAAAAGAAAGAGGCTATTACATGCAAGAAAGCTTACTTACTTTCGAAGTATTTAACCAGAAGCTGGTTATTTTCGACCGTTTTTACAAAAGTAAATTGATAATATTGTAAGAAAAGCAAGACAGCTAGTAGAAAAAGAATTGTACTAATTAATATACTCCCCGTTATTTTACTTTTTATCATTTTTTTCAAGTTCATCATTAATTGGCTTGTTTTTACTAGTAAGATCAAAAAACCACTCACTCTCTCCATTTTTTTGCTCGACAATTCTTACTTTTAATTTTTGATTATCTATATCAAAGCTACTTTGTTTTACATTCATCAGCAAAGGAATATGCCCGCCCTGACTCGCAGTTAACCTGAGCATTGAACTATTGTAATATTCAAGGACATAATTTGTTGTTTTGCTGGCTTCCTCTCGCTTGAATATTACCTTCTTGGAGTTGCTTCCTTTTTGGTCAATTTCAATATAATTGCTACTTTCAATAAAGTTATTTAACTGAACATAGCTCAAAACTAATTCATTACCATAATGTTCAGCTTGTCGATATTGTTTAAACAAAGATAACAAGTTAGTTAACATAATTAGACAAAATAAGGTAATCACTAAGCTAATTATGGCTTCTACTAATAAAAAGCCTTTTATCTTTTTAATTTTCATATTCAATCCCATGAACTTTAATTTTATTTAAATGATATTTCCTTAAAACATAATCAGCATAAGCACGATCACTTCTTATTTGTGAATTAGCTTCAATTTTTCTTGTTTCAATAAGACAAAAAACAAACAAGTTAAGACAAAACAATAAAATAATCAAACTAATTGCTGCCTCAATTAACAGGAACCCTTTAACTTGTTTCATTTATCTTCCCCCATTTTAGCTGAATACGAAGTTCTTTTTTAAATTTCTTTGTACGCAAAGTAATTGTTTTAGGCGCAATATATCCTGTTTGTTCAATATTTGTTTTTGCTAAATTATATATCTTTACACCTTCTGGTAAGGAATATTTTTCAACTTTGCCATCCTGATCTTTAACGATTAATAAGTTATCTGATTCATAATAATCAATTAAATAAAGTTTATTAGTAATACTAGCTCGTCGTAATGCCTGATTAAGAATAACTTTAACTTGCATACTAGCGCTATCAATTAACATTTTTTCTTTAATAACAGAAAAATTGAGCCAGCCAATTGAGAGAATAGCTGTAACAATTGCCAGGGTTATAACTGTTTCAAAAAGTGTAAAGGCCCTAACTCTATTTCTTAACAACTTCACCATTTGAAATTACAAATTTTTCTTGTGCTCTTTTTGCTTGCTTTTCAGAAATATATTTAGCTTGCTCTAATTGATCCCAAGAAGTGATTTTTTTGCCATCTTCTTCAGCAAGAGTCACTTGAGCCTGCAGAGTTGTCTGAAATGCTTCATCTGTCTTAGTTTCTGCATTATTTTTTTGATTGGTTAAATTAGGTACTACTAAAATCATCAAAATTGCAATAATCGCTATTACAATTACCATTTCAATTAAAGTGAAGCCCTTAACGGTCTGTTTTCTTAACTTTTTTACTAATTCCTTAAATTTCTTCATCATGATCCTCCTACATACTCTGCATCAATGCATACATTGGCATCAACATTTTCAAATACATTCCAATTATGCAAATTCCAATAAAAATAAAACAAATAGGTTGGACATTAACAATCAATCGTTCCAAGCCCTGGGTCAAATCGCGAAAAAATCCATTAGCTAAGATTGTACATTTCAAGCCCAATTCTTTCCGTTCAGCACCAGTTTCTATAAATAAAAGCAAATTATCAGGTAAAAAGGCTTCTCCTCGAATAATATCGCCTATACTTTTGCCCGCTTCAAACTGTTTAAGCATTTTTCTTCCTAATTGCTCTTGTAATGATCCATCTTCTTGATTAGTAAATAATTTACAGATTTCTGGAAAACTAAAACCTGCTCCTAGCATCATTCCGAATTCTGAACTTATCATATAAAAAACATATAACTGAGTTATTTTCCCGACAATTGGATATCTCAACAATGCCTTTAATGCCTTATAATCTTGTCTTTTCAATAAAATTACAATTCGAGTTACCCCTGCACTTAGTACTGAAGCAACAACTATCAGAATTGCAAAAACTAAGTTAGCAGTTCCATCTTCTTGTCCTAGCTGACCATTTAAGAAATTTTGCATAAACAACAACATAAAAATCATTAAGACAAACAAAGTTATAGGATAAGACAATTCAGCTTTTAACTTTTTTAACTGTTCTTCTTTTAGTCGATTAATAATAACCAGTTGATTAAGACATTCATTTAAATTTCCTTGCATCATCGCCAAATCCACTTGGCTAGCAATTGTTTTTCCAAAACCCATTTGTCGTAAAATTTGGCTGAAATTAACACCTTGCTCCATTAAATATGTCAACTTACGCAACAATCGTTGTTTTTTTGACCATAAAGCTGGCATGACCTGCAAACTTTCAGCCAGAGATAAGCCATTTTTTAAAGACATGGCCAAATATTCTAAAAATTCTAACTGCTCACGCCCAGTTAGTTTATCCTTCTTGAAAGCTGGTAAAACTATCGCCACTAATTCTTTCCTCCTTTAGTAGTTCAGCCAAATTTTCTCGCCAATTAATAAAATCACCAGTTTTCGATTTATTGATTTCTTTGTGTAGTGTTTCACCACTTGCAATATCTAATAAACAGGCGATTTCTCCATCTATGGTTTGAATTAGACGCTGATAACTCACACAATTTAAGCAATTAGCTAATTCAACTGAATCAATTCCCAACCCTTTTAACCTAGCTATTGTTTGCAAAGTAGACCTTGCATGAACTGTTGCTAAAACTAAATGTCCACTAAGAGCCGCATCAACTGCTAGTCTAGCCGTTACTTTGTCACGAATTTCTCCAATAATTAAAATATCTGGTCGCTGACGCAAAGCCGCTTTTAACAAGCTTTCATAATCAATGCCAGCTTCAAGATTTATTTGGGTTTGCAAAAACTCTGGTTCAAATACTTCAACTGGGTCTTCAATTGTCATAACTACTTTCTGATGGGCTAATTTTTTAGCTAAATAATACATAGTTGAGGTTTTTCCAGAACCGGTTGGTCCACTTGTCAAAATTAATCCTCTTTTTATTGCTGCAGCTGTTAAAAGATCAACTTGTTCAATAAAGAAATAACGATTGTTTTGAATACTATTAATCAGCCTAATAACTAATGATTCTTTCCCAGAAAACTCTCCTAAAACTGAAAAGCGTAAAAAAACCACTTGGCTTTGCTTATTATTTTTAAAAATATAGCTTCCTACCTGAGGACGACGATGTTCTGAAACATCCATTTGTGCAATAAACTTAAAGTAATTAATCACTTCTAATCCAAACTGCAAATTCAACTTTTCACGTCTTATTAATCCTTTACTAGTCCGAAAATTAACTTCATAAAAATCCTGCTTTCCAGTTATGAAAATATCACTTGTATTCATATCTTTAGCGCTCTTTATCAAGTCTTCAGCCCAATGTTTTACTTCCATATTTCTTCCTCCTTTCCAATCATAAATACACAAAATCAGTTTATTTTTTTCTAAAAAAAGACTTGAACTAAATTAGTTCAAGTCAAAATATTATTTATTTTATTTTTCAATTGGTTTTTCGCGGCCAATTAACCAACAAACTAGTAAAGCAATACATGCTTCAATAAAGATGTACAAACCTCGTAGTGCAATCTTAGTACCACCCAAATATACATCTAAAATAATTGAACCTATAATAAGTGCAATCATAATAATCCATTGCTTCTTAGAAAATGCAATACCATATTCAACTTCACGTCTTCTAATTCCCGGTAAAATTGCCCCTAAACCAATCAAAACAACAACAGCAATGATGTTAATGATTAATTCATACCACCAAATATCACTAAATTGTTTTACATCTTGAGGAGCTACCCCTAAAACAGTTGCTACAGCTGTTACTACTAATAAGGCTAACCCAGCCAAATAAGCTAATTTATCGTTTTTAATGTAGACATATTCAGAAGGATATTTTTTAGAATCTTTTCTTACACGCATAAATGAATAGAAAATCCAACATGTTACACCTGGTGAAATAATACCATTTAAGTTCAACAACCAGTTAAAAATATCATTCATATCAGGTAAGAAAACGCCCAAAAGCATAATAAATGCAGAAAGAGAAACAGTTAAAATATAACCATTAATTGGCAATCCATCCTTGGTTGTCTTACGTAAAAATTCAGGCATATACTTATCCCCAGTATCGGAAATAAGCATTCTAGTCATTGCATCTAGTAAAACAGCTAATAAAGCCGCATTATAAAAGACGGAGGTCCAAGCATAAACATATAGCAAGGTGTGTCCTAGACCAAATTGTTGTCCAACTGCTTCAAATACATAGTAAGAACCATTCATCTTCAAATCATTTGGTAAATGATAAGCATCAAAATAGATTCCTAAAGCAAATGAACCAAAGATAGTCAAAAATGCAGTCATTACTGCTAAAGCAATCATAGCTTTAGGAAAATCTGTCTTTGGTTTTTTCATTCTAGTTACATATGGTGCAACTAATTCTGATCCATTAACTGCATAAATCAACATCCCTACTGTAGTCCAATATTTTAAATCGAATTTTGGAATCATCGTCTTCCAAGTAAATGGTTGCGTTGCCATATGACCACCAGACTTTGCCAAACCTACAAAGGCCAAAAAGACAAAGAGCATAGTCATAATAAACATCATTGCTCCACCAATTGTAGACAATACTTCCATTGAGTTAGCAAACTTTCTTTCAATAAAGATAAAAATAATAAACATCAAGAAAGTCAAAAGAGTAAATTGAGCATTAGAAATACTATCTTGAAATTTTTCTGAACCAGTAAAAGCCCAACCTACATCAACAATAATTTCATTTGCGGAATCAACAACATAAGGAATAGAAGCTGCCCAATAAGTCCAAGCAGTGAAGTAGCCTAAGAATTCTCCATCAGTTCCACGAACCCAAGATGATAGACCACCACCACCTTTGTTAAAGATTGACCCTAATTGCCCAACCATTAACGCATATGGAATAACATATAAAAATAACATCAAAACCCAAGATGTCATAACAGTCATACCTTGGTTTTGGAAGTTATACATAATATCATCTAAACCAATAACTGTAACAAACGCCATTAAAGTTAAGGTTGGCCAGGAAATATATTTCTTATCTTTTATTAAATCATCCAATTTTATTACCCCGTAAAAAATATTTAAACTATCTATTTTATCTGCCTGGTAATAGAACAGGCGATTTATTCTTCAAACTCGAATTCATTTTTCATCTCCAAATTTATTGTAACGTTTAATATTTTACTGTTTACTTCTTGTAATTTCTATATCCTAATAAAAATTCCCACAAAAAAAGCCTCATAAATGAGACTTTTTTGTGATTTACAATATTGAAATATTATTTAGATACATCTTTTAACTTTTCATAGTTTTGTGTCATCCATTTAAGATAACTTACCCCATTAGGCATAGTTTCACGCACTTCGATTATTGGAACACCTGCAGCCTTACACTTCTTTACTAAAGCTTTTACTGTTGAACTGCTTGCTTGAGTGTTGTTTACGAAGAAAGCAATTTCTTTGCCACTGATTGCCTTGTTCATCTTTTCAATAATCTTGGCACTTGGATCAGTTTCATTTTCAATTGCTTCTTCAAAATCTTTATCACCAATCTTAAAACCAGCAGCTTCTAAAGCATAATCAAATACTGGTTCACTTACATAAACTGGCTTAGAATTTTTACCATCAACAGTCTTGGCGACGGCCTTAATTTCAGAGATTTGTGCTAAGTAATTTTCAGCATTCTTCTTAAAATAAGAAGCATGCTTGGAATCTAATTTTGATAATTTCTTAACTAAGTAGTTAACATATTCTTCTGGCATATCTAAGTTATACCAAATATGAGGATTATCACTACTCTTTAATTTCATGATATCTTCACCAACTTTTACAGCTGTTTTACCATTAGATTTAGCTAACTTGCTCATCCAATTGTCATACCCCATACCATTGGCAATTACAATATCAGCACTATTAATTGTAGTAGCAGATTTAGTCGTTGGTTCAAAATCGTGTGGATCAATATCGCCATTAGAAATAATAGCTTCACTATTGCCATACTTTCCTACAATATTTTTAGCAATATCGGCATAAACATTAGTTGATGTAACGATTTTAATTCCACTGCTTTTTTCACTTGTCTTTTGTGAACAAGCAGTCACTATAGTTAAACTGGCTAATGCCAAAGCCATGATTGTAAATATTTTTTTGATTTTCATTCTATTCCCTTTCTTATAAATGTAAATCATAGTAGAGTATACTTAATTATCCTCTTTGTCAAGGAAGGTGTATTAAAATGCAAAAATTTAAATTCAGCAAGCGAGAGAAATTGAGTCTTGTTCTTGCACTAATCATTTTTATAAGCTTATTCATTTCTAGTTCAATGACTTATCATGAACAAAAAATGAGTTCATCAACGATAAAAACTTACTTTGGCTTTCTCGACCCACTTTTATCTCATATTTCTATTAATTATGGTGGTCAAATTCACAGCGCAAGCAAAGATGGCCTAACTAGTTTTACACAATTTTTTGTCAGAAAATTAGCCCATTTTTCAAGTTATTTTTTATTAGGATTAGGCCTGTTTGCAGGACTTAAACGTTTCTTTTTGAATAAAGTTTATGCTTTTATTTTTATTTGGCCAATTACTATTAGTTTGGCAGTTTTCGATGAATATCACCAATATTTAACAGGTGATCGTACTCCAAGTGTACATGACGTAGTCCTTGATAGTATCGGAGCATTATGCGGGATTTTATTATTTTTGATTTATCGATTGTTCATTGAAAAATCTGCGAAAAAAGCAATAAAAAATTAATATAAATTGAATTTACTGGCCTTTAGCGGTAAGATTATAAAGGTTAACTATTAAATAAAGAAAGAAGGATTCTTATATGTCAGGACATTCAAAATGGCACAATATCCAAGGCCGCAAGAATGCACAAGACGCAAAAAGAGGTAAGATTTTCCAGAAATTATCTCGTGAAATTTATATGGCTGCAAAGAGTGGTGGTCCTGACCCTTCAGGGAATCCAGCATTGCGGTTAGTTATGGACAAAGCTCGTGCAGCTAACATGCCTAAAGATAACATTCAACGTGCAATTAAAAAAGCCGAAGGTGGCTCTGAAGAACATTACGATGAAATCACATATGAAGGTTACGCACCAGGTGGTGTTGCTGTTTTAGTTGAAGCTTTGACTGATAACAAGAACAGAACAGCTACTAGTGTTCGTACTGCATTTACTCGTAATGGTGGTAGTTTAGGAGCAACTGGTTCAGTTGCTTACATGTTTGACCGTAAAGGCTACATTGTAATTGATCGCTCAACTACTGATGCTGATGAAGACCAAATGTTGATGGATGTGATGGATGCCGGTGCAGATGACTTACAAACAAGTGATGATGCATACGAAATCTACACTGATGCCAAAGAATTTACTGGTGTACGTGATGCTTTGGAAAAGGCTGGCTACAAGTTAGCTGATGCAGAACTTACTATGATTCCACAAAACACTACTCCAGTTCCAGCTGACAAGAAAGAACAATTTGCACATTTAATCGATGCATTAGAAGACGATGATGATGTATCAAATGTCTACACTGCAGCTGATGATGAAGATTAATCATCATTAAAAAAGCTTATTGGGAAAAATCCCAATAAGCTTTTTTCTTATTCATTTTTTAAATTTTCAATTAAAACTTCACAAGCTTGCTTAATTTTGCGATAACTTGTTTCAAAATCTCCAGTAAACCATGGATCGTCAATATCTTTATGAGATCCTAACAAAGTTAAGAGCTTCTTTTCTTTACCTTCAGGATCTCCACCAGTAATGCGATTTAAATCAAGGAAGTTTTCTTCATCCATACAAAACAAGTAATCATATTTTTGATAATCCTCTCTGGTTACCTGACTTGCCTCATGATAAGTATAAGGGATGCCTTTTTCATCTAATTTACTTTTGGCGCGTCGATCCATATCATGACCAATTCCGCTAGCATTAATTTCATCTCGAGTTGTAGCCTTAGAAGCAAATTCAACATCACTCAAACCCGCTTTTTTAGCTAAATCACGTGCGATAAACTCAGCCATAGGAGATCTGCAAATATTACCATGGCAAACAAATAAAACTTTTTTCATATTATATTAGAGTCTTTCTATAGTTATGACAAACTACTTCCCAAACGATACTTGCAATAACCACAATAATTACAGCTGTTAGGAAATTAGGTGAAATTGTAACTTTCATGCCTGAATACAAAATTTCATCAAGTGTTGCAGTTGCCTTTTCACTAGCAAATAATAATCCTACTAACATCCCAACAGAAGACAAAATTGCAGTCAATCCAGCAAACCGTTTACCAAGTAGTACCAAAATAATACTAATAACAAAGCATAAAAGCAAAGCATAATACACAAGCTGATACAAATTCATCGCATTTTTTACATCTTCATTATTACGTTTTAATCCTGCATTAATTCCGGCTGCAATATACTTACTAATAAATTTTTCGCCACTAGTCTTGGCTGGTAATTTCAAATCGTTACTTGAGAATTTTCCCTTTTTTTCATAGGTACTACTCAAATTATAAACTTCAAGTGGAGTAATGCTTACTTCTGTTTTCTTTGGTAAATGATTCAGCATTTCATCTTCTAATCCACTTGAAGCAAAAAGACTAGACAAGTTACCATAACCAGAATCATCAGCAACTTCAGTAATTAATTGCTTGGCATATAAACGATTATTATTGCTCTTCATGTTGATTGAGCTTGTCAATAAAAGCAACAATGAAAAAGCAAATGCCAGCGATACAATAATCTTAGTAACTAAATAAATAATTTTTCTCATTTACATCATCTTTCCCAGGTAAAATCCAATATAAACTAATAATAATCCAAGTAGATATGAACTAACGGCATATAGTAATCCTATTTTTGTCTTACGCAAAGTTACTAATTCTTTATTTAGCGTAGAAAAAGTTGTATAACCACCTAAAATTCCTATCCCCAAAAAAGTATAAACATTCTTATCTACTCCTAAAGCAAACAGGAAACCAAGACAAAAAGCACCCGTCATATTAATAAAAAAAGTAGTCTTCGGCCATAAATGATTCGGCTTGATAGTTACAGTTAAAAAATAACGGAAAATTGCTCCTAATGCAGCTCCTAAACCAGCTAAAATCATTTATTTATTCCTCTCTTTCCCAATAAAATACCGACTTTCATGCCTAACAAAGCAAATAAAAAGCCAAATATAATTGAAATCAAGAAATAAGATACAGCTGCTACACTTTGGTTGGCATTAATAAACTTCAAACTGTCTAATTCAAAACTAGAAAAAGTTGTGAAAGCACCGATGAAGCCTGTACCTAAACCCGTATTTAACCATTCAGGTAATTTTTGACTCTCAATAACAAAATAAGTAAGACAAGAGAGTAAAAAACATCCTAATAAATTACAAATTCCAGTTCCAATGGCTTGATAAATTCCCGATAAAAAATATCGACATATACCACCCAAAAAGCCAAAAGCTGCAACACTTAAATAAACTCTTAATTTATTCATAGTTTCATCTCCAGAACAATTGTAAGTTTACCGCAAAAATAACTTTTAATAAAGCAGAAAAAAGCTCTCAAAGCTTGTCTTTGAGAACTTTTCTGAGGAAGTATTAATTAAATTTTGTTCTATTTAAAAGTAATGAACTGGCGACAACTGAAATAGAACTAAAAGCCATCGCCAATCCTGCTAGTTCTGGACTTAAAACTAACCCTTGCTTAGCAAAAATACCAGCAGCAATCGGAATACCTATTACGTTATAGATAAAGGCCCAGAAAAGGTTGATTTTTATTCGATTAAAGATTTTCTTAGAAATTTGTAAGGCATTAAGCAAATTCTTTAGATTATCTTGCATTAAAACAATGTCACCACTTTCAATGGCAATATCTGTTCCACTCCCCATAGCTACACCAACATCGGCAGTCGAAAGTGCTGGTGCATCATTAATTCCATCACCAACAAAAGCAACTTTAGCTTCTTTTTGGAGTTTCTTAACTTCCTTTGCCTTTTCATTTGGCAAGACTTCGCTAATAACCTGATTTACACCCACATTTTTACCAATTTCTCTAGCAACGTTTTGGTTATCGCCAGTTAAGATAACTGTTTTCTTGCCCATTTTTTTAAGTTCAGTTATTACAAAAGCAGCATTGTCTCTTGGAATATCCTGCATCGCTACTACACCAATCGCTTTACCAGCAATTCCCACATAAGCACAAGTCTTGGCTTGACTTTCTAACTTTTTGGCAGCATCTAGTAATTTTTGACTTAAATCAGTTGCCATTTTTTCATTTCCAATAAAAATTTCCTGGCCATTAATTATCCCTGAAATTCCTTGTCCTTTATGAACTTGAAAATTGGACACTTCATAACTTGGCAACTTATATTTTCTAGCTTCATTTAAAAACGCTTTAGCAAGTGGATGCTCACTATTTTGCTCTAAGTTTTTTGCTAAAGTTAATACCCTGTTAACATCTCCTACAATATCCGTTACTACTGGCTCACCTTTCGTAATCGTTCCTGTTTTATCAAAAACAATAGTTGAGATTTGATTTATTTCTTCAAGAGCTTGCCCATTTTTTATCAAAATTCCATGCTTAGCACTTAAATTAGTACCAACCATTAAAGCAGTCGGAATTGCAAGTCCCAAAGCGCAAGGACAGGCTATAACTAAAACATTAACTGCAAAAATCAAACTTCGATCAACTGGAGCAGAAAAAATCACATACCAAACTTCAAATGTTATGATTGCAATAATTAAAACAATCGGTACAAAAAACTGTGAAAACTTGTCAGTTAATCTCTGAATAGGAGCTTTTGAAGCTTGGGCTTTCTTAACAAACTCAACGATTTGATTAAGTAAAGTATCTTGCCCTAATTTTGTAACGCGATAGTTAATAACACCATCATAATTAATTGTTGCACCAACAATGTTATCTCCTACTGTTTTTTTAACTGGCAAACTTTCACCAGTAATCATTGATTCATCAACATGGCTACTTCCTTTAACAACAACGCCATCACATGCGAACTTCATTGCTGGTTTAGCTACTAAAGTATCGCCAATTTTTATTTGTTCAACTGGTATCTTAATTTCTTGCCCATTTTTGAGTAGGATTGCTTCTTTTGCTTGTAATTTTAAGAGCCCCTTTAATGCACCACTAGCGCGTTTACGCATCCCTTCTTCAAGGCTATCACCTATTAAAACAAATAAAATAATAACCGCTGCACTTTCAAAATATACTTCATGGCCAAGAGTCATTGCATAAATACTATAAAAATAAGCAACTAAAGTCCCAATTGTTACTAATGTATTCATATTAGCTTGCCCTTTTTTAAAGGCTGCCCAAGCACTAATATAATAGTCTTTAGCTGCTAAAACTAGAATCAATGTTGTTAAGATTAAAGCTAATTCATTATAATATGGAAACATAATATGAAAAGGCATAAGAACCATTTGAAAAAGTAATGGCAACGCTAAAATTAAAGTAATTATAACTTTTTTTCTTACACTCATTTTCATTACTTAACAACTACCTTTCCATGAAACATATTCATTCCACAGCTATAGTTATATTCTCCTGCTTGATCGGTTGGCACTTTTATTGTTACTTTTTCACCTGGGGCGATTTTTTTATCAAGTGCTAATTCAGCTGATCTTACTTCAGCCAAACACGCTGTTGCGTCCTTTTGCAAAAATTCCACTTCTACTGGAATTCCTTTTTGTAAGACCAAAGTAGATGGACTATAGCCACCTTGAATAACAATCTGGGCTTTTTGCTTATTTTGATCTGCCATAGCTAATTCTGTATCTTTAACTTTCCTAATAAAGAACCACCAAATAATAAATCCAATTATAAATACAGCAATTAGAATTGAAAAACTGCGCATACTTCACACTTCCTTTAACAATGATGCTTTTGATTATTATGTAGACAATCGCAAGGGACAGATTCTGGAGCTGATTGTTCCATTTGATTAAGTTCTGCCTGAATCTCATTTATTGCAGATTTAGATAAAGGAATTTCCTTTATCAATCGAATTAACAAACTTCCCTTATGCATATCACACATATGAGCAAACATATCCTTGGCTACTTGATACATCATCTCATTTTCAGAAACCATTGCACTGTAGATATAGGCTCGACCTTTTTTTCTAGTTTTTACTAAGCCTTTATTAACTAATCTTCTAATTAAGGTTTTTATAGTAGATTCCGTCCAAGACATTCTTTCACTTAATTGATTAATTATCTCACTGCTTTTCACTTCATCAAGTGTCCAAATAATTCTCATGACTTCCCATTCAGCATCTGAGATATTCATCTTCATTACTTTTTCGGTCATTATTTCATCTCCATCGTTTACATTTGTCAACATAATATTATAACCATGCTTACTTTTTGTCAATAAAAAAGGCCAAGTAATTAAACTTGGCTCGTTATAATCTTCTTTAAAGCATAAGCAATTCCATCATCATCATGATCCTTAGTAATCAAGTCTGCACGCTCTTTTAAGTCACTAATTGCATTTCCCATTGCAACTTTATAAAAATTATTATTTTCAAACATCGACAAATCATTACCTTGATCACCAAAAACTACTACTTCATTTTCATGAAAACCTAAGCGATGTGCTAATTGATGAATAGCCAGTCCCTTAGAAGCTACTAAATTATTAACTTCAATTGTGTCAGTCCCCAAAGACGAAATCCCACTACTTGAAGCATTCCATTTTTCAAAAAACACTTTTGGCAAATTTTGTCTAAAGTCCTTAATTTCACTTGCAGATCCACTAAATTCGGCCTTAATAAAGCGAAAATCTTGTGGAATTTGAGGCAAATCACGCACTCTGATTTTCATATTATTCAATGCAGAAGCTGCTGCCATAATAATTGAAAGGTTTCGATCCATTGTATAATAATGATTTTCGGTCATAAAATGTAAGTTAACCTTACCTAACTGTTGATAATGAAGCATCTCTTTTAAATCTTCATAAGTTAAATCATTACTTATTAACTTTTCCCCCGTTAGGCGCTGCACAACTCCACCATTAAACAAAATAGCATAATTACTATGTCCTGAAATGTTTAACTGCTTTAAATATGGCAACACACCAGGCAGTGGACGCCCTGATGCGGGAACAACTTTTATCCCCATTTTGTTAGCCATCTGCAATGCTTTCTTAGTTTTCGAACCTATACGATGATCTGATGTTAATAATGTTCCATCCAAATCAGTCGCGATCATTTTTATTAACATTCTTTTCCTCACAAAACAAACTTTTTAAGTGCTTTGGCAATCCCATTATGATTATTGTCATCAGTAACATAATCAGCTAAATCTTTAATTTCATCAATTGCATTTCCCATAGCAATCTTCTTGAAATGTGGATTTGAAAACATTGAAATATCATTACCTTCATCACCAAAAATCATCACTTCATCTTCTTCAAAACCTAGTCTATTAGCCAATTCCACTAGAGCCAAGCCCTTTGAAGCTGCTGGATTATTAAATTCAATAATATTTTCCGCACTTCTAACCACATTATATTGATCAAATACCCAATCTGGCAAGCGTTTTCTAAAGCGTGCAACTTCATCAACTGAACCCGTAAATTCACACTTTATATAACTAAAATCCTTTTTTAAGTCCTTTAAGTCGCAAACATGGATTTCATTATTTGTGGTACTTGCATTAATTCCCATCTGAACATTAATTATCCGATCAAAAGTATAAAAAGCTTCAGTTGTTTCAAAGTGCATATTGACATGAGCTAATCTCTGTAAATGTTTCATCGTTTCAACATCATGCAAATTTTGTTCATGGCTAAAAAGAACTTTTCCACTATAAGATTGGGCAACCCCACCATTAAAAACAGTTGCGAATTGTTGATCCCCTTCAAGTCCTAATTGTGCTGCATATGGCAAAATACCTGATAGTGGTCGTCCAGAAGCTAAAACAACTTTCAATCCTTGTTTTCTTGCTAAAGTAAGCATTCTTTGCGTTTCAGCAGCAATTGTATTATGTGTCGTCAAAAGAGTTCCATCTAAGTCAACGGCAAGCATTTTTATTGTCATTTTAGTCCTCCGAAAATTAAAATTATTTTTTAAACATATATTTTATTGTACAAAAAAAGACCGCTATCTGCAGTCTTTTTATCCCTTAATTAAAGAAAGTTACTCGCCCATTTCAACCTTTACAACTTCTACAATCTTATTTACATAAGCATCAGTTTGTTCTTGAGTTGGGCCTTCAGCCATTACACGAAGTAATTCTTGAGTTCCAGATGGTCTTACAAGGACACGTCCATCACCATTCATTTCATCTTCTACTTCCTTGATAACGGCCATTACTTTTTCATTTTGTTTCCATGCTTTTTTATCCTTAACAGGAACATTAATTAATCGTTGTGGGTATTCTTTGAAGTCTTTTAAAAGTTCTGTTAACTTCTTGCCAGTTTTCTTCATAACTAGCATTAAGTGAAGTCCTGTAAGCATACCATCACCAGTGTTGTGGTAATCACTAATAATCACGTGACCAGATTGTTCCCCACCTAAGTTATAACCATTAGCACGCATTTCTTCTGAAACATAACGGTCCCCAACTTGAGTACGGATATTCTTCAATCCAGCACGCTCTAATGCTTTAGTGAAGCCAAGATTACTCATCACAGTTGTTACAATAGTATTTTTCTTAAGACGGCCATGTTCTGCTAAGTACGTACCAATAACATACATAATGTGGTCACCATCTACTTCGTTACCATTTTCATCAACAGCAATACATCTATCTGCATCCCCATCAAAAGCTAAACCAAGATCTGCACCTTGCTTAACAACTTCTTCTTGTAACTTCTTAGTATGAGTAGCCCCAACATGGTCATTAATGTTTAAACCATCTGGATGAGTTGCAATAGTAGTGAAATCAATATTCAAGTCAGCAAATAGACGTGAAATCAAATGACTTGAAGCACCATTTGCACCATCAACAACTACTTTAATTCCATCTAAATCTTCAGGAATAGTTTGTTCGATAAATTGTAAATACTTTGAAGCACCTTCATGATAATCAGTTACTGTACCTAAACCTAATGCTGATGGGCGAGGTAAAGTATCTTCTGGTGCATCAATTAATTGTTCAATTTCTTCTTCTTTTGCATCAGATAATTTAAGACCATCGCTACCAAAGAACTTAATCCCATTATCTTGAACCGGATTATGTGAGGCTGAAATTTGAACACCAGCATCTGCACCTTGAGCACGAACTAAGTATGATAAACCTGGAGTTGTAATTACACCTAATTCTAAAACTTCAATCCCAACTGACAAAAGTCCTGAAATAAGGGCATATTCGAGCATTTGTCCTGAAATACGAGTATCTCTAGAAACTAAAACTTTTGCTTTTTCTCCATCTTTCTTGTGCTTAGTTAAAACATAACCACCCATACGACCTAACTTAAAAGCCATTTCAGGGGTTAAAACTTCATTAGCAATTCCACGAACGCCATCAGTACCAAAATATTTTAACATTACAATAAACTACCTTTCTTATGAACTTGATTGTGCAGAATTTGCAACTGTTACTTTCACATCCACTACTTCTTCACTTGCCTTGATTACCCCATCAGGCAACTTCAGCTTTATCTTTTTGGTCTGTGAACTAGTAACATTCTTCAAATCAACATCTGTATCAAGTTCTTTAATCTTCTTCAAAGCACTGCTCTTGCCATAAATAGTTACACTAGTGGTTTCTGCAGTCAATGAGTAAACCTTATCACTAGATTCATTCTTAGGGTTTAGCTTAATTTTAACAGTCTTTTTAGGTAATGTAATTGGGATTTTTACATTTACTGCTAAAGGATTAATAACAACATTCAGTTGCGAACCCTTCTTATCTTCTGCCACTAACATAACTTGCTGTTCAAAAGTCTTAGTTGTATTAGTTGGCAAAACAACTTTGGCAATGATCTTATTAATTTGATTTACTTCACTTTTTGCACCAGTAACACTGACTACTGAAGGATCAGCTTTAGCGGTTCCTATCTTGTATGCATCCGGTACAGCATTTTTATTATACTCTATTTGAACCGGGAGCGAACGAGATTTTCTTCTTTGAATATTAACTGTTATTTTTTGCGGATTAATTGAATAAGCTAATTGCTTATTCAAATTTGTTACTTTAACTTTAATTGTATGCTTACCAACACTCAATTTAGTTAAATCAATATAAACACGAAAATTTTGAGTATTCTGTGTCGATGTAACTAAGGCACTAGCTCCAGAAAGAGTCATCTTAACTTTTTCCGGATAGCCCGTTACATAATATCGATCTGTATTTACAGAAACTTGTAATGGGACACTGATAGTAACTTTTTTAGTTGCAGTTTGCTGGCTAGTTGTTTGCTCACCTTGAGTGAAATAACCATGCTGAGTCGTATCAATATAAATAACTAATAACGTGGCGGCAAGCAAGGCGATTATCTTATAAAACCAAGGTTTATCAAAGAATTTATTCATCGTCCTGCACCCCAATTCCATAACCTACCCAATAATTTTTGGATAACTGTCTGCCTTACTTCATCTTTGGGTACCAATTCACTAGTCAAGTATTTCATATATTCGTCTCTAGTCATATCTAACATAAATTGACTATTTTTGGTGATTGTGACGCCACCAGTTTCTTCTGAAACAACAATTGTTATCGCATCAGTGACTTCCGAAATCCCAACAGCTGCACGGTGACGGGTACCCAGTTTCTTAGGAATCATACTGTTATCTGATAATGGCAAATATGCCGCTGCAACTGCAATTCGGCCATTTCTAATAATAACTGCACCATCATGCAGTGGTGTATTAGGAATAAAAATGTTAATTAATAATGCACCTGTAACTTCAGCATCCAAGCCAATACCTGTTTCAATATAGTCATCAAGACCTGTATTACGCTGAATTGTTATCAAAGCACCTATCCGTCTTTTACTCATATATTGAATTGCTTTATCTAATTCAGCAACAAATTTTTCTGACATTTGTCGTTCAGTTTTGGCATTACCATTAAAAAACGGCATTCTTCCTAGATGTTCAAGTCCTCTACGAATTTCCGGTTGAAAAATGATAATAACTCCAATAACTGACCAAGATAGGAGTTGATCAACAATATATGCGAAGGTGTTAAGTCCTATCCAACCAGCAACTTGTCTAGCTACCCATATAATAACTAAACCTTTTGCTAACTGGACAGCCTTGGTCCCTTTAATGAGCATCAACAATAAATACAAAATATACCAAACTACTAAAATATCTAATAGGATTGATAAATTTTGCCAAGTAAAGAAATTAGTAAAATTAAAAGTCATCTAGCCCCTCCTATCATTAAATATTATTATACCCTTTTAGCGAGAATACATCTTAAATTCTAAGAATAAATCATTATATTCTTGTACTTTTTTAGGAGGTAAGTCCTTATAAACTTGTAAATGCTTAATGGTGTTTTTATCTGGATAAAATTGCTTGTCATCCCGAATAGATTTTGGCAAATACTTCATCGCTGCTTCATTAGGAGTCGCATATCCACCATATTCTGCATTTTGTGCAGCATTTTTAGCATCTAGCATAAAATTAATAAATGCATAAGCAGCTTTTTTATTTTTAGCGGTTTTAGGAATCACCATATTATCAAACCACAAGTTAGATCCTTCTTCTGGCACTACATAATGGAGATGTGAATTATTTGATAACATTTCACTTGCTTCACCAGACCAAGTAACAGCAAGAGCAGCTTCATTTTGAATCATATACATTTTAATTTCATCAGAAATTATTGCTTTAACATTTGCTCCTAAACTATCCAATTTTGTCTTAGCAAGTTTTAGTTCAACCGAGTTAGTTGTATTCATTGAATAGCCTAATGAAACTAAGGAAGATCCCATAATATCACGTGCTGAATCAACTAACAGAATGCTATTTTTCCATTTTGAATTCCATAAGTCATTCCAGTGTTGAATTTCACCAGGCTTAACATATTTATCATTATAAATAATTCCCAAAGTACCCCAGAAATATGGTACAGAATATTGATTCTTTTTATCAAAAGATTGATGCAAAAACTGCTTGTTAATATTTTTAAAATTAGACAGCTTATCAGTATTAATCTTGTCTAGTAAATGACCCTTTCTCATTTTGGTAATCATGTAATCTGATGGAATTACTAAGTCATAGCTAGTCCCACCTTGTTTTACCTTAGTATACATTGCTTCATTTGAATCAAATGTTTCATAAATCACTTTATAGCCCGTTTGCTTTTCAAATTTAGTAATCAAACTTGGGTCAATATAGTCGCCCCAATTATAAATAATTAATGTTTTCTTGGAAGAAGTAGCCGCTGATGAATCTAACTTATTAGCTGCTAAACTAAGTCCCAAACAAAGGGCCAAAATAATGGCTGCACCCCAAATTAATTTTTTCACTTAATAAGGCCCCCAATCTCTGGCTTATTACCTTTATGGCTATGACGTGTCGTTAAGAGATAATATCCACCAACCAACAATAAAACAATTAAAAACATTAGAGTTGACAACGCATTGATTTCTAAATCAATCCCTTGGCGCGCACGAGAATATATTTCAACTGATAAAGTAGTAAACCCATTTCCTGTTACAAAAAACGTAACAGCAAAATCATCCAGTGAATACGTTAAAGCCATAAATAAACCAGATAATATTCCGGGTGTAATTGCTGGTATCAAAACTTTGCTATAGACCTGCCAATTATTAGCACCAAGATCACGAGCTGCATCAATCAATGATTTATCCATTTCTTTGATACGAGGAAGCACCATTAAAACAACAATCGGAATTGAAAAGGCAATGTGACTAAGCAAAACTGATCCAAAACCTAAACTAAGTCCTAATACAGTAAAAAGCACCAAAAAACTGGCACCAATAATAACATCTGGTGACACCATTAATACATTATTTAATGATAACAATACTGTCTTTTTCTTTTTATTCTTAGTGGCATCAATCGCAATTGCTCCCATTGTACCAATAACTGTGGCAATTAAACTAGAAAGCAAGGCTAACATTATCGTATCTAAAAAGATTGCTAAAAGTCTGCCATCAGCAAATAAGTCTGCGTAATGAGATAACGTAAAGCCACGAAAGACATCCATATTTTTTCCACTTGAAAAAGAAAAAACAATTAAGTAAAAAATTGGCAAATAAAGAATCAATAAAACAAATGCCAAATATAGTCTACCCCAAACTTTTTTCATAGCTTTACCTCCTTTTTGCGCTTATTCTTCTCACCAGTCATAACCATTACTGCTACCATCATCACAATTAAAATCACACCAATTGTTGACCCCATGCTCCAATTCATTGTTGTTGTAAAATATTCCTCAATTGCTGTTCCTAAAGTAATCACGCGATTACCACCAATCAATCTAGTCAACATGAATAGAGATAATGATGGAATAAAAATAGCTTGAACGCCACTTTCTACACCAGGAAGAGACAATGGCCAGATTATATAGCGAAAAGTTTGCCACTTACTTGCACCTAAATCATTAGCAGCATTTATTAAAGCAGGATCAATTTCTTTAATTGCAGTATAAATCGGCAAAATCATAAAAGGAATTTCAATGTAAGTTGCTACGAAAATAAAGGCAAAATTTGTAAATAAAATATTTACAGGACCTATTCCAAATAAATGTAAAAAATTATTTACAAGTCCATCTTTTCCAAAAATCCCAATAAATGCATAGGCTTTTAAAAGCAAATTAATCCAAGTTGGTAAAATTATCAAAAGTAACCAAAATTGCTGATTCTTTAGTTTCGTTAAAATATAGGCTACTGGATATGATACTAACAAAGTAAATAAAGTAATAAGTAATGCATACCAAAATGAATTAAGTGTCATTCTTAAAAATGTAGCATTAGTAAAAAAATTACTAAAATTCTCCAAACTAATTGAGCCATTACCTGTTAAAGAAGTCCAAAAAATCATTAACAAAGGTAAAACCACAAATAAGCCAATCCAAAGACTGTAAGGTAATAAAAAGAACCAACGTTTATTCTTCATTATCATCCTCACCTTCGTATTTTTCTAACCGTGCATCAAATTCTTCTTCACTTTCACCAAACCGCATAACATGAATATCTTCTGGATCAAAGAAAATACCTACTTCTTTTCCTACTTCGGTCGGATTTGTAGAGTGAATTAACCACTCATTTTCATCAGCGTCATGAGCCTTAATTTCAAAATGGTCACCTAAAAAGAGCTGACTCTCAACTGTAACTATTAATTTACCTTTATCAGGTTCCACAATGTCCAAATCTTCTGGTCTCAGCACCACTTCAACTTTTTCTCGTGGATTAATCCCCGCATCGGCACATTCAAAATGCTTATTAACAAATTCCACTTCATAGTCTTGAACCATTCGACCAGGGACAATATTAGAATCTCCAATAAAGCGAGCTACAAAATCATTAACTGGTTCATCATAAATATCCACTGGTGTCCCAGATTGCTGAATTTGTCCTTCATTTAAAACAAAGATTTCATCACTCATTGCCAAAGCTTCTTCTTGATCGTGAGTTACAAATATAAATGTAATACCTAATTTCTTTTGAATAGCCCGTAATTCAAACTGCATTTCTTTACGTAAACGCTTGTCTAGTGCAGATAAGGACTCATCTAGTAAAAGTACCTTTGGTTTATTAATAATTGCCCGGGCAATAGCAACCCGTTGTTGCTGTCCACCTGATAATTCAGATATTTCACGATTAGCATACCCATCTAGGCGAACAGTATGTAAAGCCTCTTTAACAGCTTGTTTAATTTCAGATTCTGGTCTTTTTTTCAGCTTTAAAGCAAAAGCAACATTTTCGTAGACATCTAAATGTGGAAACAAGGCATAATTTTGAAAGACGGTATTTAAATGTCTTTTAGAAGCATCTAAATTAGTAATATCTTGACCATCAAACAAAATTTGGCCACTAGTTGCTTCTGTAAAACCGGCAATAATTCGTAAAATAGTTGTTTTTCCACTACCACTTGGACCAAGCAAAGAATAAAATTTACCCGATTCAATCTCTAAGTTAATATCTTTTAAAGCTACAAAGCCATCATCATAACGCTTAGTTACATTCTTTAATTCAATGATGTTCACTTACTCTCCCCCTCAATATCACGACCAATTATTCTAACTTCAGTATGTAAATCAATTCCGCGTTGCTCTTTAATTGTTTTTTGAATGTAATGAATTAGATTTAAATAATCTGTAGCTGTTGCCCCACCTTTATTAACAATAAATCCTGCATGCTTAGTTGATAATTGTGCTCCACCAATTTGCTTTCCTTGCAAGCCAGCCTTAATCAACATTGGGCCGACAAAATGACCTGTTGGACGCTTAAAGACACTCCCGCAAGATGGATATTCAAGTGGTTGTTTGTAGGCACGCAAAGCATTAAGATAATTCATTTCATCTAGGATTTTAAGCTTATCGCCAGCTTTCAACTTAAAACGGGCACTAACTACAATATCTCCAGTATTTTGAACCAATGAATGACGATAACTAAATTGCATCTCATCATGGCTATAATGCTTAATTTCACCAGTTCTAGTTAAAACTGTAACTTCAGAAATAGCTTGTTCACTCTCGCCACCATATGCCCCAGCATTCATGAAGACGGCACCACCAACACTGCCAGGAATCCCTGCAGCGAACTCTAAACCTGACAGACCGTGATTAGCAGCAAAAAAAGCTGTTTTAATGATTGTTGCACCAGCTTGGGCCTCAACTATATCTCCATCAAGCTTAATTTCATTCATGTCTGTTAAAATAATTACTAAACCAGCAATCCCTTTATCAGATATGATTAAATTTGATGCATTACCAATAACAGTAATATCTAAGCCATCTTCATTTGCTGCAGCAACTAACATCTGCAGCTGCTCCAGATTCTTTGGAAGAACCAGATATTCTGCCTCTCCACCGGTTTTAGTAAAAGTATATCGACTCAAAGGTATCTGCTTTGAAATATTATAATTCTGCTTAATTAAAGAATCTATTTTCATTTAGGAGCCTCCAATTTTTTCATCCTTTTTATTTTACCGCAAAGCGCGTTATTACGCAGTAGTATGCTATACTGAAATTGTTTACATTTAAGGAGAATTTTAAGATGAATTTTATTGCCATGGATTTTGAAACCGCCAACCGCCATCCCGAAAGTGCCTGTTCTCTTGCACTAGTAATGGTCAGAAATAACAAGATTATAGATCGTTTTTATACGGTAATTAATCCGCAAATGCCATTTGATGGACGCAATATCCAAGTTCATCAAATCACTCCGGATGATGTTAAAGATGCACCAACGATGGCTGAAGTTTGGCCAAAAATCAAAGCCTTATACCAACCAGGGATGCTTGTTGCGGCACATAACGCCAGATTTGATGCTAATGTTTTAAAAATGTCATTAGCCAGATATGATATCGATGAACCCCATTATCTAGTGATTGACACCTTAAAAACTAGTCGCTTATTTGAACCTGATTTACCAAATCACAAACTTAATACTGTTGCTGAAGCATTGGACGTTGAACTCTGGCATCACCATAATGCTTTAAGTGACAGTGAAGCTTGTGCCGGAATTTTGATTAAACAAAATGAAAAAATGGGTGATGAAGCAATCAAGAATTTAATTGAGCAAAGGTAAGATAAAAAGACGTAACTGAACGATGTGTTCAATTACGTCTTTTTCTTACTCTTCAAACTTAGCTAATGTATCTTCTAGCCAATCTTTAGCTTGCTTTCCTTGTGCATTAACTTCAACTACTCGCTTAGTTGAATCCCAAGAATCATCAACTCGTTTTAAAGTTAACTGCAAATAATCGTCTGGCAAGTCATTCATAATAATTTCCGGCCATTCAATTACTACAATTCCTTGCTCATTTAAATAGCCATTTAAATCAATACTTGCCAAATCGTCATTTTCAAGACGATACATATCCATATGAAAAAGTGGTAAACGTCCCTCACGATACTCTCTTACAATCGTAAAAGTCGGACTTTTAGCTGGACGTCTAATTCCTAAGCTTCGAGCTAAACCTTGTGTCATTGTGGTTTTACCAGCACCTAAATCACCATTTAACAAAAGTAAGCTACCAGGTTTTGCTACTTTTCCAAGACTAGCCCCTAATTTTTGCATTTCTTGAGCTGAATTAATTTCTAATTTCATTATTCTACATCCAAACTTTGTGCTGCTGTTAAAATTGCTGCTTCATAGACATCTTGACTACTACATCCCCGTGATAGGTCATTAACCGGTTTTGCTAAACCTGCCAAAATTGGTCCAATCGCTGTAAAATCACCTAATCTTTGTGCAATCTTATAGCCGATATTTCCAGATTGTAATTCTGGGAAAATAAAGACATTAGCATGACCAGCAACATTTGAATCTGGTGCTTTCTTAGCCCCAACACTTGGTACAAAAGCTGCATCAAATTGCATTTCTCCATCTGCACTAATTTCAGGATACTTTTCTTTAAAACTAGCAGTTGCATCTTGCACTTTACTTACCATTTCTCCCTTAGCTGATCCCATCGTTGAAAAACTTAAAAATGCAAGTTTTGGTTCTAATCCAACCATTTTAGCTGTTTGGGCCGCTTGATATGCAATTTCTACTAAAGTATCTGCATCTGGGTCAATATTCATAGCACAATCACTAAAAATATATCTTTGCTGGCCTTTTTCCATGATAAATTGGCCACTTACTCGTTTCATACCTGCTTGAGTTTTAATAATTTTTAGTGCTGGTCGTACAGTATCTGCAGTTGAATGAGCTGCTCCAGATACACAACCATCTGCCAAGCCATTATACACAAGCATATTTGCAAAATAATTTGGGTCTGAAATTTGCTTTTTTGCTTGTTCTTCACTTTCTTTTCCCTTACGCAGTTCATAGTATTGCTTAGCAAAATCATCTTTTCTAATGTCATTTTTGGGATTAATAATTTTCAATCCTGTTAAATCAAGCTCATGTGTTTTAGCAGTTTGCTTTATTTGAGTTTCATCACCCAACACGAGTGGTTGGATAATCCCTTCATTCTTTAATTTAACAGCTGCTTTCAATACACGCTCATCTTCTCCTTCAGGAAAAACAATTACTTTTTCCTGTCCAACAATTTTTTCTTTTAATTCATCAAAAATACTCATGACAAGCTCCTTTATTTTTCTATTTCAACTTCTTGTGGTAATTGCCAATCTATTGCCCGTTTCCCCCATTTCGTTAAAGCGGTATTACATCTTGAAAATGGTCGAGAACCAAAAAATCCATATCTAGCTGAAAAGGGACTTGGATGGGCTGACTTAATGATGACATTTTTGCTTTCATCTATTAAAGGAATCTTGTTCTGAGCAAATTTTCCCCATAATATGAAAACTACTTCTCCACGTTCACTTAAAGCTTTAATTGCTTGATCAGTAACTTCTTCCCAGCCTTTTCCTTGATGACCATTGGCATGTCCATAGGGCACGGTTAATACCGCATTAAGAAGTAACACACCCTGGTCTGCCCATTTTTTCAAGTAACCATGCTTTACAGGAATACAACCAACATCATCATATAATTCTTGATAAATATTTTTTAAAGATGGTGGTAACGCAATCCCAGGATTTACTGAAAAACTCATCCCTGTTGCTTGGCCTGGGTTGTGATAGGGATCTTGTCCTAAAATAACCACCTTTGTATCTTTAAAACTAGTTAATTTAAAAGCGGTAAAAATATGATACATATCCGGATAAATTTGTTTACTTGCATATTCTTCTTTTAAGAAGTTATGCAATTTTTGGTAAGATTCACTTGAAAAGACCGGTCCTAAAACCTGATCCCAATCATTTCCAATAAGTTCTTTCATCGCAAAATCAACTCTTTCTTTCCTTTATATGTTATCATGAAACTAATTAGGGAGTCTGTAATTTTAAAAATTTTTCAAGAGCAGGTTCAAAAATGAAATTAATTTTACTTTTTAATCAACAAAAAAATTATGGCCAAATTCCTGTTGTCGACCCAGCTGGTCAAACACAATTTTTTATCCAGGGAAAACTACATAATTCTAATCACACGCTTTTTTTAACTGATATTAACCATAATGAAATCGGGCGTCTATACCAAGATGGACGGAGTATTTTAACCAGTTATACTATTGATATTATTGATTATGATTTAGCTCAAGTTAAACAAGTAACTAACGTTGAATTTCCAATGTTCCTAACTAAAAAGAATTATTTAATAACTGGGAGTACTAAAAAAGGCTCCTATGAATTTAGGAGCACTTTTAAGAAAATTGCTAGTTGCGAAAGCATGATTATCGATTCTGGATTAGCATTAGTTTGCGATATTAAAAAATATCAAGATATACCTTATATTTTATTAGTAGCTGGCTTATTCAGCCAATGGTCCGCTACTCCACTTGAACTACCTAAATTTAAGTTCAATAATCAGCTTTCAACAGATTGTAATTAAGACTTAAACGCGATACTTGCGCCGTAATTCACGCTCTTGATCGCGCTTCTTTATTGTTTCCCGCTTATCGTATTGCTTTTTACCTTGTCCAACACCAAGCAAGATTTTAGCAAAACCCTTTTTCAAATAAACCTTCAAGGGAATAATAGTCATCCCTTGTTGAGCCTGAATTTCTGCTAATTTGCGAATTTCTTTTTTATGTAAAAGTAATTGCCGACGTCGCAATGGATCATGGTTATAAATGTTTCCCTGTTTATATTCACTAATATGAACATTTTCCAGATAAGCATTACCATTATAAATTTGTACATAACCATCCCTTAATTGGATTCTTCTTGCTCGTACAGATTTTATTTCAGTTCCAGTTAATGCAATACCAGCTTCAATTGTTTCTTTGATGAAATAATCATGGCTGGCTTTTTTATTTTGCGCTAAAACATTATTTGTTTCATTTTTCATATGACGACGCTCCTATTTATAACGTCTTCTACCTCTATTATCTCTTGAATTGCGAGATTTGTGGCCACTACGGTTTCCATCTCGATTGCGACTTCCTCGACCCAACCGATCATCTCTACGTCTAGGGCGACGAATACCACGATCATTATGCTCTTTCTTCGGAGCATTTGGATCATAGATTTCAAAGTCTAATTGATGCTGTTCTACATTTGCATTAATTAAAGTTACTTTAAGTGGCATTCCAATCTTAAATTGGCGATGGGTTCCTCGACCTGTTAAAGTTAAAGTCTTTTCATCAAAATTATAGAAATCATCAGTCAAGTTAGAAATATGAATTAACCCCTCAACTGTATTTGGCAGTTGAATGAACATTCCAAAACTAGTTACTGATGAAATTACTGCATCAAAATGCTCACCAACATGATCAGACATAAATTCGGTCATCTTTAAATCATTTACTTCTCGCTCAGTATCAATAGACTTTCTTTCCTGAGTTGAAGTTTGCTCTGCAACATCTGGTAAAATCGGTCCAAAATGTTTTTGAGTATCTTCTGACAAGTTGGAGTCTGTATATTCATGAATCATCCGGTGAACCATCAAATCAGAATATCTTCTAATTGGTGATGTAAAGTGGGTATAAAATTCAGCTGCAATCCCAAAGTGTCCCAATGGTTCATCAGAATAATGCGCTTGTTTAAGAGAACGAAGCATAACCATTTGCACAACTGCTTCTTCAGGAGTTCCCAAAGTTTTGGTTACTACTTTTTGCAAGTCAATTGGCTTAACATCATTTGGATCAGCCTTAATATTTAAGCCTAACGCAGAAACAAATTCAAAGAAGCTTTGAATTCTCTCTGCATCAGGAGTTTCATGCACTCGATAAAGAAAAGGAACATGTTTTTTAAAGAATGCTTCTGCAACTGTTTCATTAGCCAATAACATAAATGATTCAATCATTTTTTCAGCTGTTCCACGATTATGAAGCACAATATCTACTGGTTTACCTTTTTCATCAACGATAATCTTTGCTTCTGGTTCTTCAAAATCAATTGCCCCACGGTCATGACGCTGATTATACAAAGCTTCGTGTAAACTAGCCATTTTCTTCAGCATTGGCTGCAATTTTGCATACTTTTCTTCTAATTCATTTGCTGGCTTAGTTAAAGCTTCATTTACTTTATTATAAGTTAAGCGTCCATGTGAGCGCATAACTGAAGGATGGATATCATACGCCACTCTCTTACCTTCTGGAGTGATTTCCATATCACAAGATAATACCAGGCGATCTACACCTTCATTAATTGAACAAATACCATTTGAGAGTCTAAATGGCAACATCGGAATAACACGATCTACCAAGTATGTGGAATTTCCTCTTTGATATGCTTCTTTATCCAATGGTGAATTTTCTTTCACATAATGTGCTACATCGGCAATATGAACGCCCAAATGGTAATTACCATTAGGTAACTTCCACAAAACGACTGCATCATCAAAGTCCTTTGAATCATCACCGTCAATTGTAACTGCAGGTTGATCTCTAATATCAACTCGATTAGCCAACTCACCTTGTTCAATATGGTCAGGTATTTCATTTGCCTGCTTCATTGCATCTTCAGGCCATTCAGTTCTAATATCATGTGCTGCAACAATTGACATGATATCAACACCTGGATCATTTTTATTACCAATAGTTTCTAAAATAGCCCCCTGCATATTTTCAGGCATATCCTCAGTTGGATATTGACTAATAGAAACCTTCACCATATCACCCATTTGTGGCGTAATTCCATCAACTGGTGTATAAATTTTATAATTCTTAAATTTCTTATTACTTGAAATTACATATCCGCAAAATCCACTAAGTTTTACCTGAACATCTGTCAAAGGATAGAATTCCCCAACAAGAGTTTCTACCCCTCGTTCTAAAATTTCAATTACTTTACCCTCAGGTCCTTTACCATTCCATGGATTACCATTTGCGATAATTTTTACTCTAACGTAATCACTATCTAAAGCAAGCAATGTATTGTCAGGTCCAACAAAAATGTCATCAGCATTTTCTTCATCATCAATTCTGACGAAGCCGAACCCTTTTTCATTCGCTCTAAAAATACCAGTAATCTCAGTATCAACACTTGCTAATTGATATTCCCCATTACCATCTGTCACAATTTGTTTTTCTTGTTCAAGAAAAGTCAATGCCTTTACTAATTCAGCAAATTTGATATGATCGCGACTAGACATTCTCTCCAATTGATTTACTCTAAATTTTCTTTGTGGATTATGCCGAAAAATTTCCAATATTGTGGCTAAAACTCTCTCATCTTGAGCCATTAATCTACCTCTATTCAATTATAAAAAACGCCTCCCAAAATAAGATCGGGAGGCTAAAAATTACTTAGTTGATAAATATGCAAGGACAAAAGCTAATAAGAAGAAAAGGACTAATAATACTGAAGTTACCTTTTCCATAAATGCTTCAAAACCACGCTTTTTAGATTGACCACTAAATACTGCCCCACCTGACAAGGCATTTAGGGCATCTTGTTGTTTTTGTGGTTGCATCATCGTTGCAATAACAATCAAAATAGATACGATGATGAGAAGCGTCATAATTATATTGTACAATATGCTGCCTCCATTAATAAAAAATAATAATCACTGTTACAAGTGTACCATAGTCGCGAAAAGATTGCGATATTATGAGTGAAAAAAGGTAAAGAAAAAAGGCCTGCATTAAGCAGACCTTTTTCCTTCTAATCAACAATCAAATTAGAATTGCTTGTGTAAGTTGTAGAATGAGTGAATACCCTTGAATTCAGCAGCTGAATCAAGTTCTTCTTCAATTCTCATTAATTGGTTGTACTTAGCGATACGGTCAGTTCTTGACATAGAACCAGTCTTGATTTGACCAGCGTTAGTGGCAACAACCAAGTCAGCAATAGTAGTGTCTTCAGTTTCACCTGAACGGTGAGAAACAATAGCAGTGTAGCCAGCTTCCTTAGCCATTTCAATAGCTTCGAAAGTTTCAGTCAAAGTACCGATTTGGTTAACCTTGATTAAGATTGCGTTAGCTACGCCCATTTGGATACCCTTCTTGAGGTAGCTAGTGTTAGTTACGAATAAGTCGTCACCAACGATTTGAACCTTCTTGCTCAAACGGTCAGTAAAGCCTTTCCAGTCGTCCCATTCGTTTTCGTCCAATGGGTCTTCGATTGAGATGATTGGGTACTTTTCAACTAAGCTTTCAAGTAATGAAGTCCATTCTTCAGCAGTGTATTCACGACCATCAGCAACAGTTACGTACTTGTGGGTTTCCTTGTTGTAGAATTCTGAAGCAGCACAGTCCATTGCGATAGCAATGTCGTCACCTGGCTTGTAACCAGCACGTTGGATAGCTTCAACTAAAACTTCAAATGGTTCTTCGTTGTTAGCAAGGTTAGGTGCGAAACCACCTTCATCACCAACAGCAGTAGAGTCACCGCGTTCCTTAAGTAAAGCCTTTAATGCGTGGAAAGTTTCTGCACCCATTCTTACAGCTTCGTGCATTGACTTAGCACCTACAGGCATAATCATGAATTCTTGGATATCAACGTTGTTGTCAGCGTGCTTACCACCGTTAATAACGTTCATCATAGGGGTTGGTAATACGTGAGCGTTAGGGCCACCAAGGTATTCGTAAAGTGGCATACCTAATTCATCAGCAGCTGCACGAGCAGCACCTAAAGAAACACCTAAAATAGCGTTAGCACCAAGACGACCCTTGTTTGGAGTACCGTCAAGGTCAATCATAGTTTGGTCAATTAAACGTTGGTCAGTAACGTCTAAACCAATAACTGCCTTTGCGATTTCAGTGTTAACGTTCTTAACAGCAGTTAAAACACCAGTACCGTTAAAACGTGACTTATCACCATCACGTAATTCAACAGCTTCGTGTTCACCAGTTGAAGCACCTGATGGAACGATTGCACGGCCGAAGCCACCTAATTCAGTGTAAACTTCAACTTCAACAGTAGGGTTACCACGTGAGTCAAGGACTTCGCGTGCGTGGATATCAGTAATTACAGACATTGGAAATCTCCTTTATGTATTTTTGTAAATATTACTTTACTTATTTATTATACCAAATTTTAGTCTTGGTAATTAACTAAACTTAAGAATGATTCAACTTCAAGTGAAGCACCACCAACTAAACCACCATCAATGTTAGGCTTAGCCATTAATTCCTTAACGTTAGCAGGCTTTACAGAACCACCGTATTGAATTCTTACATTTTCAGCAGTTTCTTCATTGTAAAGCTTAGCGATGCTTTCACGAATAGTCTTACACATTTCTTCAGCTTGATCACTTGTAGCAGTCTTACCAGTGCCGATAGCCCAGATTGGTTCATAAGCAATAACAAGTGATGAAACTTGTTCACTAGTTAAACCATCAAGAGCCTTCTTGATTTGATCAACTACAAATTCTTCTTCCTTACCTGCTTCACGAGTTTCAAGAGATTCACCACAGCAGATAATTGGTAATAAACCATTTCTAAAGATTGCTTTAGCTTTCTTGTTAATGTCTTCGTCAGTTTCATGGAAGTAGTCTCTACGTTCACTGTGACCAATGATGCAGTACTTAACGCCCATTTCTTTCAAAACTTTAGGTGAAGTTTCACCAGTGAAGGCACCTTCATCTTCAAAGTAGCAGTTTTCAGCAGCAACAGATAAGTTTGAGCCTTCGCTAGCTTTAATAAGAGCGTCAAGGTCAACTGCGGGTGCAGCGATAACTGATTCAACTTTGTTTGATTCAGGAAGCTTATCTTTAACACTTTTAACAAATTCTGCAGTTTGTGCAGGATTCATATGTAACTTCCAGTTACCAGCAATAATTGGAGTACGCATTAATAATGCCCTTTCTATTTATCAGAAATACATTCAATACCAGGTAATTCCTTACCTTCAAGGTATTCAAGTGATGCACCACCACCGGTAGAAATGTGGGTAATCTTAGGTGCAATACCTAATTGCTTAGCTGCAGCAGTTGAGTCCCCACCACCAATGATAGTTGTTGCATCTGGTAAGTCAGCCATTGCACGACCAACTTCTAAAGTACCTTCGGCAAAGTTTGGCATTTCGAAACAACCCATAGGTCCGTTCCAAACAACAGTCTTTGCACCTTGTAAAGTCTTTCTGAATAATTCAACAGTCTTAGGACCGATGTCAAGACCCATTTCATTGTCAGGAATGTCATCACCAACAACTTCACGACTTGCGTCATTAGAGAATTCAGTAGCTGCAACGTTATCAACTGGTAAAACAATCTTACCGTTGGCTTTTTCTAATAATTCCTTAGCAAGTTCTACCTTGTCAGCTTCAAATAATGACTTACCAATCTTGTGACCTTGAGCTGCCAAGAATGTGTATGCCATACCACCACCGATTAAGATGTGGTCTGATTTAGGAATTAAGTTAGTAATAACACTAATCTTATCTGAAACCTTTGCACCACCAAGAATAGTTACAAATGGGTGTACAGGGTTAGCAATTGCATTACCCAAGAACTTGATTTCCTTTTCCATCAAGAAGCCTGCTGCAACCTTCTTGCCTTCTGCTTTCATTGCAGTAGCAATACCAACGTTTGATGCATGACTTCTGTGAGCAGTACCAAATGCATCATTTACGTAAAGGTCACCTAAACTTGCCCAGTATTCGCCAAGCTTAGGATCATTCTTTGATTCACGCTTACCAAAATCATTGTCAATGTCTTGGAATCTAGTGTTTTCCATTACCAAAACATCGCCATCGTTCATTTTAGCAATTGCGTCTTCTACTTCTTTACCTTCGTTTGATGGTACGAATTCTACATCTTTTTCAAGCAATTCGCCTAAACGCTTTGCAACAGGTGCAAGTGACAATTCTTTCTTGTCAGCGTCTGACTTAATACGACCTAAGTGGCTAAGCAAAATTGCCTTACCACCATTATCAATGATGTATTTAATAGTTGGCAATGCAGCAACAATTCTGTTATCATCACCAATTACGCCATCTTTAATTGGGACATTAAAGTCAACACGAACTAAAACTTTCTTACCTTTAACATCAAGGTCAGAAATAATTAATTTAGCCATTAAAAATTACCTCCAATGGTTAATAATCGAAAAAAGACGAAGGGGAGTAATCCCCTCCGCCTTCTCAAACAACAAAATAATCAGTTACTAAATATTAGCTGTTGATTAAAGAGTTGCAAACTTCAATAAAGTACGAACCATTTGGCAAGTGAATGAGTATTCGTTGTCGTACCAAGCAACAGTCTTAACTAATTGCTTGTCGCCAGCAGTAGTTACTTCAGTTTGAGTTGGGTCAAAGATTGAACCAGCAGTCATACCAAGAATGTCGCTTGAAACGATTTGGTCATCGTTGTATGCGAATGAAGCACTTTCGTATTTCTTCATTGCTGCGTTAACTTCGTCTGCAGTAACCTTCTTGCTCAATACTGATACTAATTCAGTTTCTGAACCGTCAACAACTGGAACACGTTGTGCGTGACCTTGTAACTTACCGTTCAATTCAGGAATTACAAGACCGATAGCCTTTGCAGCACCAGTTGAGTGAGGAATGATGTTAGCTGATGAAGTACGAGCAGCACGGAAGTTACCGCCACGAACTGGACCATCTAATACCATTTGAGTTGAAGTGAATGCGTGGATAGTAGTCATAGTACCAACTTCAATACCGAATTCCTTGTTCAATGCTGAAGCCATTGGTGCTAATGAGTTAGTAGTACATGAACCAGCTGAAACAATCTTGTCATCAGCAGTTAAAGTATCATCGTTTACGCTGTAAACGATAGTCTTAAGGTCGTTACCTGCAGGAGCAGAAATTAAGACTCTCTTTGCACCAGCATCAAGGTGAGCTTGTGACTTAGCCTTGCTAGTGTAGAAACCAGTACATTCAAGAACGAAGTCAACACCGTCGTTCTTAACCCATGGAAGGTTTTGTGCTTGTGGTTCAGCGTATACACGGTACTTCTTACCATCAACTACGATTGAGTCTTCAGTTGCTGAAACTTCGTGGTTGAAAGTACCATGAGTTGAGTCATATTTAAGAAGGTGAGCCAAAAGAGCTGGAGTTGTTAAGTCGTTAATTGCAACAACTTCAATATCTGATGACTTTTCGCCTAAATCCATAATACGACGGAAAGCTAAACGACCAATACGACCGAAACCGTTAATACCAATTTTAACTGTCATGTCCAAAAGTCCTCCTTAGGAACTAGTAATAACATTATTTTTATTTTAAAGAGAGCCTTATTGCCCCTTTAAAATCAAATCTGAGGCACATTCGTCTGTAATTAGCCATGTTTGACTCGGTGCATTGTGCATATAAGAGCTAATTGCCTTAGCCTTGGAATGACCACCGGCAAATGCAAATATATGAGGTATTTTGCTAAGATCTTCAAATTGCAGGCCAATTCGAGGGATCCGCTCAATCATCTTACCATTCTCATCGAAAAAACACCCAAAACATTCGGAGACGGCGCCAGTTGCTCGAATTCTTGATAAAGCAACTGAATCATAACCACGGCGCTTAGCCATATCCTCAGCTAAGCCTATTCCGTGAATTGCAACATCGCATTGTGATATATCTTGCAATACATCACTAATTGCGGGATCACGAATCAAAGAGCGATAAGCATCTTTAGATACATTTTCAGGCAAGTATAATGTTTTATATTTGCCCCCTGTAGCCTTCGCCATTTCTTGAACAATCGTACTACTTTGCGTTTCAACACTTTCACCTAACGCACCACGACCTGGAACAAATTCTAAATCGCGATTTTTACTAAGTGAACTTGATAAGACTTTCGAAGCTTTAGCTAAAGTAGCACCACCTAAAACGGTAATAATACTACTTCCTAATGGTAATAATAAATCGAGAGCTGAATTAAGCTTCTCTCCCATTAAGATTGATACCCGCTCCTGTAAATCGGCATCACCTGGAACAATAATTGCTCTAGCAATCTTCAATTTCTTTGCCAGCTTAATTTCAGCTTGGCTCGCATTGAATAACCGATTTATAAGGCTAGTTGCATCTTTCAGCGTTTCCTCACCTTTTTCAGTGAGATACATCCCAAAAGGTTTAATTTCAATTAAACCTAATTTCTTTAAGTATTCTGTTTCTGTTCTTACCGTTCGCTCGCTCATACCGAGCTGTTGAGCTACAGCACGACGTCCAACAGGATACCTTAAAGATATTTGTTCAAGGACTTGATAACGCTGTCGAGAAATTTTTAAGACATCTGGAACCAGGTTTTGTAGCAAGGTAAAATCCGTGTCCATAGCCTGCCTCCTTCTTATGGGACATTATCTGACCATGTTGTTGTCATTTTTTGACCCAATACGCTTAAAAATATAAGAGAAACGTGACTTTTGTTCAATTCCAACATTTCCCTTTCGACGATTTAAGTATAACAATGACCCAAATTAATTTCAAGTATTTTAGAAAAAATAAATATTTCCGCTTACAAAACTTTTATTTCCTATTTTTTATTTTTTTGCTATACTAGTTGTTGATGTGATTTGGGCCCTTAGTGTAATGGATCGCACGTAAGATTCCGGTTCTTAAAATCCGGGTTCGACTCCCGGGGGGCCCATAAGTTAAGTCAGTAAGCTAGTATGCTTACTGACTTTTTTATTTTCTGATATATTTTTTATCCTTAGCATTATTTTTTATTTGTTGGTACCGTTCAACTTCCATATGTAAATCGTATTTTTCCCTAAGTTTGGCTAACTCTTTCATAAAATGACTTTGATGATGAGCATCAATAGCAGTTTGATCTTCCCAACTATCAATTAATAATATTTTTTCTGGATCATCTAAAGATTGAAAATAATCATATCTAATATTTCCAACTTCCTTTCTTATTCCGTCAACTATTCCTAAATTTTTCATTTCTTGAACAAATTTTAAAGCTGAGCCGTTTTTACCAATATAATAAAGATTCACTGTAATCGCCATC
The DNA here is from genome assembly GCF_007095465.1 of Lactobacillus mulieris. Taxonomy (GTDB): domain Bacteria; phylum Bacillota; class Bacilli; order Lactobacillales; family Lactobacillaceae; genus Lactobacillus; species Lactobacillus mulieris. Next base: position 112,565 of record NZ_SDGL01000001.1, read on the forward strand.
TACAAGTCCTCCAAAAAAAGCAATTTGATAGTTACCCAAAAAGCATACGCTTTCAAGCTTTCTAAATCAACAAAAAAGACTAGCCAAGGCTAGTCTTTTTTAATCTTCAATTCTAACGTCTTTATTTACTTTTTCGGCATCTTTCAAGTCTTCTCCATCATAACTTGATTTTACACCCCAAATGTAAAAGCCAATTGATGCCAAAATTACAATTACAAAGTCCCATGGATATTTAAAAGTATTATTTCCTCCAAACGCACTACTTCCCAAATATGAAATTATTGAAATAAAAGCTAAGAAGGATAATAGCCACAGACTAGACTTAAATTGTTGAGCAAAATTTTTATTTTCTTTCTTAAACTGGTAGTAAAAATATATTGGCAACCCAAGCAACACAACAAAGATAACTTCAATTGTAGTTGGCCACATTGCCCAATATATTACTAATCCAGTTAAAACAAATGATACAGGAGCAACCCATTTTAAATGAACTGATTTAAATGGTCGCTTAAAGTTGGGACGCATTTTTCGCAAACTAATAGCCGCAACTGGTCCTGTAGCATAAGCTACAAAAGTTGAAACTGAAACTACAGTTGCTAATTCACTCCAATTTCTAAAGAAGAAAACTAGCGCCATTGCTAAAATTAAATCCCAAACCATTGCATAACGTGGAGTTTTATACTTTTTATTAACTCGCCCTAAAAAGGCGGGAACATTTCCTGACCTAGTCATTGCCATCAAGGTTCTAGCACTTGTTGCAACAAACGTTACACCAGTACCAAAAGGTGAAATAAAGGCATCCATATAGAGCAAAACAGAAAGCCACGTCAAACCTAGCAAAATAGCAATATCAGCAAATGGTGAAGCAAAATCAACCCCATGCCAGCCCACCTTAGCTAACATAGTTGGTTCAACAGCTCCTACAAAGGCAACTTCAAGCAATACATAAATAATGGCTGTAACAGATAACGAAATCCAAACTCCCCGAAAAATATTCTTATGTGGTTTCTCAATTTCACCAGCTAAATTAATAACTGTTTGAAAAGCATCATAAGATAAAATAATTCCCGAAACAGTAACAGCTTGAAAAATTCCTTTTGTACCATAAGGCATAAAAGTAGAAACATTATTACCAAAATTACTTGAATGAAAACCGGCTAAAATCAAGAAAATGATTGTTAAAGATGGAATCAAAAGCTTAAAAACAGCAATTAAACTTGTAAAACGTGTTAATAATTTAACAGACCCGAAATTGATCAAACTAAAAACAAACATAAACAAGTAAACCGCCCATAATCCTTCATTTGTAATGGTGCCATTATGAAAAAAGCCTCTAGTCCAATTAGCCCAGCTCCATGGCCAACTACTCATATATTGAACACAAGCTACTGCTTCAATCGGAATCAAGGTAATTAAAGAAACCCAGTTAGCCCACGCACTTAAAAAGCCGAGAAGCTGTCCATGACTATATTCAGCGAAGCGACTCATCCCCCCGCTTTCGGGGAACATTGTACCTAATTCAACATAATTAAAGGCAATTAACATCATAATTGCCGCACCAATAATCCATGAAATAATTGAACTAGGTCCAGCTACTTGTGCAGCACTACCAGCTCCAAAAAGCCAGCCAGAACCAATTAAAGAGCTTAATGCTAGCATAACGCCAGAAAATAAGCTAATCTGGTTTTTCTTCATAAAAATTCTCCTCATTATTTTTCACATCTTTGTAGAATACAATATTTTCTGCATAATTTAAAGTAATAAGTCAACAAAAAACGCAATTCAGTAGTAGAAGCGCTTTCAGCTTTCCTGTATAATATCACCTAGTTATTGTATTGTTTTAATAAAGAAAAGGATACTAGTATGACAAACGAAAATCATAATAAAAAAATTGCCTGGACCACCTTAGCAATGATGGCATTTTCAACTGTCTGGGGATTTGGAAACGTTGTAAATGGATATATTTATTTTGACGGAACCAAAGTTATTTTCAGTTGGATTCTAATGTTTGCCCTTTATTTCATTCCATATGCATTGATGGTCGGGGAATTAGGGGCTGTTTTCCAAAAAAGTGAAGGCGGCGTAAGTTCCTGGGTAGATGCAACACTAGGGCCTAAATGGGCATATTATGCTGGATGGACATATTGGGCTTGCCACATAGTTTATATCTCAAGCAAGGGAACTGGTGGTTTAAGAGCTATGGCTTGGGGAATATGGGGCGACATTACACACTTTGATGCACTACCAACGGCATGGGTTCAAATAGCGACATTAATTATCTTTTTATTCTTTTGTTGGATAGCAACCAAAGGATTAAGTATTTTAAAAACTCTGGCAACTTTAGCTGGTACTTCCATGTTCATCATGTCAATTTTATTTATCATCATGATGTTTGCCGCTCCTGCAATTAACCCTCATGCTGGCTTTAATAATATCGATTGGAACTTAAAAAGTTTAATACCAACCTTTAATTGGAAGTATTTTACATCCCTTTCAATTTTAGTCTTTGGTGTTGGTGGTTGTGAGAAAATTTCTCCATATGTTAACAAAGTTAAAGATCCAAGTCGCGGCTTCCCTAAAGCGATGATTTTACTTGCAACCATGGTAATTATTTCCGCCATTTTAGGTACCGTTGCAGTAGCTATGATGTTTTCAACTAAAGAAATTAATGCTGACTTAAATAACTATATTTCTAATGGAGCATATTGGGCCTTCCAAAAATTGGGCGAGTATTATCATTTAGGGAATCTTTTCTTGTATATATATGCATGGTGTAATGTAATAGGCCAGTTTGCAGTATTAGTTTTAAGTATTGACGCTCCATTAAGAATGCTACTAGGTAGCAAACAGGCGAAAGAATTTATTCCACGTAAATTGCTCAAGAAAAATCGTTATGGAGCTTATATCAACGGAATATGGATGGTTGTTATCCTCTCTGGTGGATTAACCTTGGCACAAGCTTTAGTTCCAAGTTCAACTGCTGTTATGGCTCAATTGGTAAAATTAAATTCTACAACTATGCCGTTACGTTATTTATGGGTCTTTGCAGCATATATTGCTCTTCGAAAGCAAACCGATAAATTTACCAGTAATTATAAAATGACCAAAAATCAAGGCTTGGCTTTATTTGCTGGATTTTGGTGCTTCTTTGTGACTGGTTTTAGTTGCTTAGTTGGAATTTATTCACCTGATCCCTTTACTTTATTTTTAAATATCTTAACTCCAATTGTATTAACTGCATTAGGTGTAATTTTACCTATAATCAGAAAACACGAAGATAAGAACTAAAGAAAAGCATCCAAAAGGATGCTTTTTTGCTAAGCTCTATTTCTTTCAATTACTCAATTTTATGCTAAACTATTTTTAGAAAAAGAGATGGAGGTGGAAAAGTTGTCAGAAGAAAAGATTGCTGATCAAGCTGCAAAAATCATTCGGGCTCATGGTTTAAAGAGAACCCCGCAACGCCTAAAGATTTTAATTTACCTGATGACCCACCATAATCATCCAACAGCAGAAATGATTTTTAATGACATTTCTCTATCTGATGAAAAGACAGGTATTGCAACAGTTTATAATACTCTTAACACTTTTGTTGATTTAGGATTTGTAATTGAAATTAATAATGGAAATGATGGTTCAACTCATTATGATTTCTTTGCTAAGCCACATTTTCATGTAATCTGTACCAATTGTGGGAAAATCGCCGATGTTGAATACGCAAATTTTGATAAAATAGAAAGCAAAATGCGACAAGAAACCGAAAAACAAACAGGCTATATTACCCGCAGTTCTCACATTAAGATTTATGGCTTATGTCCTGATTGTCAAAAATTAGAAAAATAACTTAAAAGGCACCTTTATTGACTAAATTTAATAAAGGTGTTTTAATTAGCACTGTATTCAAATGAGTGCTAATTTTTATTAGGAGGTTAACTAATGTTAGTACCTACAGTTATTGAACAAACTGCACGTGGTGAACGTGCATATGATATTTACTCACGTTTATTAAAAGATCGTATTATCATGCTTAGCGGTGAAATTAATGACCAAATGGCTAACTCGATTATCGCCCAATTGCTTTTCTTAGATGCGCAAGATAATACTAAGGATATTTCCCTATACATTAATTCACCAGGTGGTGTAATTACTTCTGGTTTAGCAATTATGGATACCATGAACTTTATCAAGTCTGACGTATCAACTATTGCAATCGGTATGGCAGCTTCAATGGCTTCCATTCTTTTAACTAGCGGTACAAAGGGTAAGCGTTTTGCTTTGCCTAACTCTACTGTGCTCATTCACCAACCACTTGGTGGAGCTCAAGGTCAACAAACTGATATCCAAATTGCCGCTGAAGAAATTTTAAAGAGCAGAAAGAAATTAAACGAAATCTTACACGAAACAACTGGGCAACCAATTGAAAAGATTTTGAAAGATACTGAACGTGATAACTACTTAACTGCTCAAGAAGCTAAGGACTACGGCTTGATTGATGAAATCATGACAAACATGAAGTAGTAATAAATTTTTAATAATCAAAAAGACAGCTCGCATTGCGAACTGTCTTTTTTACGCTTGTTTAACTCGTCCTCGTTTATAATATATTAACATTCCAAAGAATAAGACTAATCCCACAATCGCTAAACTTTGCCAAGCTAGTCCAATACCATAATGATCAGAAAGATAGCCATTGAGGCTTAAAATCAGCACTGACACCCCAGCATCAAGTGCATTACATACTGATACAATTGTCGCCCTACTCTTTTCTGTTTTTATTGATTCTTGGAGCAAGGTTCCTTGAATCATTTGTTGAATAGTTCCAAATAAGTTATGAATCATAAAGATTCCCAAGGCCAGGTAGTAATTCCCTTTCAACATAACTACCAATTCAATTGAAATGGTTAAAAAAATCACTGAAAAAATGAGTAAAAAGAGTTGATTAATTTTCTTCTTATACAAATAGCGATAAATGTAACTACCAATATACCCTACAATCCCAATTGCAACCAAAATAGAACCAGAATCTACCCTTTTGCCATGTTGAAAGTATAGCTGCCATTGATCAATAGGACCAGAACTAATGAACCAAATTGGCAAACACAAAAGAATAAACTTAAAAGTTTGATATTCATTTGTAATAACTTCTTTTACCTCACTAACAACATTGAGTTCTTTAAAACTCAACTTCTGTGTACCAGCTTGAGAATCATATTTAAATAATGCAACTAAAATAAAAAAAGTCACCGCTAAAAAAGCAGCCCCTGTCAAAAGAGGTAACCGTAAATCAATATTGGCTAAAAAATGCGCTCCTATAAAACCAACAATCATATTAAACGGACTCGCAATTAAACTATAAGTTGAATAAATCTCTCCAAGCTGGTCTTTTTCATTATTTAAAGCTGCTTTATTTGCAATCCATGATGGTAGTGTACCAGACATTAAAGAATCGCCTAGTGCTGTCAAGAATGCGCTTAATGCCAAGAGAAGAAAATTTTTAGGACTTAATGCAAGAACTGCTAAGCCTGTAGCCCTAACTAAATTACTAATACTTGCTGTCTTTAAATAGCCTAAATGATCTGCAATAAAACCAGATGGAATTTCAGCTATAAAAGTTACAACCCAAAATATTGATAGAAAAAAGTTAATTTCTCCATAGCTATAACCAATATGATGCATAAATAAGTAAATAGTCCCCGACCAAACTGCGACACCTAAGCTATAAAGTAAATTTACTAAATAATAGATATTGCGATATTTTTTCATTAAAACTCCTCTAAAAAATAATTTTTTACTGTATTATATCTAACAAAAAAATAAACACAAGTTAAAATTAATAATCTTTTTTTAAGCTAAATAAAAAGGCCAAACATAAGGTTTGACCTTCCTAGCTAATAATTAAAATTTTTATTCTTAACGACTTACCACAAAGTGAGCTCTTTCACCTTTGGCTATTGCAAGTGTATCTTTCAAACTTATTTCAAGCATATTTCTAACTGAAGTTTTAGTAAAGTATGCTGAGTGAGGTGTCACAATTACATTTGGCATAGCTGCTAATTTCTTATAGTCAGCCGGAATTTGAGCATCATCAACTTTCTTAAAGAAGTAACTTGATTCATGAGCTAATGTATCAAGTCCGGCTGCAGCAATTTCATGTTTTTCAAGTGCTTCAATCAAAGCAGCTGTATCAACTAATTCACCTCTCGCGGCATTAATTAAAATTGCATCATTCTTCATTTCCGCAAATTGCTTTTTACCAATCATATTCTCAGTACTCTTAAGTAATGGCGTATGAAGTGAAATAATATCTGCTTCTTTCAAAACAGTATCAAAATCAGCATAAGTTAAATATGGTTCAACTTCGGGATTATAAATCACATCGTAAGCTAATACTTTAGCTCCCATGGCACTAAAAATTTGAGCAACTGCACTACCGATATGTCCAACTCCAATAAGTCCAATAGTCTTATTATAAATTTCATTGCTAATTAAACTATCAGGATTGGTAAAGTCACCTTTATCCATATTAGCCTTAAATTCGCCAATCTTGCGGTTCAAATACATTGCTTGAGTTACAGCCATTTCAGCAATTGCACGTGGTGAATATACTGGCACATTGGTAACTGTTAAGTGATATTTTTTTGCTAGATCAAAATCAATTGTATTAGTTCCCACAATTCGAAGACCAATTGATTTGATACCATAATCAGCTAATTTCTTATAAACAATTTCATCATCTAAATTGCCAAGTGGTTTAAGCAAAACTCCATTACAATCAGCTACTTGATCAACATTTTCTGCAGAAAGTGGATCATCAATCAATTTTAATTCACAACCGAATTTCTTTTCCGTAGCTGCAATTAATTTTCTTTCACTTTCACTTGGACTAAAAACTGCAATTTTCACTATAATTACCTACTTTCAAAAAGAAAATACTTGTTTATATATTTACTTAAATAATAATACTTTAGTTAGAAATTACTAGTTATCTTGCTTATTTTTCTTCTAAAAGCTAGCAGTAATACTTCTTCTACCAATATGTAAATTCCAACTGCAAGGAAAAATGCTAATCCTGCTTTAGAATCAGTTAATGGTAAAACAAACATTAAAACTAATTGGATAAATACTAAACCCAATTTACTTATTCCTTTTTCAAACCTCAGCAAGATCGCTGCTATAAAGGTTAAAAGTACAAAAATAAATAGTCTATAGTTTACAATAACTGTCCCTTGTAACGTTAAAATGCCAATAAATGCACAAGATAAAAGTGAAAAATACATCTTTGGTAAGGGCTGTGAATAGGCTTTCAAAACTAACTTCAATAGTTCTAAAACTAAAATTGCAATTGCAAAGATTGTGCTATTTAACTTTAAAATTAATAAAAGCGCGATTACTAAACTAAAATCAAAATAAATAAACTTATCTTTTGCTCTAGCCATGAACACACTGTATAAAATCCAAATTCCACTAACACCACTAACATAATTAAGGTTAGTTGCAAAAAGCCCCAATAAACCAATCAAAAAGGTTAATACAAATGAACTCCTTCGAATTACATTAGCATCAAAAGTAACATGTTTCTGCTTTAACCAAGCTAAAGAATATAGGAACAACTGATCTAAATGTAGCCATAGCGCAATTACTAAAAAGTATAATACTGCTGTTGTTATCCCTTGTGTCATACCAATTAAGAACCTAGTTACCAAGCTTAAAATTGCTCCTAAAAGTAAAAACACCATACTTTTTTCTTTAGATAAAAATAAAACTACACCAAAACCAATTATGAAAAGTCCAGCAACTATACTCGCATTGGTTATATTAAGTTTTGAATTAAGAAAAACTATACTCAAAGCCATAATTACAAAAGTAATCACTTGAAAATGAAAATTAAATATAGTTTGTTTTTGATTGTTTAAAGCAATTAGCAATAAAAGACCCGCAATTATGACAAGTTCATATTTCAAATTAGAATGTACTATATGAATAAGTAACATAAGAGATAACACATTCCAAATAGTGAAAGTTAAAATTCTTGAACTGTTCTTAAATAGAAAGTAAACGATACCACCTATAGATACAAGCGCAATAAAATAAAATAGCAATATCATGGCTTGCCGAATTGCATAATCTAGTAGAAGACCATATACAATAAAAATTAAGCTATTTCTTATCGTTAAAGTTTTCATAGTATAACCTCCAACAATCGAGATTGTTTTACTATAGGCTTTTATTTCTCCACTTATATTATATAATGCTTCAGAATATTAAACTTGCAATTAATACTCTCCTACCAAAAAAGTCATGAGAATTTCTCTTCTCATGACTTCTATCCTTCACGTAATTTATCCGCAATTTCTCTAATTTTCTGAAAACGATGATTAACTCCAGATTTAGAAATTGGACCATCTGGAACTTGTTCAGCTACTTCTTTTAAAGTTAAGTCACTATTTTCTAACCTAAATCTAGCTAATGATTCTAACTTTTCAGGAAGCTGATCTAATCCTAGTTTTTCATCTATCAATTGGATATCTTCTACTTGCCTTGCTGCAGCATTAGCTGTCTTTTTTAAGTTAGCTGTATCACAATTTACTAGTCGGTTCACTGAATTTCTCATGTCCCGCATAATTCTTAAATCTTCAAAAGCTAACATTGCATTAAATGCACCAACAATATGTAAAAAATCACCAATCTTTTCAGCTTCTTTAAGATATGTAATGTAACCACTTCTTCGCTTGGTTTTCTTACTATTTAAGTTAAAATAATGGTTCATTAAATATGAAATATCGTCATTATGTGCTTCATAGACAGAATAAATTTCTAAATGGTATCGACTAGTTTCAGGATTGTTTACACTACCACTGGCTAAAAAAGCACCTCGAAGATATGACATCGCGCGCTGTTCTTCTTCAAGCACCTTTTTAGGTACTCCAATTACAAACCCTTTTTCAGGATCAACAATCTCCAAATCAGCTAAGATTTCATTTACTTGTTGATTAAGTCTAACCAAATATTGGTTATTCTTTTTTAGTTTCATCTTACGAGAAACAATTAATAATGGCTCTATATTATAAGCTACCTTGATTAACGTAAAAATCCGGCGAGCAATCGCTGGATTTTCAGTTGTGATATCTAAACTTAATTGGTGGTCATGTAAGTTCAAAATTCCATTCATCCGTAAAAAAGCGGATAATTCAGCCTTGGCATGTTCAGGATGAACTTCTAAATTAGTTAATTCTTTTTTTACTTCACTTGCATAACTAACCATTATTTTCACCTCGTCGGCAATGTGCTTCGAAAGCGAGATCAATAATTTCTTTAGCTACTTTTTCACCATCATGAAAAACCAATCCATGTCTTTGGTCAATAAAGTCATCAGTGATAACGCGACAATTTTGCTCACGTAAACCTGCAAAATCACTCGATACTGGTTCAAGATACTCGTCATAATCAGCTGGATTAAACTTACTCATATCGATTTTTGCCCCATTGACTAAAGCAGTATCAATATAATTTCCACCTAGGTGAGCATTCAAAATCCGCACATGATCTGCATCAGAAAAGTGATCAGTTTCACCCTTTTGCGTCATAATATTGCAAATATAAATTACTTCGGCACTTGTCTGTCTAATAGCTTCCCCTAAATTACTAATCATTAAGTTAGGTAAAATTGAAGTAAACAAGCTTCCTGGGCCTAATACCACAGCATCCGCCTGCATAATTGCCGCCAAAACAGGTAATACCGCTTCAGGTTCTTTGTCATCATTGGTATCAGTCACCCAAACTCGCTTAATCCTTTTATCCTTACTAGTGATTTCTGTTTCACCAGCTTCACGACTGCCATCAACAAATTCAGCATTTAAAGTCAATGGTTCATTGGAAGCAGGGAAAACATGTCCATCTACTTTCATCATTTTAGATAATGATTGAACAGCATCAAAAATATTCCCATGCATTTCGTTTAATGCCGCAATGATTAAGTTACCAATCGCATGACCGGCAAAAAATGAATCTGAGCTATCAAAACGATATTGAAAAATATCTTTTGCTTCTTGTGGCAAATCACTCAAAGCAGCTAATACATTTCTGATATCACCTGGTGGGACAACATTAATATAATTTCTAATTGCACCAGAAGAGCCACCATCATCGGCAACTGTAACAATCGCTGTAATTTCAGCATTCTTTTCTTTTAAGGCATTCAAAATAACTGGTAAGCCCGTACCTCCACCAATTACTACTACCTTAGGCCGACGCCCTTTAATAACTCGGATAATCCGGCTTTCAGCATAAGCCAAATGCTCCACCTACTTTCTGATATAACGGCTTATTTCACGATGTGAAATATCAACTGGATACTTCTTTGATAAATCACGTGCTAACTGTTGTGCAATTGATACACTACGGTGTTGTCCGCCAGTACACCCAATTGCAATTGTTAACTTTTCTTTTCCCTCTTTAATGTAACCTGGAATTGTAGTTTCTATTAAGTCCAATAACTTTTTATAAAAAACCTTAGTTACATCTTTATCCATAACATAATCAAACACTCGCTTATCAAGCCCAGTAAAAGGCTTTAAATTAGGAATGTAGAAAGGATTTGGCAAAAATCTAACATCCATAACAATGTCGGCATCAATTGGCATACCATATTTAAATCCGAAACTCATTACTTCAACTGTAAACGGCTTACGACCATGTTCACTAAAGAGGCCGGTTAATTTTGCTTTTAAATCCTTGGGGGTCAAACTAGAAGTATCAACAATAATATTAGAGATGTTTTTTATTGGTGATAAAATTGCCCGTTCTTTTTGAATACCATCAAGCAAACGGCCACTTCTTGCTAATGGTGGCAGACGCCGAGTTTCTTTATAACGAGCAACTAATACGTCATCACTAGCATCTAAAAATAAAATTGTTGCTTGAGTATTTCCGTTATCTTCTAAAGAATTAATCTCATTTTCTAAATCTTTGTAGAAGCTTTTAACTCGCAAATCAATTAAAACCGCAACTTTATTAAAGTCATCAGATGTATTCATTAAATCCCAAAAACTGCCTAATAAAGTGGGTGGTAAATTATCAACAACAAAATAGCCTAAATCTTCTAATGAATGGGCAGCTACAGTTTTTCCTGAACCACTCATTCCAGTAACAATTAATAATTGTCTTGTTTCGCTAGCCATAATAACCCCTCCTTGTGAAAATTATATCACACCGGGTGTTTCATTTAATATAAAAAAATTCACTACCGTAAAAGTAGCAAATTTTTTAAACTTACTTTATTTTTCGTTTTCCAAAGTGCGGTTTTTATCCCTCTGTAAAACTGGCTTCAAATACTTTCCTGTCCATGATTTTTCGCATTCTGCAACTTCTTCAGGTGTACCAGTCGTAACGATTTGACCTCCACCTTCACCACCTTCTGGTCCTAAATCAATTAACCAATCTGCTGTCTTAATAACATCTAAATTATGTTCAATAACTAGAACAGTATTTCCTTGATCGACTAACCGTTGTAAAACAACTAGCAAACGCTTGATATCATCAACATGTAACCCTGTAGTTGGTTCATCTAAAATATAAAAATTATTCCCAGTTGATAATTTTTGAAGTTCACTTGCTAACTTCATTCTCTGTGCTTCACCACCAGAAAGTGTAGTTGCAGATTGACCTAATTTAACATATCCCAAACCAACATCAACTATTGTTTGCAATTTACGATGAATTTTTGGAATCTTACTGAAGAATTCGCGAGCTTCAGAAATTGTCATATCAAGTACTTGCGCAATATTTTTTTCATGATAAGTAACTTCTAATGTTTCAGAATTATATCTTCGGCCATGGCAGACTTCACATGGAACATAGACATCAGGAAGGAAATTCATCTCAATTTTGATAATTCCATCACCATGACATGCTTCACAACGCCCACCTTTTACATTAAATGAGAATCTCGCCTTAGTATAACCTCGAATCTTGGCCTCGTTAGTTTGAGCAAATAAGGCTCTAATATCATCAAAAACACTAGTATATGTAGCCGGATTTGAACGAGGAGTTCTACCGATTGGGCTTTGATCAATATCAATAATTTTTTCAATATCTTTATAACCGGTTATTTTTTCAAACTTCCCTGGTTTAGCAGAATTATGATTTAGCTTTTGTGCAAGTGCCCGTTTTAAAATTGTGTTAACTAAAGTGGATTTTCCAGACCCAGAAACACCTGTTACAACAACAAATTTGCCTAATGGAAAATCAACTGTAATATTCTTCAAGTTATGTTCGCAAGCTCCAGAAACAGTAATTTTCTTGCCATTGCCTTTTCTTCTTTCAGTTGGAACGGGAATAAACTTTTTACCAGACAGATATTGGCCTGTTAATGAATTAGGATTGGCCATCACCTCTTCAGGCGTACCTGCAGCCATCACTTTACCTCCGAAGCTACCAGCTCCTGGACCCATATCAATCAAATAATCTGCTTGTTTCATTGTTTCGTCGTCGTGTTCCACCACAATTAAAGAATTACCCAAATCACGCATTTTCTTTAATGAAGCAATCAAGCGGTCATTATCTCTTTGATGCAATCCAATAGAAGGTTCATCCAAAATATACATTACTCCAGATAAATTAGAGCCAATTTGTGTAGCCAAACGAATTCTTTGTGCTTCACCACCTGATAAAGTTCCAGCCGAACGCGACAGCGTCAAATAATCTAACCCGACATTAACCAAAAATGTTAGCCGATCAATAACTTCTTTTAAAATCGGCTTAGCAATCATGCTTTCTGCTTCGGATAATTTCACAGATTTAAAGAAAGTTAATTCTTTACCAATTGGTAAGTCACTAACCTCACTAATATCCTGTCCCATTACTTTAACAGCAAGAGCTTTTTGATTAAGACGCTTACCATGACAAACTGCACATGTTAATTCAGTCATGTATTTGCCCATCACTTCACGCATAAATTGGCTCATCGGGTGATGATAGCGCCGATCAATATTATTCATAACCCCTTCAAAAGCTTGCGTTGCATCATTTACGCCAAAATCACCTTCTAAATGGAATTTTATTTTTTTATCTGACCCATATAAAACTATTTTTCGTTGACGTTCAGTTAATTTCTTAAATGGTTTGTCCATATTAATTCGTAAACTCTGACAAGCTTGAGCGAGCATCATCTTATAATAGTCACTATTAGCCCAAGGAGCAATTGCCCCTTCATTTAAGGTTTTATCTTTATCTGGAATAACCAAATCTTCATCAACAGCTAATTTCATCCCTAAACCATCACAAGCTTCACATGCTCCAAAAGGTGCGTTGAATGAAAATAATCGTGGCTCCATTTCGCCAACTGAAAAGCCACATTTAGGACACGCATAATCTTCAGAAAAGTTCAAAACCTGTCCACCAATTACATCGACATCCATATAGCCTTCAGACAAGCGCAAAGCCGACTCAATTGAATCGGTCAAACGACTTTTGATTCCATCTTTAATAATTAAACGATCAACAACAATTGAAATTGAATGCTTTTTGTTTTTATCTAAATCAAATTCATCGCTTACTTCATGCATTTCACCATCAACTAATAAACGAACAAAACCAGCTCGAGCCACTTTTTTAAATACTTCTTGATGCATACCACGCTTTTGACGAATTACTGGTGCCAAAATTTGAATTTTGCTACGCTCTGGTAAATCCATAACTCGTTTAACCATTTGGTCAACTGACTGTCTTTCAATTAAAGTTCCATCATTAGGACAGATTGGATGTCCTACTCTAGCCCATAAAAGACGTAAATAATCATTAATTTCTGTTACTGTCCCTACAGTTGAGCGTGGATTATGTGAAGTAGTCTTTTGATCAATCGAAATAGCCGGATTTAATCCATCGATCGAGTCAACATCAGCTTTATCCATTTGTCCCAAAAACTGTCTTGCATATGACGATAAAGATTCAACGTATCGTCTGCGTCCTTCTGCATATAAAGTATCAAAAGCAAGTGAACTTTTACCAGAACCTGATAAGCCTGTTACAACAACTAACTTATCTTTGGGAATTGTTAAGTCAATATCTTTTAAGTTATGTTCACGAGCTCCATGAATTTCAATTTTATCTCTTACCATCAAAATCCTTCCCCTTATGCTTTTTTGGTGCATGAACTGAATTTTGCAATTCCATAATTGCATCACGCAAATTAGCAGCAGCTTCAAAGTCCAACTTCTTTGCTGCATCTTGCATCTGATCAGTTAAGTTTTTAATCATAGCTTGCTTTTGCTTTTTAGTTAATTCATCAAAGTTAAGATCGGCAAAACTTTCCTTTTCTTTCTCTTCTTTAACAGGTTTAGTAATTGAAATAACATCACGAATCGGTTTAACAATCGTCTTAGGCGTAATACCATGTTCTTCATTAAAGGCAATTTGTTTTTCACGACGACGACGAGTTTCATCAATCGCAATTTTCATTGAATCAGTGATCTTATCAGCATACATAATAACCATACCATCACTATTTCTGGCAGCACGCCCCATCGTCTGAATCAATGGTCTAGTTGACCGTAAAAAGCCTTCTTTATCAGCGTCTAAGATGGCAACCAAAGATACTTCTGGTACATCAATACCTTCTCTTAAAAGGTTAATTCCAATTAAAACATCAAAGTCCCCTTTTCGCAGGTCATGGAGGATCTGCATTCGCTCCAGGGTTTTAATATCTGAATGCAAATAGCGAACTTTAATTCCTAAGTCTTTCAAATAATCAGTTAAGTCTTCAGCCATTTTTTTAGTCAAAGTAGTAACAAAGACCCGTTCATCTCGCTCAATTCGTTTATTTATTTCACCAACTAAATCATCAATCTGGCCTTGAATTGGTCTTACTTCAATCTTAGGGTCAAGTAAGCCAGTAGGTCTGATAATTTGTTCGACTACTTTATTAGTTCGATTCAGCTCATAATCACCAGGTGTGGCAGAAACATACAAAATCTGGTTAACGTGTTTTTCAAATTCTTCAAGTTTGAGGGGGCGATTATCCAAAGCAGACGGCAGACGAAAACCGTAGTCTATCAAGGTTTCTTTCCGTTTGCGGTCACCATTATACATTGCTCGAATCTCCGGCATAGTAGCATGGGATTCATCAATTAAAATTAAGAAATCATCTGGGAAGAAATCAAGTAAAGTATGGGGTGGCTCTCCTGCTTTTCTACCTTCAATCGGAGCTGAATAGTTTTCGATACCATTTGTATATCCAACTTCACTCATCATCTCCATATCATAAGTTGTTCTTTGCTTAATTCGTTGTGCTTCTAGAAGCTTTCCTTCTCCTTCAAATTTCTTAACTTGCAAATCCATTTCCTGACTAATTCGTTTAAGGGCTTGCTTCATCTGTTCTTCATTAGTCATAAAGTGAGTTGCTGGGAAAAGCGAAATTTGATCTCTTTCACCAATTACTTCTCCAGTTAAAGAATCTACTTCGACAATTCGATCAATTTCATCGCCAAAAAACTCTACCCTAAATGCGTGGTCACTATTGCCTGCTGGAAAAATTTCCACAATATCTCCTCTAACCCGAAAACGACCACGTTGAAAATCAATATCATTACGATCATATTGAATATTTACTAAATCTCGCAATAAGACATTACGTTCATATTCTTGACCTTCATGCAAACTCAAGACACTTGCTGCATATTCTTTAGGATCCCCCAAACCATAAATACAAGA
The DNA here is from genome assembly GCF_007095465.1 of Lactobacillus mulieris. Taxonomy (GTDB): domain Bacteria; phylum Bacillota; class Bacilli; order Lactobacillales; family Lactobacillaceae; genus Lactobacillus; species Lactobacillus mulieris. Next base: position 128,270 of record NZ_SDGL01000001.1, read on the forward strand.
AACACTTGCGACCACCACAACATCATTGCGCTCCATCAACGCACTAGTTGCTCTGTGACGAAGCTGATCAATTTCATCATTAATTGAAGAATCTTTTTCGATATAGGTATCAGAACTTGGTACATAAGCTTCTGGCTGGTAGTAATCATAATATGAAACAAAGTATTCTACAGCGTTATTGGGAAAGAACTGCTTAAATTCCCCATATAGCTGACCAACTAAGGTTTTATTATGAGAAATAACTAATGTAGGTTTATTTAATTTTGCAATTATATTAGCCATGGTAAAAGTTTTCCCCGTACCAGTTGCGCCTTGCAAAATTTGTTCTTTCGCTCCCGCTTTAAAGCCTGCGGTCAATTTATCAATTGCTTGTTCTTGATCGCCTGCAGGTTTAAATTTTGAAACTAAATCAAACTTTCGATTGGTTTGTCTTTTAATCATAAAAAATCCCCCGCAAAAAAAATTGGACTTTAATAGTCCAATTTATCATTATTCTTATTTTACTACTTCGAACATGTTTTCGCAGGTAATAAGCTTATTATTTGGCAAATTTTGCAATTGCATCATGATATGCCTTGCATTTTTCTTCAGCCTTAGCATAAGTTTCAGCATTAGTACCAACATAAGCTTTAATTACTGGTTCTGTTCCTGATGGACGAAGTGCAACCCAAGTTTCATCATCCAAGAAGTATTTAAGTACATTTGACTTAGGGAAGCCAACTAATTCTCTTTCTCCAGCTTCAGTAACTTCTTTAGCCAATTCAAAGTCTTCAATCTTAACTACTTTATGGCCATTAATTTCTTTAAGCTGTTCTTTACGCAAGTTTTCCATTACTTTTGCCATCCGTTTTTGACCATCAAGTCCAGGCATTTCAATTGCCTTAGTGATTTCACAACTTGCACCATACTTGTTCCAGATTTCTTGTAATCCGTCAAATACTGACATATTTCTTGAAGCATAGTAGGCAGCAACTTCAAAGAACATCAATGCACCTTGCATGGCATCTTTATCACGGTTAAAGGTCTTAAATAAGAAACCATAACTCTCTTCAAAGCCCATTAAGAATTGACCATCACCAGTTTTGTGTAAACGATCAATTTCTTCACCAATATACTTAAAGCCAGTTAAGACATACTTAGTTTGAATGCCAAAAGATTTAGCAATCTTAAATGGTAAAGAACTTGAAACAACACTAGTAATAATTTCATATGAAGAATCCAATTTACCAGAATTCTTCAAATTAGTTAATAAGTAGTTAGAAATTAAAGTAGCAATTTGGTTACCAGTTAAAACTTGAAAGTCACCATTTGGAGTTCTAACAGCTGCACCCAAACGGTCAGCATCAGGGTCAGTTGCAACAATAATATCAGCTCCAACTTTATCTGCAACCTTGACCCCTTCATCAAATACTTGACGATATTCAGGATTAGGCTTAATTGTAGTTGGAAATTCAGGATCGATAATCGCTTGACTTGGAACTACTGTAAAGTTTTTAAATCCACCTTGTCTAAAGGCACGATCATAAATTACCTTACCTGTACCATGAACTGGTGTATAAACAATCTTTAACTTATCAGCAGTCTCCTTAATTAAGTCATGGTTAACATTAATGGTATCTAGTGCTTCAAGATATGCTTCATCAACATCTTCACCAACAAGTTGTAAGATATTCTTCGCACGTAATTCTTCAATTGGACTCACTGGAATTGCGAGTTGATTTTCCACTTCTAAAGCAGCTTTTTCAACTACGGCTGCATGTTCTGGAGGCATTTGCCCACCATCAGCACCATAAATCTTATAACCATTATATTGTTTAGCGTTATGTGAAGCTGTCACCATAATACCAGCAAAGGTACCAAGATGGCGAATTGCAAATGACAATTCTGGTGTTGGTCTCAAACCATCAAACAAGTAAACCTTAATGCCATGATAACCCAAGATTTGCGCAGAAAGCTTTGCAAAATCTTCTGAATGATATCGTGAGTCAAAAGAAATTACTACACCCTTTTCTTTAGCTTCTTGACCTTCTTTTTCAATTAATTGGGCTAATCCTTCAGTAACACGACCCACGGTTACAACATTAATTCGATTAGTCCCTGGTTCAAGTAAACCACGCATCCCTGCAGTACCAAAGTTAATATCAGTACCAAAGGCATCATCTACCCAAGCAGGATTTTGACCAAGTTCTTTTAATTGTCTTTGTAAATAATCTGGTAAGTTTTCAGCTTTAAGCCAATTTTCGTATGCTTGTCTAGCAGTCATAAAGTAGCTCCTATCATTAATTTTTTAATCCATAGAATAAACTAGTATAGTTTTTATTATACCACTTTGTAATTAATGAAAAAAAGCATACAAAAAAGCCTGCTACTTGCAGACTCTTATTATTTCTAGTCATTTAAGCTTTGAAGATAATTATAAGCTTCTTGTCCAGCGATACTACCATCACCAACAGCATTCGCTATCTGTCTTAAGTCTTTAGCACGAACATCTCCGAGAGCAAAAACTCCATCTAATGAAGTTTGCATTTTCTCATTAGTTATAATCCAGCCCTGCTTATCAGTAATGCCTAGTTCCTTAAATAAACTAGTTTGAGGTTCAACTCCAACATAAATAAAAATACCGCTTGCATTAATCTCTTTATGCTCACCAGTTTCTTTATCAAGATATTTTATAGCCGTAACTTTTTGGTCATTACCAATAATTTCTTCGGTTTGTGCATTCCAAATAAAGTTCATTTTACTATTAGCAAAAGCTCTCTTTTGCAATACAGGTTGTGCTCGTAAACTATCACGTCTGTGAATTACAGTAACACTTTTAGCAATATTAGCTAAGTATAAGCCTTCTTCAATTGCGGAGTCTCCGCCACCTACAACTACTACATCTTCATCTTTAAAAAATGCAGCATCACAAACGGCACAATAAGAAACTCCACGGCCTGAATATTCTTCTTCTCCGGGAACACCTAAATGTTTATGTTCAGCACCAGTAGCAATAATTACAGCTTTTGCTTCATATTCAGCATCACTAGTTTTGACTAACTTTATTTTTTTAGAAAAATCCACACTAGTTACATCGCCATATTTAAATTCTGGACCAAATTTCATTGCAGATTGATACATTTTTTCACTTAATTCCGGTCCTTGAATTTCTAAGAAGCCTGGATAATTATCAATCGCACCAGTATTATTCATCTGGCCACCATAAATTCCACGATCCAAAATTAAAACACTTAAATTAGCTCTTGCCGCATAAAGTGCAGCAGTTAAACCGCCAGGTCCGGCACCAATAATAATAATATCGTATTGCTTTGTCATCTTATGCCTCCTGCTTACTTTTCATAAGTATAATTATACCTTAGAAAATACTTTTGGCAATTTATCTGCTTACCAGCGAACTTCACTTGTCTTTTCACGGCACATCATTGCACGAATTTCTTCATCAATATCTGCACCTTCATACAAAACTTTATAAATAGCTTCAGAAATTGGCATATCAATACCATCTTTTTGACAAATTTCATGTACAGCCTTAGCTGTAACAGCACCTTCAACAACTTGTCCCATATTTTCTAACACAGCTTCTAACTTTTGACCTTCACCAAGTGCTTTACCGGCACGCCAATTTCTAGAATTTACTGAAGTACAAGTAACTATTAAGTCACCTATTCCTGATAAACCACTAAAAGTCCACGGTTGGGCACCAAAAGAAACACCCAATCTCATAATTTCAGCTAAGCCTCGAGTCATTAAAGCCGCTTTGGCATTATCACCATATTTTTTTCCTACCAACATCCCAGCAGCAATAGCAATCACATTTTTTACAGCGCCACCAATTTCAACTCCAATTAAGTCATTACTGGTATAAAAGCGCATATAATCATTTGAAAAAATTTCTTGTACTTTTTCTGCATTTTCAAAATTAGTCGAAGCACAAGTAATTGCTGTAATATCCTTTTGAGCCACATTTTCAGCATGACTTGGACCAGAAATTGCAACAATCTTATCTTCATGATCTGGATAAATTTCTTCAGTTAAAATTTGTGAAATTAGCTTCTTGCTTCCTGGTTCAATTCCCTTAGTTGCTGCCACAATTAATGGCTGTGTATTAGTGTCGAGCATTGCTTTTTTAACATTTTGAGCAACTTCTCTAATTGCTTTAGTAGGAACAACAAATAATACCAATTCACTATCTTTAACAGCTTGTGTTAAATCAGTAGTTGCTAATACACTTTTATTTAATGACCAATCTTTCATATAATGGCTATTACTGTGTTTTTCATTAATTTCATCGCAAATTGATTGTCGATTTCCATACAATACAACCTGATTATTTACATCATTATCGGCCAACATAGAAGCCAAGACGCTTCCCCATGATCCGCTACCTAAAACTGCAATTTTTCTCATAATTACCTCTCATATGGAAATTTTAATCCACTACCATCTAAGTACCAAGCTACATTATCTTGCTTGCGACGATAAATAACAAAGATAATAGCAGCAATAAATAATACCAAACTCAAAGCTTGTGATACTCGAATTACGTTAAAAATATATAAACTATCTGTTCTCATTCCTTCGACAAAGAAGCGAACTGTTGAATACCAAATTATATAACTAGCAAAAACCTCTCCTCGTTTAAAGAGACCTTTCTTATGTCGAAACATTAAAATCAAAACTAAGCCAATGAAATTAAAAAAGGATTCATATAAAAACGTTGGCTGATAATAATGTCCATTAATATACATTTGCTTAATAATAAACTCTGGCAAATGCAAACTTTGCAGGAATGTAAGACTTGTTTGTGCACCATGGGCTTCTTGATTCATAAAATTACCCCAACGTCCCAAAATTTGTGCCGCTAAAACACCAGGAGTAATAATATCAAGCATCAATAAAGGTGGCAACATACGATTCCTACAAAAAATAAGTAGCACCACTAATCCAGCTAACAAGCCGCCATATATTGCAATTCCACCATTCCAAATTGCAATAATTTGGTCTGGATGCTGTGAAAAATATCCCCACTCAAATATCACATAATACGTTCTAGCTCCTATAAAGCCAATTGGTACAGCCCAAAGCAAAAAATCAATGAAATCATCACTCATTATTTGCCGTTTTTTACCTTCAATAATTGCCATTGTTGTAGCAATCAAAACGCCAGTTGCCATAAAAATTCCATACCACTTGACGCTCAAATTTCCAAGTTGAAAAGCAACTGGATTTAGTGCTAAAAACAAATCATTTCCTCCGTTCTAGCTACTTATTTTTTTCATTTTCTGCAATTAATTTTGCTAATTGTTGTTGGAATGTAACACTTGCATCAAAGCCCATTTGCTTAGCACGAAAGTTCAAAGCCGCAATTTCAATGATAATTTCTAAATTACGCCCTACTTTAACTGGAATCGTAACTTGAGGAACTTCAATGTTACAAATTTCGCGAGTATCTTGATCAAAGCCTAAACGATCATAATTAGCTTTAGGATCCCAATTTTCCAACTTAATTACTAATTTAATTTCTGTATGATCCTTAACTGCTCCTACACCAAACATATCTTTAATGTCAATTATTCCGATTCCACGAATTTCCATTAAATGATTTAAAATTTTAGGTGCTTCACCAACTACAGTATCGTGATCTCTTTGATAAACATCAACACGATCATCTGCAATCAAACGATGCCCTCGTTGGATTAAGGCCAATGCTGTTTCACTTTTACCAACACCACTCGCACCAGTAATTAAAACTCCTATACCATTAATTTCAACTAATACGCCATGAATGCTAGTTCTTTGTGCTAAATGTTCTCGTAAATATTGAGTCAACACGCTCATTATGTATGTTGTTGATTCAGGTGTAGTTAAAATAGGAATCCCATTTTTAGCTGCAGCTTCTGTTAATTCTTTTGGTACTGGTAAACTACGAGAAATCAAGAAACAAGGCGTATCAGGTGTAGCCATTTTATTGAAAACCTGCAAACGTGTTTCATGATCAAGCATTGCTGCATAAGAAATCTCAGTTCTGCCAAGTAATTGAATTCTTTTTGAAGGATAAAAGTCAAAATAGCCAGTTAATTCAAGACCAGGACGATAAATATCAGAAACAGTTACTGCCCGATTTTTAATTAATTCCTTTCCTTGAACTACATGTAAAACATTATTATCTTCAAATAATTCTGTTAATTCAACTTTATCAGCCATAATCTTAACCTCTATTTGTCATTAACATCCTCTGTTGTTACATCACGAGCTGGTTTGCGATGATGCTCCTCTGTATCTTTATTTGTGTTCTTCCCATAAGAAACAAAGTCTTCCCAACTCATTTTATAGTCACTATCCATTTCTTTACTAATTTCACGTCGAATTTTACGTTTCAAGAAATAAATATATAACCAAATTAACCCTGCAATAATCAGAATAAATGGCAAGATAAGAATAAATAGCTTTAATAAAGCGAATAAAACACATACAACAATTGCTAAAATTAATACTACTACTAAAAATTCAATAAATCCCATAATATTCACCCTCTATTCTGGATTCTCTTGACTTAATCTCCATTGTAAGAAAGAATAGATTAAGTTATCGAGCTTTCCATCCATAACACCATTAACATCACTTGTTTCAAAATTAGTTCGATGATCCTTAACCATACTATATGGATGAAATACATATGACCTAATTTGTGAACCCCAAGCAATATCTTGTTGAACACCTTTTAATTTTTCTTTTTCTTTACGCTTCTTTTCTTCCTCTAATTGAAACAATTTAGCGCGTAAAGCATTCATAGCTGTTTCTTTGTTTTGAAATTGTGAACGTTGAGCCTGAGAAGTAGTTACAATTCCAGTAGGTAAGTGAGTAATTCTAACCGCACTAGAGGTTTTATTAATATGTTGTCCACCTGCACCACTTGATCTAAATACATCTATTCTCAAGTCAGCTGGATTAATATCTACTTCAATACTATCATCAATTTCTGGAATAACTTCAACACTTGCAAAAGATGTATGCCGTCTTTTAGCGGCATCAAATGGTGAAATTCTAACTAAACGGTGAACTCCCATTTCTCCTTTCAACAAGCCATAGGCATTAGTTCCTTTAATTAAAATACTTACACTTTTTACACCCGCCTCATCACCAGGTTCATAATCATCAATTTCAAATGTAAAGCCATGGGCTTCACTAAAGCGTTGATACATTCGCATAAGCATTTGCGCCCAGTCCATTGCCTCAGTACCACCTGCACCAGGATGAATTTCCATTAAAGCATTATTGGCATCATATTTACCTGATAAAAGTAAATTTAATTCATATTGGTGAAAACTATCTTTTAATTTTTCTAAATCAGTTTCTACTTCAACTTGCAAGTCATCATCAGGTTCTTCTTTTAATAACTCTAAAGCAGTTTCTTCATCAGAAAAAGCTTGTGCTAAGTCATTAAAGTGATCTCTTTTTTCTTTTAATTTATTTGTTTCACTAATTAATTTTTGAGCTGATTCTTGATTATTCCAAAAATCAGGATCAGCCATCTTTTCTTCATTAATTGCGATACTTTCATTTAAAGCATCAAAGTCAAAGAGACCTCCTGAAATGATTTAATTTAACACGTAATTCATCAAGTACAGTCGAAATTTCACTTATTTCCATTTTTTATCTCCTTTATGCAAAAAAGAGGAAGCTTTTGCCTCCTCTTTTATTATCAACTATCTTGCAATATTTTGTCTAATTTGAGCCTTCATAAATAAGCGAGTAGCATCAAATTCAATGTTGGCAACCATTTCTTCAAACATTCTATAACCAGCATCTTGATATTCAACTAATGGGTTAAGTTGACCATAACCACGCAAACCAATTGATTGCCGCAATTGATCCATTGCATCAATATGATCAGTCCAGCGATCATCAACAACTCTTAAAATAACAACCTTTTCAAATTCAAGCATTTGACTAGGATCAGATAAAGTTTCTTCTTTATCTTTATAATTCTCCTCTGCCAAGTTATAAAGCTTTTCTTTAAGTTCATCAGCAGATTTAATATTCTTCAAGTCAATCTTATCAGCAACTTCTTCATTGGTAAGACTTGAAACAATGAAGTCACGTAATGAATCGATTCGCCAATCTTTTTTGTCACCCTGAGTAAACATATCAACTTGATGAGAAATAGTCCGCTTAATCATTGGCATCAAGACATTTTTAAGTGATTTATCTTCTTCAATCACTTGCATTCTTTCACCATAAATAATTTCACGTTGTGTTCTCATAACGTCATCGTATTGCAAAGTTTGCTTACGAGTATCATAGTTATTACCTTCAACACGTTTTTGAGCTGATTCAACTTGACGAGTTATCATTCTACTTTCGATAACTTTATCATCATCATTGTCAGAAATTCGGTCTAAGAATACTTTTACTCGATCTCCACCAAATCTCTTCATCAAATCATCTTCAAGTGATAAGTAAAAGCGTGAATAACCAGGATCACCTTGACGTCCTGAACGTCCACGAAGCTGATTATCAATTCTACGTGATTCGTGTCTTTCAGTACCAATAACTGCTAATCCACCAAGTTCACGAACACCAGGCCCCAGCTTAATATCAGTACCACGTCCAGCCATGTTAGTAGCAATTGTAACTGCTCCTCTTTGACCAGCTTTCATGATAATTTCAGCTTCTTTAGCATGGTTTTTGGCGTTCAAAACAGCGTGAGGAATATTTTCTGCATCTAGCATTTTGCTCAAACGTTCTGAATTTTCGATTGCAACAGTACCTACTAAAACAGGTTGTCCCTTGGCATGTCTCTTTTTAATTTCTTCGACAACAGCTTTAAATTTAGCATCAAGTGTTGGGTAAAGAATATCTGGCATGTCTTTTCTTTGAATAGGACGGTTAGTTGGAATTGTGATAACTTGCATGTTGTAGATTTCACGAAATTCTTCTTCTTCCGTCTTAGCGGTACCTGTCATACCAGATAGTTTTTTGTACATTCTAAAGAAATTCTGATAAGTAATTGTAGCTTGAGTCTTAGATTCTTCTTGAATCTTAACTCCTTCCTTGGCTTCAATTGCTTGGTGTAAACCATCAGAATAACGACGACCTTGCATTACACGTCCAGTAAATGAGTCAACGATTAATACTTCCCCATCTTGGACAACGTAATCAATATCTTTAAGCATAATGTAGTTCGCACGTAAAGCCTGATCAATATGGTGAACTAAAACTTGGTTTTCAACATCATATAAGTTTTTAAGGCCAAAATGCTTACATGCCTTAGCAATTCCTTGACGAGTTAATGAAATAGTCTTGGTTGGCCAGTCAATCTTATAGTCACCATAATCCTTGTCATCATCAACATCATCGTCACTCTTATCTTCAGTTAAGGTTTTTACAAAACGATCTGCTCTAATATATTCGCCTGTGGCTTGTTGAGCTTCACCAGAAATAATCAATGGTGTTCTAGCTTCATCAATTAAAATAGAGTCAACTTCGTCGATAATTGCATAATTAAGTGGTCGTTGAACCATTTGTTCTTTATAAACAACCATGTTGTCACGTAAATAATCAAAACCTAATTCAGCGTTAGTTGAATACGTAACATCACAATTATATGCTGCACGCTTTTCATCTGGTGATTTTTCATTCAAGTTTAAACCAACAGTTAAGCCCAACCAGCGATATAACTGCCCCATTTCTTCTTCGTCACGTCCAGACAAGTATTCATTAACAGTAACTACGTGAACACCCTTGCCAGTAAGTGCATTAAGATAAACTGGCATAGTAGCTGTTAAAGTCTTACCTTCACCAGTCATCATTTCTGAAATATTACCAAAGTGTAGTGAAATACCACCAATTATTTGAACGCGATATGGATAAAGGCCTAAAACTCTCTTAGCTCCTTCACGACAAACAGCAAAAGCTTCTGGAAGTATATCATCTAGGCTTTCACCATTTTCAAGTCTTTTCTTAAATTCAGGAGTCTTAGCTTGTAACTGATCGTCACTTAATTTAGACATTTCATCAGCATAGCCTTCTACCTTATCTGCTAATTTTTCAAATTTTTTAAGTTCTCTTTTATCACTATCGTATAGTTTTTTTAAAATATTTACCATTAAATCGGTCCCTAAAATCTAATTTAAAGTCTAAAATACAAATGATATTTTACCATGTTATTAAAAAAAAGAAAAATAACTAATATAAAAGACCCCCTGAGTTTAATCCCAAGGGGTCCTAGAATATTTTAATATTTATTATTCATTAGTTTCAATCAAGCCATAGCGACCATCATTTCTCCGATATACAATGCTAGTACCATTAGTTTCAGCATCTTGGAATACGAAGAAGTCATGTTCAAGCATATCCATCTGCAAAATTGCCTCTTCAGGATCCATTGGCTTCAAACTTACACGCTTATTGCGGACAATATCAAATTCACTAGTAGGCTTTTCTTCTTCTGCTGGAGTTTCAATGAAGAAGTCCTTAACACCCTTTTCACGGCCTTTACGGTTAACACGGGTCTTATACTTTCTGATTTGACGTTCAAGTTTATCGGAAACAAAATCGATGCTCCGATACATATCATCAGAAGTTTCTTCAGCTCTCAAGACTAAGTATGGGAGGGGAATCGTTACTTCAACCTTAGCATCGTGGTTCTTGTAAACTTTCAAGTTAACGTGTGCAATAACATCTGAAGTTAATTCAAAATATTTTTCAAGCTTTTCCAAACGCTTTTCAACATAGCTTCTCAAAGCTTCAGTTACTTCAATATTTTCACCACGTACATTGTACTTTAACATAAAAGATTCTCCTTTCAACCGCTATGCGGTTTTTCTTTACACCTATATTATACCAAAAATGTAAGCACTTGCACGACCTTTATCGACTAATTGTAAAACTTTCTACATGTATATCTGGATATAGTTGCCAAATAGCATCTCTTGCGTGGTACAAGGTTCGTCCAGTTGTATAAATATCATCTAGAAGTAACACTTTGCCATTGGGATTTAACTGCTGCTTAGTCTTTTTTTCGAGATAAAAACTTTGAGGAGTTGCCAAACGTTCCTGACGATTTAACTCTCCTTGACTAATCTTTAAATCATATTTCTTCAAGATTGGACATAAAGGTACCAAATCTCGAAAAATTTCATAAATCGTGTCAAAGCCCCTTTTTTTGATATGACTTTCTGAGGTGGGAATGGGGATATAGTAATCAAAACCTAGTGGCACACGCGTTCTAATTAAAGCTGCTAATGCCTTGCCTACTTGATAGTCCCCATATCTTTTATATAACCTCATTGCATTATAAAACTGCACATCATATGCATAAATTGCTTGATTCTTTAACAAAGCTTGATATTTTTTCTGCCAAATTTGACAATCTTGACAAATTTCATTTTCTCCAGATTTTTGGCAGTACTTGCATCCCTTTTCTAAATAGGAAAAAGAATTTCGACAATCAAGGCACAGAATATCTACACTTTCAGATAAAGGATTAAACAAGTTATAAAAATTTAAAGCTGGTAAAAATTTATTTCCGCAAAGATAGCACCTCATCGGTTCATCCTCTTAATTTCTGAAATTGCTTGTCTAATGGGTAAAGTATATTTATGATAGCAAAATAAAACTAACCCATCTTGATCATCACTGCTTCTCCCCACTCTACCTGCAATTTGAATCAAAGATGCTCTTGTATAAATGGCATCATCAGCTGCTACAATAATTACCCAAACATGTTTAAAAGTAACTCCTCTTTCTAAAATAGTTGTGGTAATTAGAATATCAATCTTTTTATCTCTAAATTCCTGTACTTTATCAATCCGTGCTTCATCAGCCGCATGAACACCCTTTATTACCATTTCTTTCAATTGATGGCAGGCTTTTAAAGCTTCTAAATAAACTGGTATTTCGTTTATCCTTGGTACAAATAATAACAGCGGGTGGCCTGCTTTTATTACTAATATTATTTGCTTGAGTAGATGTTTATTTAACTGCTTTTTCTTCAAAAAAGGTTTTAAAAATAATTTTTCTTTAGGGACAGGTAAAAGTCCCCCATGAAAGCGTCTATTTAATAATGAAACTGTAATTTTTTTGTGTTTAATTTTTTCAAGTAAATCATCTGGTGGAGTTGCTGTTAAATATAACTTCATACCATCAGTTTTAACAGCATTATTGGCCCCAAAATGCAACATAGGACTTGGAGCGTAAGGAAAAGAATCCACTTCATCAATTATTAATAAATCAAAAGCATGATAAAATTTTAGCAATTGATGAGTTGTACAGATAATTAATTGTTCTGCTTCATAATCTTTATACTCTCGACCATGATACTTCCCTATTTTTATTTTAGAAAAAGCACTACTAATTCTCGGATATAATTCATTAACCACATCAATTCTAGGAGTAGCTATACAGGCTCTTAATCCAGCTTCTAAACATAATTTTAAGCAGTCAAATAACATCTCTGTTTTTCCAGCTCCTGTTACTGCATGAACTAAATGATCTTGTCGTTTTTTAAAAGCATAACAAATTTCTTGTGATACTTTTGCTTGTCTAGCTGTCAAATTCCCTGACCAAGTTAACAAATCATTTTGTTTTGAGTATGACTTATTACTTAAATCCCTAATTAAGTAGTCATTCTCACTCACTCTCCCTAGTCCAATGCACGCTCGACAGTAAAGTTTTTTCACAGCTATTTTAGTATTGCAATAGCTTCCACATCTCTGACAAATATTATTAATTATTCCGCTAATTTTTTCACAATTAGGAAATATGCTAGAATCATCTTGATTGATAATCCATTGTCTTCCTGCTAGTGAGGTATGATTTTCCATAAAATTTCCTCCCTAAATTTAATTACCCCCAAGAAAGGAGAATTTTTTTGTCAGAAAAAGAAAATTTTTTAACCATTAAAGAAGCTGGACAAAACGAATTAATAATAAAAAAGAGTCGTTTTATTGCAAGCTTCGCCAGAACAGATACTAAAGAGAAAGCCGAAGCCTTTGTCAAAGAAATATCCAAAAAATATCATGATGCTACTCACAATACCTATGCATATACAATTGGCTTAAATGACGATCAAGTAAAAGCCAGCGATAATGGCGAACCACAAGGAACTGCTGGAGTAGTTGAATTAAGAGCTTTACAATTAATGAAATTAAAAAATGTTACCGTTGTAGTAACTCGATATTTTGGTGGAATAAAACTTGGCGCAGGTGGATTAATACGAGCATATTCAAATAGTGTAACTGAAGCTGCCAAAGCGATTGGTGTTGTAAAAAGAGTATTACAAAAAGAATTAACATTCTCAATTGCCTATAATCGCCTAGATGAGATAAATCATTATTTAGAAGAAAACAACGTTTTTGTTTCTAATCGTGAATATGGAACTGATGTAACTTTTACACTATTTGTCGAAGATAAAGATATCGAACCATTAGAAACTGACCTTACTGATTTATTAAAAGGAAAAGTTGATTTAAAAGAAATCGGTCAGCGCTATAACGAAATTTTACTTAAAGAAGTCAACTATCATGAACAATAAAAAAACTGGGGTTTTACCCCAGTTTTTTGCATTAAAACTAATTATCTTTATTATCTCTACTTGTTTTACGTTTTAATTGATTAGGTTTTTCACCACCAAGATGCCAAACCTCAACCGTTGGATCACTTCTTCGAGTGCTATTTATCATTCTTTGAATCAAATTAAGCAATGGATGATATTTATCACCTAACAAACCAACTGACTCAACAAAAAATTCTAATGCAATCAGCAAACCTAAGATCAAAGGCCAAATTCCCCAAGAAGGTGATAAAAGGAAAAGCAGTGAAACAAACGAAAAGACTAATGAAATCCCATAAATACATAATACAGCCTGTCGATGACTAAGCCCCATTCTCATCAATTGATGATGCAAGTGATGCTTATCAGCTTGAGAAATAGGCTTATGATTTAATTTCCTACGAATCATTGCATAAACAGTATCAGTAATTGGCACACCTAAGATAATAATTGGCACAATTAAAGAAATAAAGGTTACATTCTTTAAACCTTTCAAAGATAAAATTGAAATCATAAAGCCTATATATAAAGCCCCTGTATCACCTAAAAAGATTTTAGCTGGATGGAAATTATATGGTAAAAAGCCCAATAAAGCTGCTGCCAAAATAAAACAAGCAATTGGAATATATAGTTCTTTAGTGTGAAGGAAGAAATATCCAACAACTCCCATCGTTGACAATGAAATTAATGAAACTCCAGTTGCCAATCCATCTAATCCATCAATCAAGTTAACTGCATTAGTTAAGGCTAATATCCAAAAAATGGTAATAGGTAAACTCCACCAACCTAAAGTAATAACTTGTTTGGAAAAAGGTAGAATAATTTCTTTCATTCTAATTCCAGCTAAGAAATAAATAATCATAGCAGCAATAATTTGTCCTGCTAGTTTTTGCTTAGGTTTTAATTCTAAAATATCATCAATTAAACCAGTTAAAACCATCACACTAGAAGCAAGTAAAATTGAAAAAGCTTCATGTGTTGGGAACTGCTCCCGCAATAAAATAAAAATTCCAATATTAAAGGTCACAAAAATACCTAATCCTCCAATTGTAGGCATAGGCTTTTTATTAACACGACGTGCATTAGGATTATCAACTGCTCCTAAAACAAATGCTAATCTTCTGATAAAAGGCGTTACAGCCGTTTGAATAATTACTAAGAAGAATAATTTTACAATAATTAAAAACATGTTTTTCTAAACTTTCTGCTAATATCTAGCGTTTATTATACAAGTTGTGAAAAATTAGTACAAATACAAAAAGGACTTATTTATACAAATAAGTCCTCTTTTTGGTTATTTAGCAATCGCCACCGCACGTTTCTCACGAATTACGGTTACTTTGATATTACCAGGATATTCCATTTCTTTTTCTATTTGGTTTCGAATATCTCTAGCTAAAATTGTCGTCCGATCGTCAGAAATCCTATCTGGTTCAACCATAACTCTAATCTCACGACCTGCTTGAATTGCAAATGCTTGACTAACACCTTGATAGCCTGAAGCAATTGTTTCTAATTGAGTAAGTCTTCTAATATAATTTTCTAATGACTCACTTCGTGCACCTGGTCTTGCTGAAGATATGGTATCAGCAGCCACAACTAACTCTGCAATAAACGATAATTTAGGCACATCACCATGATGAGCTGCAATTGCATTGACTACAATATCAGATTCATGGTACTTACGTGCTAATTCAACACCGATTTCGACGTGGGAACCTTCAATATCGTGGTCGATAGCCTTACCAATATCGTGTAATAATCCCGCGCGAACCGCTAATCTTTCATCTAAACCAAGTTCAGCCGCCATAGTTCCAGTTAACTTCCCAACTTCAATTGAGTGAGCCAGAACATTTTGGCCATAAGAAGTCCGATATTTAAGTCGACCTAAAACTTTTACCAATTCAGGATGCATTTTATGAATACCTAATTCAATCAAAGCTCCTTCACCAGCTTCATAAATATCATCATTGACCTCTTTACGAGCTTTATCAACCATTTCTTCAATTCTCGCTGGATGAATACGCCCATCTTTAATTAAACGTTCCATTGCTCTCTTAGCAATTTCTCGTCTAATTGGGTCAAAGCCACTCAAAGTCACAACTTTTGGAGTATCATCGATAATTAAATCAACACCAGTTAAGGCTTCAAAGGAGCGAATATTCCGACCTTCACGGCCGATAATTCTTCCCTTCATTTCCTCATTTGGCAGTTCGACAACTGACACCGTTGTTTCAGCAACAGTATCAGCCGCGCTACTTTGAATTGCATCTACCAAAATTTGTCGAGCAAAACGATCCGCCTTGGCTTGAGCCTGCTCATTACTATTTCTTATTAATTCAGCACGCTCACTGTCAAGTTGATTACTTAACTCAGCTAAAATTATTTTCTTAGCTTCGTCCTTACTTAATTCTGCTACTTCATAAAGCTTCTCTTTCCGCTGAGATAATAACTCATCGGCTTCAGTCTGCTTTTGAGTAAGGTCGGCTTCTCTTTGCTCCAACTGAGTCTTAGTTTGTGTGATTTGAGCATCTTTTTTGCTCAAATCCTTTTCTTTTTCTTGAATGGCATCTTCTTTTTGTTGCAAACGAGCATCCCGATGACTAAGTTCAATTCTTTGTTTACTCAAATCATTTTCAGTTTGCTCACGATAAGCTCTAATTTCTTCTTTTGCTTCTAAAATTTGCGCTTTTTTATCGTTTTCTGCCTCTTGGCGAACTGTTTTAGCAGTTTGTTTAGCTACCTCAACTTCCGCCTTAATAGCATCTAATTTAGTATGGGCATTTTCAAGCAAATGTTGTGCATCATTACGTGCATTCTCTGCTTGTTTCTCCCAATGCAACTTTCTAATTAAATAACCAATGCCATAACCAATTAAAAGTGAAACAATAGCGATTAACACAGGAATTAAATCTGTTTTCATCATTATCACTATCGCCCTTTTTAAGAATTATACACACAAATTAATGATAAATTTTCCTATAAAATATGTCAACAAAAGTAAAAAGACCTTAGTTAAAAACCAAGGTCTAAATCTATTTCTTCAGTCTTATTTTTTACTAGCTTTTTCGCCACTTTTTTCATCCTGCTCAATTTTTTCCTTTATTTTTGCAGGATCTTCTTTTTCTTCAAGTGATTTTGCATCAATTCCATATGCTTCACGAACTTGAGTCATAATTTCATTATAGATGTCTGGATGGTCTTCCAAATATTGCTTGGCATTTTCTCGGCCTTGACCAATTCTATCTTCCTTATATGAGTACCATGATCCGGCTTTGTCAACAATATCCTTATCAACTGCCATATCTAATAATTCGCCAGATTGGGATATTCCTTTACCATACATAATATCAACTTCAGCAACTTTAAAAGGCGGTGCAACCTTGTTCTTCACAACTTTAATTTTCACACGGTTACCCACAACATCACTTGATTGTTTAATTTGTTCCGCACGGCGCACTTCAAGACGAATAGTTGAATAAAACTTTAATGCGCGACCACCAGGCGTTGTTTCCGGGTTACCAAACATAACGCCAACTTTTTCACGAATTTGGTTAATGAAAATGGCAATAGTCTTAGTCTTATTAATATTACCAGACAATTTACGTAATGCTTGACTCATCAATCGGGCTTGTAACCCAACGTGAGAGTCACCCATTTCTCCATCAATTTCAGCTCTAGGTACTAAAGCAGCAACAGAGTCAACTACCAAGATATCTATCGCTCCACTTGCAATCAATGTATCCGCAATTTGTAAGCCTTCTTCACCGGTATTAGGTTGAGATAAGATAAGTGAATCAATATCAACACCTAAAGCTTCTGCATAAGCTGGGTCCATTGCATTTTCTGCATCAATATATGCAGCAGTTCCTCCACGTTTTTGAACTTCTGCAACTGCATGCAAGGCCACAGTTGTCTTACCAGATGATTCAGGCCCATATACTTCCACAATCCGGCCACGAGGGTATCCTCCTACACCGATAGCGGCATCAAGAGCCAAAGATCCTGTTGGGACAGTAGATATTTGAGTATCAACCTTTTCTCCCATGCGCATTACAGCGCCCTTACCAAAGTTCTTTTCAATTTTCTTCAGTGCTGCATCTAAAGCAGCTTGTTTCTCATCTTTAGCCAAAGTATTTCCTCCTTAAGCTAGTTACTAGTTAATTATACTTGCTACCTAGTTACAAATGCAAGCAAAAAACGAACTAGCGTTCATTTATTTACACATCATAAGATCCACCATTAATTAGATACCCGATTATTTGAATATTTTTTTAATTAATAAAAAAAAGCCTTACGGCTTTTAAATTACAATTCACCAGCAAAAACATCCCTAGATTGGTAGAAATAATCCCAACCGGAGTAAATTGTAAAAATCAAACAAATATATAACAAAATTGTACCAATAAAAAAGATATCTCCTAATAATAAGAAAATAATTGACAACATTTGAGTAGCAGTTTTTATCTTCCCTGGCATCTTTGCTGCTAAAACTTCACCATCATTTTCAACCAAAATTAAACGTAATCCAGTTACTGCAAGTTCTCGGCAAACAATAATTGCCACAATCCACGCTGGAGCTTTACCCATACTTACTAGAAATACAAAAGCTGTCATTACCAGCATTTTATCAGCAAGTGGATCAGCAAACTTTCCGAAATTAGTTACCAATCCTCTTGCTCTAGCGATATGCCCATCAAGGTAATCGGTATACGAAGCACCCGCAAAGATTACTGCTGCCAATACTTGGCTAAATGGGATATTAACATTAGCAAAATTAAAACTTCCAGTTGGGAAATTTAAAATTAACACTAACATAAAAACAGGAATTAAAATAATTCTAAAAACTGTTAAACGATTTGGTAAATTCATTCTTTAACTATTGTCCCCCATTATTTTGACCTTCACCAGCACCGGTATTGCCTGTTGTACCTGTATTGCCAGTGTTTTGATTAGTCGTATTTTGGCTAGTTTGATTTGTATTAGTTTGGTTAGTGTTTGTTTGACTTGAACTAGCTTGGCTAGACTGTGTATAAACACTTGAAGAACTAGTTGCAATGCTACTACTTTGTGAATAAGTATTAGTATATGAAGATTGAGTTGTTCCAGAATTTGATGAAGATGAAACTTTTCCGATAGTTAAGCGCAAGTTCAAACTTGTACCAGCTGGAGTATAAGGGATTTTCTTACCTCCGACTGTTACTTTAGTGCCTGTATCATTGGATAAATAAATCGAAACAGATTTAGCAGATTCAGGAATTTTTACAGTATGCTTGCTATCAGATGAAATCGACCCACTCCATTTAGTTTCGCCATCAACAGTAACTGATGCTGAAAGATTGTTAGTTCCAGCATGAATTACTAAATTACGGTTACTTTTAAGTCCAGTAACTTGATATGAACCATATCCCAAGCGAGTAATCTTTACATGACTCTTTTCAGTCGATGATGATGCTTTTTCTGAAGAAGATGAGCTATCAGATTGTGATGAAACAGTTACTGAATCACCTGCATCAGATGCTTGTTGTGAAGATCCTCTAAACAGAGATGTAATTAACACATAAATTATTACAATTACAATTACAACTCCTGCTCCTAAAATAATGCGTGGCATTTGATTTTTGAGCATTCCTTTTTTACTATTAGTGGTCTTTTTTACTTCTTCAGTCTTATTATCAATTGAATTTTCAACATATTCATCACTATTAGTTTCAGGTACATCTTGATGGTATTCAGCTAAAAGTTCCTTACCATCTAAACCAACAACTTGTGCATATTGTCTAATAAATGCACGTACATAAAAATCTCCAGGAAGCTTGTCAAAGTCACTATTTTCAATAGCAGTTAAATATCTACTTTGAATTTTGGTTGTTTTTTCAACATCGGCAATAGACAAGCCCATTGCTTCTCTAGCACTGCGTAGTTTTTCTCCGATATTAGCCATAATAACCTCTTGTTCTAAAAAATTAACAAATTGAGTATACCACAAAATGATGTTAAATTAGCCATCCACCTGTAATATATATTGTCTGTCCTGTTAAATAATCACTTTCAGGTTGTAAAATGTTTTTTACCCAAAAACTTATATCTTTGCCTGACGCTAATCGTCCTGCCGGAATTTCACTTTTCACTTCATCTAAAACATCATCAGAAAAGATTGCATTCATTGGTGTATCAACTGCTCCTGGGGCTAAAACATTGACAGTTAAGCCACTAGCTGCAACTTCTCTTGCATAAGCCTGACTAAATCTCGTCAAAGCAGCTTTAGAGGCACTATACGCTGACTCTAAGGCACTAGCTTGACCACCATAAACAGATCCCAAATAAATAATCCGACTATGCTTGTATTTAAGTAAACAAGGTTCTAATAACCGAGTTAACTTTAGCGGAGTAACTAAATTAATTTGTATTTCTTGTTCCAAATTATCTAAATCTTGTTCTCCAAAAAAGCCATAATTGGTTACTCCTTGTGCAAATATCACAACATTAACTGGCAACAAGCCTTTACAAAATTGCTGCAATTCAAAATTATTTGCTAAGAAATCTAATTTTATTGCAATAAAATCTTGCTTAGGAAACTGGCTCATTAACTGATTAGCTAACTTATTCGCTACTTGCTCTTGATTACTATAATGTAAATACAATGACCAACCATCAGCTGCCAGCTCATTAGCTATTACCTGTCCAATTCCACCAGTTGCTCCAAAGATAATCGCTCTTTTCAAATCATCATCCCTATTCTATAGTGGAAAAAACTGAGCAAGTTTTACTTTCTGCCAATAAATCTTGACAAATCTGCCAATATTCTTCAAAACTCATTCTTTGTAATAATTTTAGCGTATCAAAAATATTTTCATCATGAATTGCTTCTTCTGCTAACTCAAAACCTAAATCAGATAAATTGTTAAAAGCAGCCAACAAAGTAGCTAATGAAACTTTCTTCAACATTTCAAAAAGCTCTCTTAACTCATTCATTTGTTTAGTATATTTTTCTGATGCAAACAATGTTGTTTTTAAGTCACTCAATAGACTATCGCCATTGTTAATACCTAAAATAGTTACAAAATTCCCTTGTCTAGTATAATTTACATCAAATTGTAATGGGCTAGTTAATTCACCATGTAACATTTTCTCTTGATACCAGGCACTCTTTTCGCCTAGCATAGATTCTAACATTATTTCAAACAAAATTTGGCCTAAATCATTATTTACTAATACTTTCTTAAAGTCTGGTAATTTGATTCCTAAACAGAAATAAGGCACCTCTGTCTTATTTTTAAATTCCGTAATCCCTAATTTACCAGCTTCCGATTTAAAAGTATGGTCTCTTTTTGGCCCGCTTTGTAAGTATTGTTTATCTAACTTCTTAACTTGACTAAATAAACGAGTGATTGCTGATGGAGCAAAATCGCCTACTGCAATAAAATGCATATTATTAGCTGTATAATTTTCTCGATAAATTCTAGCTAAATTGCGACTATTAATCTGTTTAATTGTCTGGCTTGTGCCTCCAATATCAAGGCCAAGATTGCTCTCACCAAAAAGTTGCTTCATTATGCTATCGCTAATTGGCCAAGTTGGCTCATCTCGATACATTGCTAATTCTTGAGCAATAATTGGTCGTTCTTTATCAATACTCTTTTTACTAAAATTAGGATCACCCACAAGTTCAAATAATAAATCAACTGTTTTACTCACATTATCAATACTACTTGCATAAAACATCGTAGCATTATAACTCGTAAAAGCATTGGTACTTGCACCAATTTCATCAAATCGTTCAGTAATATCTCCACTTTTTTTACTAAAAAGTAAATGTTCTAAATAATGTGCTGATCCAGGAATTTGCTTATCACTACTCCCAAAATCGACAATAATTCCAAAAAACTTTTGTTTAAATCCCTTTCTCAAAACTACTTGAGCAGTAAGTCCTGAAGAAAAATTTCTTTTTTCAATATCTAATTTTTTCATTTGATATAAAAACTTTCATTTAAAGTAAGCTTATTAGCTAATTTTATTAAATCCTTTATTTGCATTTGTCGAATACTCTTACCTAAATCATCAAAAGCATATTCAGGCATTAATAAAGCTCTCAATTTTAGCATAATTCGATAGCCAGCTCGATCAAGTCCATACTGATGCTCATTATAGATAGCCTTCTTTATTTTCTTAAAAATGGCTTGATCAATATCTCCTGCTTTAATATTATCTATTTCTTCTTGAGCAATTTTGCTAGCTTGTTCTAACTTATCATGACTAAGCCCAGCAGAAATAAGCAATAAAGAATTATTAACGTAATTATCAGCATCAACAGCATAAGCTGCACCAAGCTGCTCACGAATTTTTCTAAATAAAATTGAGCTATCATCGCCTGCCAAATAACGTGCTAAAAATTTACCAGCTAACCGCTCTTTTTTATTCAATTGACCATTATAACCGAATCCCAGTAGCATTTGTGCTTGTTCAAAATTACGTTTTTCTTCATCAGTAAATGGATCAGGCAACATTTCTATAACTAGGTTAGAACTTGTAAACTTAGCTTCAAAATCATAATCACTAAAGGCGTCTTTTAACAATTTTATTATATACTTTGAATTTTTAGCATTACCAATCATAGCTGCTGGACAAGTAGTTAAGGCTTCACTATATGCATCCAGGCCCTCTTTATCAGCTTCTAAAATTTCATTAATCGGTCCCATAATCCCATGAGCAAAATCTGGTTGATCATGATACCACTTTTTAAAGAAATGTTCCCAAGCATAACTAGTTGGACTAGCCATCAATTCTTGATACTCATTAAAAAGTTGATTTTGAGCCAACTTAATTACCTTGGAATCTAAGTTAGGATAGCGAACAATCCGGCTAAAGGTCTCAATTATTTTTTCATAACTATATTCAGGGTCCATTACTTCAAGTGGCTCAATATAGCTTAACCTATACATCAAAAGAAGCTCTCTACCATATAGCTGTGGCGTTACATCAAAGGACATATTATATAAATCTGTCAATGCACGAGTTTGCTTATTAATAGTATTAAAATATTGACTACTATTAACTTGCATTTTAGCTAATAAGCTGGCCATTGCTAAATTATGTCCAGTCAATGGCATTTTCAAAAAAAAGCCAATATTAGCCTTGGTTAAGTTTTTATTTTCTGTAATAAAAAAATTATTGTCCATTATCATTCTCCATCTTTGGCTGAACTAGTACTTGCCGAGGCTTAGAGCCTTCAGAAGGCCCAACTATTCCCTTAGCTTCCATTTCATCAATAATTCTAGCAGCTCGATTATAACCAATTCTAAAGCGCCGTTGCAGCATAGAAACACTTGCAGACTGTTGCTTAGTAACTAGCTTAACCGCTTCTTCATAAAATTCATCTTCTGGTTCATCATTGCTACTATTATCTGACTGTTCCTCACCTTTTTGGGGCATCATTGATTCATTGTAATCTGCTTCTTGCTGATCCTTTACCCAAGCAACTACTTTTTCAACTTCTTCAACCGAGATGTATGCTCCTTGAACTCTTTCAGGTTTAGCAGCACCAATTGGTAAATACAACATATCTCCACGACCAAGTAATTTTTCAGCTCCTACTTGATCTAAAATAGTCCGTGAATCAACACCACTTGATACAGCAAAAGAGATTCTAGAAGGTACATTGGCTTTAATTAAACCAGTAATGACATCAACACTCGGTCTTTGAGTAGCTAAAATCATATGAATTCCAGCTGCCCGTGCCATTTGACCCAAGCGAACAATGGCATCTTCAACATCATGGCCACCAACCATCATTAAATCGCTTAATTCATCAACAACTACCAGGATAAATGGCAATTTTTTCATAACTGGCTTTTCTTTGTCTTGGTTGTTTTCAATAACCTTTTGATTGTATTCCCCAATGTTTCGAACGCCACCAGCAGCAAAGAGTTTATAGCGTCTTTCCATTTCTTTAACAGTTTTATGCAAAGCATTAGCTGCTAACTTCGCATCAGTAACTACTGGAATTAATAAATGTGGCACTCCACTATAAACAGACAATTCTACCATCTTAGGATCTATTAATACCAACTTAACATCATCAGGATTGGCCTTCATCAAAATACTAGTAAGCATCGTATTAATTGCAACTGACTTACCTGAACCAGTTGATCCTGCAATTAACATATGAGGCATCTTAGTCAAATTCGCAGAAATTGTCGTACCAGTAACATCTTTGCCCAATGGTACATCAAGCGGATTAGCTTTTGACTTATTGTCTTGATTGAGCATAACATCTTTAAATGAAACTGCACTAGTTGTCTTATTAGGAACTTCTATCCCTACTAAGGGTTTACCAGGAATAGGAGCTTCAATTCTAATATCTTTTGCAGCAAGTGCTAAGGCCAAATCATCAGCTAAATTTACAATCTTACTTACTTTAACCCCAACTGCCGGTTGAATTTCATAACGAGTAACAGTAGGCCCTAAAATAGCCTTTTTTACATTTACTTCTACTCCAAATGACTTAAAAGTAGACTCCAGCACTTGTGTATTATGGCGAATTAAATTTTTATCGCCAGATTGATCAACCTTTTTTATTGGTGCTAATAAATCAAGCGGAGGTTTTTGATAGTTAGAATTTATATGGGTAGGTTTAATTTCACCATGATCAACATTACCTAACTCCATTTTCATCTTCTGGTCTTCATCAGAAAAAGCGTGACTTTTAGGAAGCTCTTTCTCCTCAGAATTAGATGGGGATGGAATCTCAATTTCAGGTTCAAAATGAGTCTTTTTTTCAGTAGTAGTCTTTTTAGACAAGTCAGGCATGACATCTAAATCAGTTTGACTTTGTGTTTTCATATCTCCTGTATCTGGAAATATATCATTATTAGCTAAAGGATCTTGCAGATTTTTACGATTATCACGATTTTGTAAGTAATTATCCCTTGCTTCGACATACTTATCCTTTAATTTAATGCCCGCATCTTTATTAGTTTCAATGAATTTTTGGCTAGAAGATTGGAACAAATGCAATATTTGAACAAATTTAACATCAAAAAACATTAATAAACCGCTAATAAGCAAAAGAAGGCCCAGAATGACTGCGCCTAAATTTCCTAATAAGGGATAAAAAATACTGTAATAAAAACTACCTACTAATCCACCACCAACACTCTCAGTCAAGTTGCCACGACTAAATTCAGCTAAGATGGTTTTAGTAAATACATTAATAAATCCATTAAAAACATCAAGATGACTAAAGAAGTTAGCAGCTAATTCCAAAACTAAGCCACTATATGCCAAAAATAATCCACTACTTCGCTTAAATCCAATTAATGGTGGCTTAGAGTAAATTAACATTACAAATCCAAACATTAAGAATAAAAATGCAAGGATAGGATAACTGTCGCCAATAAAAAAGCGGAGAATATTTGCAAACTCTTTACCAATTAATCCAAGTTTGGCAAAGGTTAGCAAGGCATAAATCACCAAAAAAATGCCAAAAATTGCCCAACGTAATTCTTTTTGAGCAACAGTTTTTGCCTTAGTTGCCTTTTTCCTTTTTCTTGGCATTTCTTCTCCCCCCTTATTGATTAAAAGTTCGGTTCAAAATTCAAGTTAACTGGTTCATCTAAAGCCACTGAAGTTAACTGATAAGTTAAAGTTTCAATATATTCAACTAGCGGTCTACTTAAAAGCTTATAATCACTTTTTTCAAGGTCTTGACCATCACCATAATAATCTTTTAAAAATACAACTTGTGTAATAAGACCTGATACTGTAAA
The DNA here is from genome assembly GCF_007095465.1 of Lactobacillus mulieris. Classification (GTDB taxonomy): domain Bacteria; phylum Bacillota; class Bacilli; order Lactobacillales; family Lactobacillaceae; genus Lactobacillus; species Lactobacillus mulieris. The sequence goes on from NZ_SDGL01000001.1 coordinate 153,593, forward strand.
TTCACCTGGATTAGGACTTACTTCAAATGGAACTGCAATTTCAAAATAACTTCCACCTTCAGCTTCTAGTAAATTCCCTTCATCATCTTGTTGGGCAGCTTTTCGTAAAGCAATGTTAACTTCGCTCTTAACGTGATTTTCTTCATTTAAATCATAGTGAAAATTTCTTACTAATACAGGTGTTTCTTTTGTAAATTCAACCATTTTATTCATCTCCTAAATTTCTTTCATAACGTTCATGTCTATTGTAATCATCTTTCAATTTATCATTTTCATAATGGTGACTCTTTTCAAGCTTAGGAAACCCTTGTTGGCGCAAAGCTTCCATAATTACCATTGCAGCAGAATTTGATAAGTTATATGCTCGAATATGATCTGACATTGGAATGCGCAAATTGCGGTCATAGTACTCTCTCATAAATGTTTCTGGTAAACCGGTAGTTTCTTTACCAAAAACAAAATAATAATTCTTATTATTATCTGTGTAATCAACATCAGTATAAGATTTTGACGAAAACTTAGAAATCAAATACATTTCATCATTAGGACCCAGAGTATCCAAAAAAGCCTTTAAATCATCATGCTTGTGAATTTCAACTTTGTCCCAATAGTCGAGTCCAGCTCGTTTCATTTTTTTATTATCAAGTTGGAAACCTAATGGTTCGATCAAATCCAAAACAGTTTCTGTTCCAGCACAAGTTCTAGCAATATTGCCAGTATTTGCTGGCATAAGTGGTTCAAATAATACAATATGATTAGTCATTTTTATCTCCTAAATCTAATTTAGTCTGAGCTTGTTTATTGATTTCAAATAAATCCTCATCATTATAAAAACGGGATACAGACTTAAAATAGTTAAAACTTCGTGACACAATAATTTTAACAACTGCATAAATCGGGATACCAAAAATCACACCCCAAAGTCCCCAAACGGCACTAGCACCTATTAAAAGTAAAATTGTCGTTATTGGGTGCATCTTCATCTTGTTTCCTACAACGATTGGAGAAATAAATCTCGTTTCAATTGTTTGCTCAATTGCAAAAACAATTAATACATTAATTAACATTCCCCAAGAAGTAATTGAAGCAATTATCAAAACAGGAATAAGAGCAATAAATGTACCAAAATATGGTATTAACAACATAAATGCAGCTAAAACTGCCAAAGCACTTCCATATGGAAGACCGATTATATTATAGCCAATAGCATAAATAATACCGACCCAAACCGCTACTGTAATTTGACCACGAATATAGGCACTAATTGCTTCGTTAATATCATGAAGTAATCTAGAAAAGCTATCTTGCCATCTACGAGGTGCAAATTTAGTCAAGTAGCCATTTAACTGGTGACCATCTTTAAGCATATAAAATAATACAAATGGTGCTGTTAGCAGCGTCATAAAAATCATTGTAATTACACTAACAGCAGATGAAATATTTGTAAGTGCAGCTGTTCCTGTCTTTTGCCAAGATTTGAAAAGAGTTTTTTCAACACTATCAATTACACTATTAATATTGGATTTAAATCCTTTAAGATGAGGATCATGCAACAAATTTTGAGTTGTTTTTACACTCGTATCCCAAATATTAGGCCAATTTTTAATTAGGGCATCTACTTGACCTTGAATAATTGGCAAAAGTGAATTAATAACCCAAATTAAAGCACCAAGCACTAGTAAAAATAATACCAGAATGGTTACTGTTCTTGGAACTTTTAACTTTTGCTCAAAAAAATCCACAATTGGATTCATCATATAATATTGTACCAATGCCAAAATCAATGGTGGTAAAATTGCGCAGAAAAATACCCAAGCTGGATTTAAAATAAACGAAATTTGTTCAAACAAAAATATAATTAGAAAGAACAACAATATATTAAGTAAAAAAATCGTAAAGCGGTTATTCAAAAACCAATCTTTAAACAAAGTGGGCCGCTTCAAATTAGTCTTATTATCCATAAATTAACCCCTTTTTATGTCTAATTTAAATTTTAGCATAAATAAAACTCGCCTATCTCAAAATAAGCGAGTTTTTTTAGCTATTTCTTGATTCTAAAGAGCCACTTTCTAGCTTCCTCAATCAAAATTAATGGGATTGGAATAAGACAAAGCATCATCCAATCACTGACACCCAAAATACCAGTGTTAAAAATACCTTGAACGCCTGGAGTAACTGTTAAAATAATAAACAAAATTATTTCAAATAAGATTCCAGTCCAAATATGTGGATTGATAAATAATCCCTTTTTGAATACTGATACCTTTTCAGTTCGACAATTAATAACATTAGCAATTTGACTAAAGACAATTGCACCCAAAGTCATAGTTGTAGCTTTGATATAAATATCACCACTTGTTGCCAAATGTCCGAAAGCTAAACCAGCTTGCTTATTTACAAAGAAGTAAGCAGCAACTGAAACTAAAGCTTCGAGCAAACCATACCACAAGAATGCTTTGACAAGAACCCTCTTATTCAAAAGATGATCATTGCGACTAATTGGGGCACGTTTCATGACATCTGGATCACTTGGTTCAGCCCCTAAAGCTAAAGCTGGCAACATATCTGTCCCTAAGTCAATTGTCAAAATTTGCATTACAGTTAAAGGTAAAGGAATCAGACCACCAGATAATAAGTAAAGAACTGAAGGAATTGCTTCAGGAACATTAGATGAAAGAATATATGTCAAGAACTTACGAATATTGCTATAAACAGTTCTACCTTCCTCAATTGCAGCTACAATTGAAGCAAAATTATCGTCAGTCAAAATCATATTGGCTGCATCTTTAGCAACATCTGTTCCACTAAGCCCCATTGCAATCCCAATATCAGCTCTTTTAAGAGCAGGAGCATCATTTACTCCATCACCAGTTGCTGCGACTACTTCACCATTTTCTTGGAAAGTCTTCACAATCTTGTATTTTTGTTCTGGTGCTACTCTAGCAAAAATAACCTCATCTTTTAATGCTTCACGTAATTCGCTATCAGACATTTCATCAAGTTCACGTCCATCAATTACACGTGCATTTTCAGAAGTTATACCAATCTTAACTGCAACTGTTTTAGCCGTTAACTTGGAATCACCTGTAACCATAACAACTCGAATTTTGGCATCATGACAATGCTTAATTGCATCATAAATTTCTGGTCTTGGAGGATCACTCATTGTTACCAATCCAGCAAACACAAGTTGATCCTCAGCAGTTTCAATTGTCAGACTAGAAATAGCATCATCATTTTTAATCTTCTTATATGCTAAACCCATGCTACGCAAACCTTGACGCGCATAATCTGCATTTAAGCGATCCAATTTTTGCTTATCTTCCATTGTTAACGGCTTAACTTCACCATTAACTTGAACAAAAGCACAATCCTTAATTAAGTCACTATATGAACCCTTAACCAATACTGCTGCTTCAGTATCGCTAATTTGGTTAACCGTAGACATTTTTTTACGTTCTGAATCAAATGGAAATTCTCTCAGGCGTGGCATCTTAACCATTTGCTTGTGGATATCATATCCCGCCTTTTGAGCCATGATTACTAAAGATGCTTCAGTTGGTGTACCTAAAATTTTATTTTGACCATCTTTGTTCTCTATTGAAGTATCGTTGTCCAAAGATGCAATTTCAGTAATAACTTTTAAATCAGGATGTTCATCATACCAAAGTTGTTTACCATTCAATTCAACTTGACCATTGTTAACATATCCATCACCAGTAACTTCAAATTCATCATTTAAAGTTCTAATGTAATGAATCGTCATTTGGTTTTGAGTTAAAGTACCCGTTTTATCAGAACAGATAACGGTAGTTTCACCCAATGTTTCTACTGAATTTAATTCTTTAACTAAGGCGTGCTTTCTGGCCATCCTTTTAACACCCTGAGCCAAGGATAACGTAACCGTTGGTAATAACCCTTCTGGAATAAAGGCTACAATCATTCCTAAGCTAAAAATAAAAGCTGCTCCAAAAGGTTGCTTCACAAATAATATTGAAGCAATAAAGAAAAAGAGACCAATTGTAAATGCAATGATTGATATTTGCTTAGTTAAGCGATTCAATTCACGCGTTAAAGGAGAATCTACTTTTTCCTGTTTCTGAGTCAAGTGAGCAATTTGCCCAAGCTCAGTATCCATTCCTGTACTAAAGCAAATCGCTGTTGCAGTACCAGATACAGCTGTGGTTCCTGAATATACCATATTACTTTCAGCATATTTACCCTCACCTGGGTCAAAGCTAGTTCTTTTACTTTCAGGAACTGATTCACCATTCAAAGCTGATTGATCCACTTGTAAACTTGTTGCGCTAATAATTCTGGCATCTGCTGGCACCTTACTACCAGCTTGCAGTGCAAAAACATCACCAGGAACAATATGCTTAGCTTCAACTTGCTTTTTCTTTCCATCACGATAAACTTGCACATAACTTTCAAGCATTTTATTTAAAGCATCTGTTGCTTTTTGTGCTTGTCGTTCTTGCCAAAAACTAAATGTCCCATTAATAATATTAACCAGCCAAATAGCAATTCCTAATTCCATTGTTCCTGAGACAATTGCAATAAAACCAGAAATCCAGAGTAGGATTGCCATTAAAGTTGTAAAATTTTTAATAAATGTTTGCCATTGACTTTGCTTAGGAGGGCGCTTTATTTCATTTAGTCCATATTTTTCCAGTCTTTTTTCTGCTTCTTCTGAAGAAAGACCTTTACTAGATGAATTAAGTGTCTGATAAACGCTATCAATTTCACTTTGAGCATAAAGCTCGCGAATTTTCTTTTCGTCCACTTCATTCTCCTCTTTCTTAAATGTTACTTAATCATTTTAACTCAAAAAATTTAACTAGCAATGATATACTAATAAAAGTTCAGGATGTGAATGGAGGGATTATATATGAAAGTTCTCATTGGAGGCTATACAAAAAAGACCTCAAAGGGTATTTATCAAGCTGATTTGACCTTAAAAAATGGCCAAGCTAGTTTGGAAAATTTTAAGGATTATATTGAAATAAATGGACCAACATATTTTAAAAAATGTGGTAATTATTTGTTTTCAATTGCTAAAAATGGTGATGAAGGTGGCATTAGTTATTTTCATCTAAATCCAGTTAAATTAATAAATTCTGTTTTTCAAACTGGCTCTTCACCTGCATATTTAGGTATCAACGAAGATAAACAGTTAGTTTATACAGCTAATTATCATACAGCATACTTATCTGTTTATCATTACGATAATCAAGGTGTGAGCTTAGTTGATCAAATTAAACATGATAATTTCAATTTAGGTCCTCGTCCAGAGCAAAGTGATGGCGCACACCCACACTTTTTTGACGAAACACCTTCAGGTAAGTTAGTTTCCTGCGATTTAGGTAATGATAGTGTTGATTTTTACGAATTAAAAGACGGTCATTTAGTTCATTTAGCTCGTTATCTAAATGAAGCTGGATTTGGTAGTAGGCACATAGTATTCAACAAAGAAAACAATTGCTTTTATGTTGCTGGTGAATTATCAAGTAAAGTAAATGTCGTTAAATATAACGAAAGAACTTGGGAATTTGAAAACATAGCTACTTATAAAACTATTCCTGATGATTATACTGAACATAATGGTGTAGCAGCTATTCGAATGTCAAATGATGGCAAGTTTTTATATCTTTCTAATCGTGGTCACAATTCAATTACTGTATTCAAAATAAAAAATGATCATACATTAGAACTCATTCAACGAATTTCTACATTCGGTGAGTTCCCTCGTGACTTTAACTGGGACAGTAGTGAAAAATGGGTTATCGTAGCTAACCAAAATACAGATAATGCTACACTATATGAAAGAAACAGCGAAATGGGAACATTAGCTGTAGTTCAAAAAGATGTGGCTGTTCCAGAAGGCACTTGTGTAATATTTAGTAAGGAGTAGTTTAAAATCAATGCTAATTAACATTATCAAAGCAATCATTTTAGGTATTATTGAAGGAATTACAGAATTTCTTCCAATATCTTCTACAGGACACTTATACTTAGCGAATTATGTCGTTAAATTACAAGAAAATCAATCATTCATTGATATGTTCATGGTAGTTATCCAACTTGGAGCTATTTTAAGTATTATAGTTATTTACTTTAACAAGCTTAATCCATTTTCATTGTCAAAAACTAAGTTACAACGTGAAAATACTTGGTCACTTTGGTTAAAAGTTATTGTTGCTGTATTACCTTCAGTAATCATTGGTTTGCCACTAAATGATTGGCTTGATGAACATATGACGAATTGGCAAGTAATTAGTGCCACTTTAATTATCTATGGGATATTATTTATCTTACTTGAAAATTACTACCGAAATCGCAATGCTAAGTTAACTGATTTGAATAAAATTAGTTTTCGAATGGCTTTCTTAATTGGATGTTTCCAAGTTCTTTCATTAATTCCAGGTACATCACGTTCTGGGGCTACTATCCTAGGAGCAATGCTTTTAGGAGCTAGTCGTTATGTTTCAGCTGAATTTTCATTTTTCTTAGCAATTCCAACTATGTTTGGTGCTTCATTATTAAAGATTGTCAAATATGTACACGCTGGGCACACTTTTGTAGGAGATCAATTAGCAGTTCTTTTAGTTGGTATGGTAGTTTCCTTTGTTGTTGCGTACCTTGCTGTTAAATTCTTACTTAAATTTATTCAAACTCACGACTTTAAGTCATTTGGTTGGTATAGAATAGCTTTAGGTATTATAGTTATTATTATTGGAGTTTTTGTAAAATAATGAGGTGACCTAAATGCTAAATCTTTTATTAGTATTATTGATCATTTGGCTATTGTTTAAGTTAGGAATTGGTTTATTTAAGATACTCACTTTTTTATTTGGAATCATCCTAATTTTTTACATTGCCTCCTTCATATTTATTCCAATTCTTATTATTTTAATAATTGGATTAGGAATTAAAACATTAAGTAATAACTTTTTATAGTAAATAGACTGGTAGAGTAATTCTACCAGTTTTTTATTGTAATAAAAAAAGTCAAAGCTAATGCTTTGACTCTTTTTAGATTAATTAAACTTAATCTTTTTTCTTTTTATTAATGAAGATCATACTTGCTAAGCCCATTAATGCGATTCCTAAACCAGCAAGAGCTGAAGTATTCGCACCTGTTTGAGGTAAAGTACTTTGCTTACTATTAGCAGTATTCTTCACCTTATTTGCTGAGCTTGATGAAGTAACAATTGTAGACTTGTTATCTTCCATACCTGTCTTCTTATTTGGTTCTGTAACATGAATAGTTACTTTTACTTCATCCTTTGATCCATCTGGATAAGTTACAACAACAGTACCGGTTGTATCACCGTTATTCGTATTTGGAGTTTCTTTCCAAGAATATTTTGTACCGTCTGGCAAATCACCTTTATTCTTAATGCCATCAGATGGGCTTGGAGTAGTTCCTTTATTAGTTGTAATATCCTGACCTTGTGGTTGTGGATCAGTAGGGGTATTAGCATCTCTATCTGAACCTGAGTTATCAGCTTTGTAAGTAATATTTACAGTAACGTTTTCAGTATTCACATTAGGAATCACTTCAGAAACAGATTCCGTACTTGGAGTATATCCAGTAATATCTGGAGCCTCAAACTTAGGCCAAGATTTATCTTCACCAACTTGCTTCCAATCGCTATAACTTACTTGACCATTCACTTGATCAACTGTTGCTGTTCTTTCAAAGACAACTAGTTGAGTAGTTACATCAATATCACCATTTGGGTTAATTACATTAATTGTACGTTTTATACGTTTTCTCAAATTGGTTTCAGTTACACCGTCTGGATAATTCTTAGATGGATTATCTGGTAGTGGATCATTTGAAGATTTTGGATCATCTGGTGTTACAACAACAATCTTGTGAGTTAACTTAACGGTCTTATCACTTGGATTTGAACCATCGCCTGGGAAGTCAATTGTCGTTGGCACTTTTTGACCTGGTACTAATTCGTAGCCTTCTGGAATTGTTGTATCTGGTACTTCAACACTTTCGCCTGGCTTTCCTGGTACTTCAACTGGCTTAACTGGCTTGTCTCCATCTTTGAAAATAATCTTTCCTGCTGGTTGATCAGTTGATGGAGTGTCTGGTGTCTTCTTTTGAATCTTAACAACTGTTTCACTTGGAGTTGTTCCATCACTTGGGAAATCAACTTCTGTTGGTACTTCTTGACCAGGCACTAATTCATAACCATCTGGGATCTTTTGATCTTCTTCACTTACTGGCACCTTGTCTCCAGGCTTACCTGATACTTCTACTGTTTTAACTGGTGTATCACCATCTTTGAAAACAATGTGAGTTGTTTGTTCAGTTGGTGTCTTTGGTTGTACCTCAACTACTTTATCACTTGGGTTTGATCCATCGCCTGGGAAGTCAATTGTTGTTGGCACTTCTTGGCCTGGTACTAATTCGTAGCCTTCTGGAATTGTTGTGTCTGGTACTTCAACACTTTCGCCTGGCTTTCCTGGAACTTCAACTGTCTTAACTGGCTTGTCTCCATCTTTGAAGATAATCTTACCTGTTGGTTGATCAGTTGATGGAGTGTCTGGTGTCTTCTTTTGAATCTTAACAACTGATTCACTTGGAGTTGTTCCATCACTTGGGAAATCAACTTCTGTTGGTACTTCTTCACCTGGCACTAATTCATAACCATCTGGAATCTTTTGATCTTCTTCACTTACTGGCACCTTGTCTCCAGGCTTACCTGATACTTCTACTGTTTTAACTGGTGTATCACCATCTTTGAAAACAATGTGAGTTGTTTGTTCAGTTGGTGTCTTTGGTTGTAACTCAACTACTTTATCACTTGGGTTTGATCCATCGCCTGGGAAGTCAATTGTTGTTGGCACTTCTTGGCCTGGTACTAATTCGTAGCCTTCTGGAATTGTTGTATCTGGTACTTCAACAGTCTTACCTGCTTCACCTGGTACTGTTACCTCCTTAACTGGCTTATCTCCATCTTTGAAGATAATCTTACCTGTTGGTTGATCAGTTGATGGAGTGTCTGGTGTCTTCTTTTGAATCTTAACAACTGATTCACTTGGAGTTGTTCCATCACTTGGGAAATCTACTTCTGTTGGTACTTTTTCGCCTGGTACTAATTCATAACCATCTGGAATCTTTTGATCTTTTTCACTTACTGGCACCTTGTCTCCAGGCTTACCTGATACTTCTACTGTCTTAACTGGCTTGTCTCCATCTTTGAAGATAATCTTACCTGTTGGATTCTTAACATAGTTGATTACCACTTCAGTACTTTCAGTATCACCATCTACAGTTACTTCTGGCACTGTACTTTGATCTGGTGTGTATCCCTCTTTAGTACTTGCAGTGTAGCTTTCCCAAGTTCCAGTTGTCCAATCACTGTACTTAGTTACCTTACCAGTTACTTCATCAACAGTGGCTGTTCTAGTTAACTTAGCTTCTTGTGTCTTTACTAAAACTTTTTCCTTAGTTACTGGATCTACTTCATAAATCCTTCTAGTAACTGTCTTGTTTAAGTCTTTTTCACTTACGCCATCTGGATAATGAACTTTTGGATTTTCAGGTAAAGTATCTTCCGGTGTCTTTGGATCATCTGGATTTACTGTAGTTGTCTTGTGAGTCAATTTAACTACTTTATCTTCTGGTGTTGTACCATCTGATGGGAAGTCTACTTCTGTTGGTACTTTTTCGCCTGGTACTAATTCATAACCATCAGGGATCTTTTGATCTTCTTCACTTACTGGCACCTTGTCTCCAGGCTTACCTGATACTTCTACTGTCTTAACTGGTGTATCACCATCTTTGAAGATAATATGAGTAGTCTTTTCAGCTACTGTATCAGTATAAACAACATTGTAAGTTACAGTCTTATTTACTGTATCAATAACAGGATCAGAAACAGTTACACCGTTTTGAGTTGTTGAAGCTACCTTTAATGAATTTAAAATGTTTTGTTGGGTAGCGGTATCAATTTTATCAGTGTAATAATTAAATTCCTGAGTATTGTTTGTCTGGTTAAGTTCTTCGTGAGTGTAATCTTTAGAAATGTTATCAGGTCCAGCTACTTTAAAAGCATTTGCCGGAATCTTCTTATCTGAACGTTGACTTGTTTCATTAACAATTAACTTATAAGTTTGATTATCTACCAAATGATTATTTTCTTGAGCACGTCTGAAATCACTACCCGCAGCACCAGCCTTGTAGCCAGCAATTAAACGTGTTTCTGGAACGTCAGTTACAGTAGAATCCACTACAGTAGTGAAGTCCATTTGAACTTTCTTAGTACCACCTAAATAATAACCATTAGCACTTTGGTAGTGAAAAGTATAGATATCACCTAAGTACTTAACATTTTTGTCATCATTGCTATTTAAATCTAAGTTAATTAATGGGCCGTTTTGAGTTGTACCGTCATTATGCTTGTAACGAGTAATCCAATTTCCACCAAATTCAAGGGCATCATCCCATTCATATGAAGTTCTATTTTTTATACTTGCTGGAAACCAGTTGTTATCATAGAACAAATGATTCATAGTAGTTTGACGGTCTAAATTAGCTCTACCATAGTTAGCGTAAGAAAATGTAGGCAAGTTAATGTGGGTCCACATTTCTAAAGCTTCAGGATCTGACCCGTTGTAGTAGTGACCATTAAATTTTTTATCATGAATGAAGTAATCACGATATTCATCTGAGAGTTCATTTGAATTGTGTAAGATAGTTGGGCCTTTATCAATATCAAATTGAACTTGTTGCCAAGTTTGTCGATCAGTTGGACCACCAATTACTTGAATAGTAACATTATTAGCTCCACCTTTAATCTTGACATTTTTAGTCATCATAATTGAGAACCATTGTTCATCAGTTTTAGTGGAGTTATTTACATTAGAATTCCAGACGATACGCCATCTCTTTTCATTTGGTGCTAAAGTGCCGCCTGTTTGTACGTATCTTTCACTAATATCTTGAAGAGTAACGTAGTTATTAGCATTGTTTGGATCCTTATCTGCAGATGGATAACGACGATTACCATCCCCCAAAGTATAAGTTGAAGCTGATGCTAAGTTAGAACTGTTCAAATCTTGTGGTTGATTTGTAACTTGGCTTGATTCATTAGTTGTAACAGAATCACTTGAACTAGATGCAGCAACTGATGCATCGCTTGAACTACTAGTTGTAGAATTTGAACTTACATCACTTGAACTTGCACTTACACTATTTGTGGCTTCGTCAGCTTTAACTACTTGAGCATTACTTACAAAAGTAACACCTAGTAAAACCGATACCACCCCAATAGATAATTTTCTTAACGAGAATCTTTGCCTTTCATTAAACATTGATTTCATAACTATCCCCCTAATAGCATAAAGTTATTTCAAATTTTTTATCCCTCGTATTAATATTCTAATAGAAATAATTTATTATTTGTTAACTTTTGCTATTAAATAACCTATTGTTCAGATTATCAAGAGATAAAGTAATAATACGGACTTTACCCCCCCCGATATATATAAAATTCGAATATTTAATAAACCGTTGATAGATATAGTATTTTAAACTTTTAAAGATATAAATACTAATAAAATAACAGTTTTATCATTAATTTAATATAATGTATCAAATCGTTTAAACATATGCTTAAACATTTACAAAACCACATAAAAAAGCCAAGGTATTAAACCTTGACTTTTTTACTAGTTACTCTAGTCTTTTTTCTTTTTACTAATGAATAGCATTCCAGCTAAACCAAGTAAAGATAAACCTAACATTTCCAAACCAACTTTATTTTCACCAGTTTGTGGAAGAGTCTTAGCACTAGACTTAGTGATAGTAGAGTTTCCTGAAGTACCCTTAGCACTGGTTAAATTATGAACTTTGTCATTCTTAGTTGATTTATTAGTGTCCTTATCTGAACTAGTTTGACTTCCATTATTTGTTTCATCAGTAAACAATGGGTCACCTAGCTCATAACGTTTAATGGTTTGATCTGGCGTTAAGTCCTTAGTTGTTCCATCTTCAAACGTTACTGTTGTTGAACCGTCACCCTTTACTTCAATGTTGGTGATACCCTTGTCTGGGTTTGACTTAGTAATGTTTTCCTTAACTGCTTGCTTTTGTTCATCAGTCAAGTCGCCATCACCCTTCACTGGTACCTTATCAAAGTTACCATCAAAGTTCTTGTCTTCGCCTTCATTGAACAATGGATCTCCAAGTTCATAACGTTTAATGGTTTGGTCTGGTGTCAATTCCTTGGTTGTTCCATCTTCAAACGTTACTATTGTTGAGCCATCACCCTTCACTTCAATGTTAGTGATACCCTTGTCTGGGTTTGACTTAGTGATGTTGGTCTTAACTTCTTGTTTTTGTTCATCTGTTAAGTCGCCATCACCCTTTACTGGTACCTTATCGAAGTTACCATCAAAGTTCTTGTCTTTGCCTTCATTGAACAATGGATCTCCGAGTTCATAGCGTTTGATGGTTTGATCTGGCGTTAAGTCCTTGGTTGTTCCATCTTCAAACGTTACTGTTGTTGAGCCATCACCCTTCACTTCAATGTTGGTAATTCCCTTGTCTGGGTTTGACTTAGTAATGTTTTCCTTAACTGCTTGCTTTTGTTTATCTGTTAAGTCGCCATCACCCTTTACTGGTATCTTATCAAAGTTACTATTGAAGCCTTGATCTTCACCTGGATTAGTCAATGGTTCGCCTACATCATAACGTTTGATGGTTTGGTCTGGTGTCAATTCCTTGGTTGTTCCATCTTCAAACGTTACTGTTGTTGAACCATCACCCTTTACTTCAATATTGGTAATTCCCTTATCTGGGTTTGACTTAGTGATGTTGGTCTTAACTTCTTGTTTTTGTTCATCTGTTAAGTCGCCATCACCTTTTACTGGTATCTTATCAAAGTTACCATCGAAGTTCTTGTCTTCGCCTTCATTGAACAATGGATCTCCAAGTTCATAACGCTTGATGGTTTGATCTGGCGTCAAGTCCTTAGTTGTTCCATCTTCAAACGTTACTGTTGTTGAACCATCACCCTTTACTTCAATATTGGTAATTCCCTTGTCTGGGTTTGACTTAGTAATGTTTTCCTTAACTGCTTGCTTTTGTTCATCTGTTAAGTCGCCATCACCCTTTACTGGTACCTTATCGAAGTTACCATCAAAGTTCTTGTCTTTGCCTTCATTGAACAATGGATCTCCGAGTTCATAGCGTTTGATGGTTTGATCTGGCGTTAAGTCCTTAGTTGTTCCATCTTCAAACGTTACTGTTGTTGAACCATTACCCTTCACTTCAATGTTGGTGATACCCTTGTCTGGGTTTGACTTAGTAATGTTTTCCTTAACTGCTTGCTTTTGTTCATCAGTCAAGTCGCCATCGCCCTTCACTGGTACCTTATCGAAGTTACTATTGAAGCCTTGATCTTCACCTGGATTAGTCAATGGATCGATCAACTTGTAGCGGTTCACAGTTTCTTCTGGTGTAAAGGTACTTTGAGTACCATCACCCATTGTTACAGTTGCTGTACCATCTGGCTTAACAGTTACATCTGTGATGTCCTTGTCTGGATTACCATCCTTGATATTCTTAATTACTTCAGCCTTTTCAGTATCAGTAATATCTCTGTCACCTTCAACTGGAACCTTCTTAATGTTGCGGTTCAAGTCTTCACTTTCACCAGTGTTAGTCAATGGTTCACCTAACTTACTACTGATGATAGTTTGATCAGGTGTCAATTCCTTTTGAGTTCCATCACCAAAGGTTACGATAGTACGGCCATTGTCCTTAACATCAATGTTAGTAATATCTTTGTCACCATTAGTCTTCTTGATGTTTGATACTACTTGACCTTTTTCTTCATCAGTTAACTTATCTGCATCTTTTACAGTAGTCTTGTCAAATGAGTTAAGGTCTGTATCTGCTTCACCAGTGTTAGTCAATGGTTC
>NZ_SDGL01000010.1 GCF_007095465.1 Lactobacillus mulieris
TCAAAGCCGGTTGGAAATTGCAATTTTAGCTTATAATTTGGCTTATTGTCTAGAAAGATTTAACTAGCACCACGCGTCTACCTGTATAAAATCACTTGATTCCCTTCTTTCTCTTCAACAACGAAAATTAGAGTTAGAAAATCAGTTGAAGCAGTTTAATCTTCAAAACTTATTTTCAGATGAACAACGATTGTATCCCAAGGTTAGATTTCGTGGGTTTGATGAGCCTTGGAAGAAGGTTAAGTTGGGGAGAAATGTCAAAAGAATACGCAGAAAAAATAAAAATCTAGAAACTAATATTCCCTTAACAATTTCTGCACAATTTGGCTTAGTTGATCAAAGAGATTTTTTTGGTAGAGTTGTTGCCAGTGAAAATCTTGCAAACTATATTTTGCTTAAACGTGGAGAGTTTGCCTATAATAAAAGCTATTCTAAGGAAGCTCCATATGGTTCAATTAAAAGATTGGAAAAGTATAATGAAGGAGCGCTTTCCACATTATATATTGCATTTACACCTGAAAATATTAATTCTGATTTTTTAAAAGCGTTTTTCGACACTACTAAATGGTATTCTCACATAGTTCAAGTTTCTACAGAAGGTGCAAGGAATCATGGATTATTAAATATCTCACCACAAGATTTTTTTGAAATGAGTATAACTATCCCAAAAAGTGATGAACAAAATAATATTTCCAGGATTTATAATCTTATGAATTCCCTTCTTTCCCTTCAACAACAGGATATAAATACTACACAACAACTCAAGCAATTCCTACTTCAAAACTTATTTATATAACACAAAGTCCTAGCCATCTAGCTAGGACTTTTATTTTATAGCTGAGATAAATGATGCATTACTTTGTCATTATCCTTGTTTTCGAGTTCTTGAATAATATGCAAGTAAGTCTTTTGAGTAGTTGTAATATTAGCATGACCTAGTCGTTTGGCTACACTTGCTACAGATACGCCTTCATAAAGAAGCAGTGAAGCATGTGTGTGCCTTAGTCCATGAATTGAAATAACAGGGATTTCAGCTTGATAACATAATCGCTCTAGAATTATGTTTATTGTTGAATTAAAAGCTCGTCCTGATACAAAAATAGGCTTCTCAGGGTCCATACCTTGTGTAATCTGCTTAAATTGCTGAGCAAGTTGCCAATCAATCATTACATTACGCTTCGATGTTGGATTTTTAGTCGGTCTGAACCCTCCACCTGCATATTTGTAATTCCAGGTTTTAGTAACTGTAATAACTTGCTTTTCATAATTAAAGTCATTAGGAGTTAATGCTAGGGCCTCAGCATAACGCAAACCAGTTTTAGCAACTAATAATATAAACCAATCCCAATTAGGTTCTGTACCTAACTTTAGTTGTTTTAACAACATTTGTAACTCAAATAAATTTAGATACTTTTTCTTTTTTGGTTTAGGTTTTCGACCTTTAATAATTACTCTCCGAGTTGGATCAGTTTTTATCATTCCATCGTCTAGCGCGTCTATAATTGCAGCTTTAAGGTGATGATGGAAGTCTAGGGTTGTGTGCTTTTCGTGAGTTTCAGCATAATCATTTAATAATTTTTGATATGTTTGGCGATTCAGCTCAGATAAACGCAATTCTGGAGCTAACTCTCTTAATTTACGCTCGGTCAGATAATACTTATCGAGAGTAACTTGTCGAATTGCACCTTTTTTATACAAATCAATCCAATTACCATAATACCTATAAAACAACTTTGTACTAATTTTCTTTGACATAAGAAAACCTCCTAAATTTTGATTAGGAGGTTATTGTAGCAATCTAGATAAATAGATTTTGAAGTAGGAATTGTTTGAGTTGGGTGTAAACATTTATATTTGCTTGATATATTTTTAAACTTTTGGAATGTAGAATGAAAAGTTTAGAAATAATTACTTGTTCTTCTACAGAAGGAGCAATTGAAAACATAATATTCTGCATCACATTATTCATTAATTTAGGATTTCCAACTTTTGATACGTATTTCCATGCAATTTGATTTAAAGCTTCAGCATTTGCATCATTTACATATCCATTTTTAGATAATAAAACTCCATTAACATTTGTACCATAAAATTTTCCAGCTCTAAGTCTAACCGTACCTGCATTGGCACCATCAGTAGTCCACGTGATAGCATCTTCGAACAAATAATCATGATAATACCCCAAAAGGCCATTATTGAGTGTTTGTGAAGAATATACTGGATATTTCATAATATGATCTTTAGTTTTAGAAATCTTATCTTTTGATAATACCTTTCCTCTTGTAACAGTAAATATATCTCCAACTTTTACTTTTTTCCAATTAGTACTAAAATCATGAAATCTAAGATTAGGACATTTCTTATTATCAGATAAAATATTTTGTAAGCAAAACTTTTTCAACTGCTTTTCTAGCTCTAATTTTCGTTGTTGAAGAGAAAGAAGAGAATTTAGAATTTCAAAGATTTTATCTATTTGTTTAGTTTCACTTATTTTTTGACTTATAAACAGATGAACTTTCATAAAATCTGAATAGCTAATATTTAGTAAGCCATCCATTCGGGCAGATGAAGATATATACTTCCGTAATTGCTTATTCACATCTTTTTTCTTGAAAAAGTTTTCAATAAAAACTGGAGTGGTTTCCTTTATGATTTTAAAACTATGATATACATGAGGAATAAGCGCTTCAGAATAGTTCTGCAAACTGAAAACGGCACCATATTTAGCTACTTTTGAATTACCATGATTATATGATAATTCTCCTTTGTGTAATAAAGTATAATTTTTCTTTTGCTTGCCAGAAATATCACCAGAGAATCTATCTTCTTGAGTCATCCATCCTGTCTTAGCAGATATAGTTAATACAGGGAGATTAAATCTATTGTCATTTCCATTTACTCGTTCACTTATTTCCTCCAACTTAACTTTCTTCCAAGGCTCATCAAACCCACGAAATCTGACCTTCGGATACAATCGTTGTTCATCAGATTATTAATAGGCAACAAAAAGTGATATTTTTGTTTCACCCCAACAAAAAATGGAGAATGAAGTACTGTTCAAGCTTTGATTTTTACCGATAGATTTCATATAATTATAAAAGAAAAGAGGACAACGAAGTGCGAGTTCGTTATCCTCAATCACAGTCGAATAACTGAAGTTCTAGCTAATCTTTGTGATTAGCTTTTTTCTTTTGCTTAAATATTCTTTTATATTTTTGCTCGTTATATTACTGAACATTGATATAATAGCAATTGTATATTTGATTGAGGTTACAAAATGAAAAATTATATTTATCGAAGAAGAAGTGTATGGAAAGCTATTGTCCTTGCTCTTAGAGATTTAGGTGGTTCTGCTTCAAGAAAACAAATTCGTCGCACAATGGCAGAAAATGAATACGATGGTTTGGATTATGAAGGAGTATTTTACGTTAAAGTAAGTAAAAATGGTAAAAAATATTCGCCATTCTTGTTTGATTTTAATTTTGGTATGAAGAACCTATACACCATTGGTTTTATCGAAGAACCTCAACGTGGAAAAGATATTATTTTAACTGACCTTGGAAGAACCGCTGATTTAACCAATTTTCCATCTCAAGAACAGGTTGATAAAATAAGTGCTTATTGGAAGCAAAAAGATGAGTTACGTTACGCTAAGAAAAAACTCAAGGAAAAGATTGGTATAACAGGGGATACAGAATCAGAAGTTGAAGATACTGATGCACAAGATACAGCTGAAGATGATTGGAAAATCCAATTACTTGAACAGATTAAGCAATTTTCACCTGCAAAATTTGAAAGTTTCTCTAGATTGCTAATTTCTAAAATGGGTGTATCAATAGATAAAACAAAAGGAGTTAAACTATCAGGAGATCATGGAATAGATGGTTTTGGCTATTTCAGGTCAGATGAATTTAGAACCAGTCGTGTAGCAATTCAATGCAAGCGTTATACAAATGGATCAGTAGGGGAATCTGAAATTCGTGATTTTAAAGGGACAATGGATAGCTTTAATGCAGAATATGGGATTTTTGTGACAACGAGCTATTTCACAGATTCAGCTAAAGCTATTGCGACTCAAGGCAATAGAACTGTAACGCTGATAGATGGGCAAGAATTAACTGATTTAGTTGAGCGTTATCAATTGCATATTACTCCCGTTCAAACATATAGCTTAGATGATTATTACTTTGAAAAAGACTAAAATTCTCACCTAAATTAGTTAATTTAATTATTGACATAATATTTTTTATGATTAACGAGTATTTAATAAATGTTTTTTAAGCATATCACTGTAATCTTTTTAATAAAACTGCTATTATTGTTGGTGAGGAAAGCAATCTTTCCTCGATATACGCTCCCTAGCATATATTATTCCTACAAACATATATATTCCCACGATTGTTTGAAAAGGTACGTCAAAACTCCAATTGGCGTGCCTTTTCTTAACCAATCATGCTATAATCTTATTTACGGGTAAACAAACACCCAAACAATAATCCGGGGCTATAGAGCCAAAAGAGCATGATTCATTGAATCGTGCTTTTTTAGATTCTAGCAAGTAAAATTTGATATACAAATAAAAGTGTATAGAATCTGCTGAATTTCTTTCCCTAAGATGAATAGGGGTAAGAGATACCTCATTTTTAATTTTTTATCTTACACTGCAGCCTATCTATAATCAGTAGATGGGTGCTTTTTTATGATAAAATATCAGTATTAGGAGGAAAATAAGGGATTTTATGAATCGTACTAATTTGAAGAATTATTTGAAAGATAATTTTGAAAATGATCCGGATTTCGCTAAGGATTTTATTCAATGCAGCCTTAATGTTAAGACTGGTATTGCTATCATTAACTTACGTAAGAAGATGGGGCTTACTCGAGAAGAGTTTGCTCGCTTAGTTAATATGCCCCAAGCTACTATATTGCAGATTGAGCAAGGAGATATTGATGTAACGACCGATTTATTGATGAAGCTTGCCACTGCTACTAAACAACATGTTGAAATTAACTTTAGTCCAATTTTTAAAGACTAATTTAGTGGAGTGGTATTTGCGATGCTAAACAATTGACAAGAGATTTCAAGCTATGATATTCTGCTAAGTTAATTTAATATTTGTCACACAGAAAGGAAAGATTATGGCAAAGAAATCAAAAATTGTAAAAGCAGAAAAGCAAAGAAAGTTAATTGAAGAATATGCTGCAAAACGTCGTGAATTAAAGGCTAAAGGAGATTACATCGGCCTTTCTAAATTACCTAAAGATTCAGCTCCAACTCGTTTACAAAATCGTGATATGTTAGATGGCAGACCACATGGCTACATCCGAAAGTTTGGCCTATCAAGAATTAAATTCCGTGAACTTGCACATGCAGGTAAGTTGCCTGGCGTTAAAAAAGCTAGCTGGTAGAAATAGGTGATATTATGCAGATTTACTATCCACCCTTAGTTGAGCAAGCTTGCCGCTTCTTTTATGGTAGTAGTGATGTTAGTGTTGAGATGAAAACAACCATCTATAAAATGCTAATAGAGGAAAAATTACTTGATGAAAATGGAAATCCAACTGAATATGCCTTGAAAAAAGGGCTAATTTTAAGACGGGAAGAAGTGCCAAATTTATCTTTTGATGAATTTTTAGAACTATATCCAGTTTTTAAACGTTTTCCAGCTTCTAACTTTAGAAAAATAGGCGGCTTTTGGGAGATTAAAACTGAATTTGCAATGCAGATTCTTAAAGAAGTACAAGCAGGGAAATTTGACTTAGAAGAAGAAGTTGAATTAAGCAATTACTTTGAAGATAAGAAGATAAATGTCAATATTTTAAAGTTTAAACAAAGGGCAGTCACATGACTGCCTTTTTTATAGTAAAACCAGATTTAGATTTCTGCTCATGTACTGACTTATACTTCACAGAACCATCAGGCTGCTTAACTAATTTTTTGACACGTTTGGAGTATCTAGCTTGCCAAACTTTGCCTCGCTTAGTGATTGATGCCATTGTGAACTCCTTTCGTTATAATTGAATGTAAAAATAGAATCATTAGTAATTGTTTTTTTGTGTGTTATCAATTTATAATTGAAATTATTATACTTACGTGATAAATTACGGTATTATGATTTTAGAACAAATTGAAAGGAGGCTTTTGAATGTATAATGTTTTTAAAGTAGTTAATTGGTTTCGTTTGAAAAATGTAGAAGAATTAGTTAGCGAAGATGTAAATGTTGAACCATTAACCCAAATGAAGGTAATGAAATTACTTTATTATGCACAAGCAACCTTTTTAGTGAAATATGGTCAAAGATTATTTGATAGTGATATTTTAGCTTGGAAATTTGGACCAGTAATTGCGGAGGTTCATGACAAATATCGCGGGAAAAGAAATATTGTTGAGTCAATTTCTTATGAAGCATATCAAGACTTTAATACTTTGGAATCAGATATAAGAGCCTCTCAAGTTTTGAATGCAGTTTATATAGCTTTTGGCTCATATTCTGCTTCTACTTTGATGAAAAAGACACATACAGAGATGCCTTGGAAGTCTACTTCTCAGGGAGCAAAAATTGAAGATGATAAAATGGAAAAATTTTATAAAGAAACTGGGCTTGATACTGAAGTATCAGAAAAATATGATCATGTTATTATGAGAAAACTTTATGAAGAAAATAGAGAAGCAATGGATATTTTAAAATATAAATGATATATCTGAGTAGTAAGCAAATAATAGAAATGAATAGGCTTGTTCTAGATGAAGCAGATGAAAAATTTCAAGGGATTCAGTATGAAGATGGATTGTCCATTATCGAAGAACAGCTACAAGCTATTTATTTTGGTCAGGAATTATATCCCTCAATATGGGAAAAAGCAGCATTTATAATGCAAAAAATCACTAAAAAGCATATTTTTGGTGACGGAAACAAGAGAACTGCATTATTAGCTACAGTTTTTTTCTTGTATGAAAATGGCTATAAGTGGCAAAGAAGCCAAAAAGATAAAGTAGACCTTGTTTTAATGGTTACCAAATTAGATGATTCAAAAGAAGTTATGGATTTTTTAGCCGATGTATTAAGTAAAGAATGCATTGCCGTTAAGTCAAATCCTGTTGATAAGGAGTGATTTAAAGAACCAAGCAATATATAAATTGCTTGGTTCTTTTTATTTAACTTTGTTTTCTTCTAATCTAATTCTTGTTAGTAAGTTAATGTAATTTGAATAACCATAAGCCGTTCGTTCTATTTGTTTCTGAGGATTTGAACCACTTCATAATTTTGACTATCACAACAAATAACTCTTTGTTTATTTAACCTGATAATCACAGGACTACTAGCATTAGAAGTAATAAATCTAATATTAGTCTGAAGATGACCATTATGAATCAGATTAATAGAACCGCAAAAAGACAAGCAGGCTGAACAAGAGTAGCTTGAAAGACCTTATACTTAATACCGTTAATTAATTTAAAGAAATAATCAGTAAAAATGATATTAAGGCAGTCACATGACTGCCTTTTGTTGTATCAAAAAAGCAGCTTAGCATTAGCCAAGCTGCGTCTCCAGTAAACATGAATTTAATTAAAAATACAACGTCAAGGTTAATTAAATTACTTGTTACCTTTTGCTCGTTTGTGAGCTTTGATTATTTTCAAAGCCCGTTTACGTGTTTTAATGTTAGGACTTTGAAGTCTGCGATAAGCGCTGGAAAGATTGTTCTTTTCCATTTCGTTACCACCTTTTCCTGAAAGTTATTCACTTTAAGAGTAAATCCTCCTTTAGTGAACTAAGTAGAATATCATACTAAATCATTTTTGCCAATAACTTTCTAAAAAGATAAAAAATGATGATTAGTAGATAAGTTGAAGTTATCAAAATTATCATTACTATAATCATAGTTGTTAGAAAACTACCAATTACACGCATTGCGTGTAATTTATTCTTTAAGAGATCCTGTAAAGTCTTGATGATAAAGGTATAGATGGATTTTTAATGAAATTATTTTATAATTTAAAACACACCGATTCTACAATCTTTTTGAAATTTTAAGGACAAAATGATTCAAAAAACTTGTTTTACTATATTAATAATGTCTAGCAAAAATATCTTTCTTTATAAATTCTTAATAACATATATCTTGTAAATTAATGAAAAAGCAGATATTATTAGCAAATATATTTATTTAACCATCATAATTATTCAATTTTTTATTTATTAGGAGGATATATGACCGCTAATCACCAAGCTAATTTACCAACTGCTACCGAATTTCAAGTTTGGGATAAAGATAAGATTAGAGAGTACATACCGCACCACGATGCTTTGAAAAGATATATTACTATCAATTCTGATTATAAAGTACAGCCATCAATGATTGTTTTGTTTGACTTTAGTTCAGAACCAATTGCTACTAAATACAAGTCCGTTATTTTTGATACACAGGCTGGCATTATTTTAACTACCAAGAATTCTCGGCAACTTTTCAACTCATTATCGAAAAATAGTACCTTGGGCTTAAAGTATCAAAACAAACTCCGTGAGCAGCTTGGACTTAAAAGAAAGCATGTTTTCGCTTTAGGTAACTATGCTTACTTTTCGCTAAATGGGTTTAGCCAAATAAATACTAGTTGGCTAGCTTTACATCAATTTTCTGATTTTATTCAACTCGCTGAAACAGAGGCTCAAGCTTCAACAATCCAGCTAAATTCAATTCAATATTTATTTAAATTCAGTTCTTGTGCGCCTCAGATTCAAAAGCGACTTCACGAATCTATTACCTTAAATCAAGAATTAAAGCAAACAGCCATTAATTTTCACCGAGAACTTGGCCTTAACCAAACTATAAATAATAATCTCCTAACAGAAGAAGAACGGCTTTTCAAATTGCAAATGGCGAATAAACCTTCGCTCGCATCCCTAATCAAGCAAGTTCAAAATGATGACTTCGAACAATACAGCTTTTTCATGAAGAGTCAAACTGGCATGATTTGGACTAAAAACGATCACCAAACTGGGCTAAGCTTTACCAAGCGTAATAACTTAATGTTTTAAATCTTGCCTAATCTTGATAGTTTATACCATTAAGCAAAGTATAGCTTGTTTAGCGGGCTTTTTTCTTTTTTCATATTATTAATTCCGCAAGCTTGCAAAAATAGCAAGAAGGAAGTTAAGTAATGAAAAAAGAAAATATTTCTCCGCAAAGTCTTTTATTGGCTTGGGAAAATAAGGCATTAATTAAGCAAGCTCTTAAAAAAGCTAATGTTTATCGAACATATAATGATTATGAGGATTTATTTCATGAAGGCCTAATTACATATGCTCAATTATTAGATCAGTTTACAGGAAAAAGCCTATCTGAAATTAACAAGCTAGCGCACAAGAAAATCTTTTGGAAAATTAATGATGAATTACGAAAGAATCAAAGACGTTCCGAACTTTTTCTTCCAATTGAAGATCAGGAGTTTGAACTAGAAGAAAGCTTAAGTAGGGAAGATTGGCTTGCCCTTGCCACTGAACTAGGTCAATTAAGCCAAGTTGAAAGTTTGATTTTCAAGGAACATTTTATTCACAAGCGTCCCTTAAAAATTTTAGCCCAACAATATAATTTTGGTCTGCGGACACTTTCAAGAAAAAAGGGTGAACTAGTTAGTCGAATGCGTACTAAGCTAAAAAGATAGTAATATAGTACATATTATTATCAATTTATAAGTTTAAGTGATATGATACCCTTGAACAGTAAAAGTTCGTAATTTATGTAACTTTATAACTATGTAAGGGTTTACAAATTAAAAAGGTTGTGCTAAACTTAAACCATAGGATAATTATAAAGTGGATTGTTACTTTAATTAGGCAAGACCGCAAACACGAGTTACAACTGTACTCGCTGTTTGTGGTCTTTTTTTGTTGGAGGAATTAGTCATGACATTCCGGCTAGTGCAAGTATTGAATAATAATGTGGGCCTTGCTTGTAAAGAGGATGACTCACAAGTAGTAATTATGGGAAAGGGCCTGACTTTCCAAAAGAAGAAGGGAGATATTATTAAGGCTAGTGCAGTCCAAAAGGTTTTCAAATTACATGAAGAAAGTCCGTCAGATTTAACATCCTTGTTAGCGACAATCCCCCTCGACTTTCTAACAGTAAGTTATAGCTTGATAGATGAAGCACAAGAAAAATATGATTATTCAGTTGAACCATACATTTATGCATCCCTAACAACTCACCTTTATGAATCAGCCAAAAGATTAGCCGATGGTAGATTGGTTGAAACGTATTTGCCTGATTTAGAAAAAGATTATCCTTTACCCTATGAAATTGCGGGTTATGTATTAGATGGGTTTGCTACAAGACTTAATATAAAATTCCCTAAACAGGAACAAAAGAGTGTTGCCTTGCATTTCTTGAATGCAAGAACTGATATTCATACACAGAACCAGGCACAAAGAAGAAAAGTTGATAAAAACAAGCAAATACTTGCGATTGTCGAGAATGAATTGAATAATCATCAAATTTATCGGAATCGAGATAATGCCAATGATTATGAAAGATTATTAGTTCATTTGAAGTATTTTATCAATCGGATTAATCAAAAGCCTGCACCGCAAGTTTTATCGGCAGCGATTTTTCAAGAAGTTGTTAAAGATTACCCCCGTACTTTTGCAATTGTTCAAAAGATCAACGACCAAATAAAACAAAAGATGGGCTTAGAATTTACGAATGATGAACAAGTTTATTTGACAATACATATTCCAAGATTGATTAGAAAGGAGGAGACAAATGACAAACACAATGAAAAATAGTGAAGAGGTTGCTACAATTGGCTTTTCAATTGTGGCATATGCAGGAGACGCACGAAGTGATTTAGTAGAAGCACTCAAGAGTGCAAAAAATGGGAACTTTGATGAAGCACGGCAGTTAGTTAAAGAAGCAGAGAAGTCAATAAACTTGGCTCACAATGCTCAAACTAAAATGCTAACCAAAGAAGCCAATGGAGAAAATGTTACACTTTCTTTCATTATGGCTCATGGACAAGATACCTTGATGACTACAATGCTCTTAAAAGATCAAATGGACACTATCCTCGATCTATATGAAAGGGTGTTTGTATTAGAAAATAGGTAGAAGGATGTGACTTATAAAAATGGCTCGAGTGAAGAAGTTGCCAAAAGGCTTTTATCTAGGAGCAGCAACTGCAGCTTACCAAGTTGAAGGAGCTACTAAGGAAGATGGACGTGGTCAAAATATGTGGGATGTTTATCTGGCAAAGCATGGTCAGTATTCCCCTGATCCCGCTAGTGACTTCTACCACCGTTATCCTGAAGATATTGCCTTAGCAAAAGAGTTTGGCTTAAATGCAATTCGCCTGTCAATTTCTTGGGTGAGATTATTTCCTAAAATTGATGGCCCAGTTAATGAAAGTGCAGTGGCTTATTATCATGATTTGTTTAAAACATGTCTTGATTATGGGATAACTCCTTTTGTTGCTTTACATCATTTTGATTCACCACAAGAAATGCTTGAAGAAGGAGATTGGCTTAATCGAAAAAATATTGATCGTTTTATTAAATATGCGAAATTCTGCTTTCTAACTTTTCCTGAGATTAAGAACTGGTTTACGATTAATGAGTTAATTTCTCTAGCAAGTGGGCAATATTTAGGTGGGCAATTTCCACCTAATCATCACTTTAATGTATCTGAAGCAATCCAAGCCGAACACAATATGTTGGTGGCCCACGCTCGAGCTGTAATTGCTTATCATGATTTGAACCTGCCGGGAAGAATTGGCTGTATCCATGCCTTGAAAACAGGCTATCCAAATTCTAATCGCATAGAAGATATTCAAGCTTGCAAAAGGTATGATGCATATAATAATCGCTTTTTGCTTGATGGAACCTTACTTGATGAATATCAAAGTGAAACAATGCAACTATTACAAGAAGTATTGCAGGCAAACGATGCAAGTTTAACTATTTTGCCTGAGGATTTAGCAATTTTAAAAAAAGCTGCTCCTCTTAATGGAATGTTTGGGATGAATTACTATCGCAGTGAATTTGTTAGAGAATATCATGGCGAAAGTATTGATCAGTTTAATTCAACAGGGAAAAAGGGCACAAGTGCTTTTAAATTCAAGGGAGTAGGCGAGTTTGTCAAACGACCAGAAGTGCCAACTACTGATTGGGACTGGAATATTTATCCACGAGGTCTGTTTGATATGTTAATGAGAATTAAACGAGATTATCCGAATGTACCAACTATTTTTCTCACAGAAAATGGTATGGCACTAAAAGAGCAGTTAAATAAAGAAAAAACAGTTGATGATAGTCGGAGGATTGACTTTATTGATCAACATCTAGAGCAAGTCTTAAAAGCGCGACAAGCAGGAGTGAATATTCAAGGCTACTTTGTTTGGTCACTACAAGATCAATTCTCTTGGGCTAATGGTTATAACAAACGATATGGATTATTTTATGTGGATTTTGAAACACAAAAACGATACCCAAAGAAAAGCGCTTATTGGTTCAAACAATTAGGTGCTTCACTTGAGGAGTAAGGATGTGGGTTTATCATGAATAAAATAGTAAAGTGGATCCAGAAGCATCAAGACTTCTTTCTAAAAATATCTAAAAATAATTATTTGATGGCAATCAAAGATGGTTTTATTTCAATCATGCCATTGGTAATGTTTTCAAGTTTAATGATTTTAATTGTTCAATTACCAACCCTTTTTGGCATAGTATTACCTGATAATGCCAAACTAATTATGGTTAAGATATATAACTTAACCATGGGGATTATGGGACTAATGGTTGCTGGGACAACAGCTAAAGCATTGACTGGCAACTTTAATAGAACCATGCCAGAAGGAAAAGCAATAAATTCTACCTCAACCATGATTGCTGCTATGTCAGCTTTTCTATTCTTGGCTGTCAGTCCAGATCCCAAAACAGGAGCTCTTGATGTTGGATTTTTAGGGACACAAGGCTTATTAAGTGCATTTGTTGCAGCATTTTTGACGGTAAACATTTATAAACTATGTATTAAGAAAAATATTACTATTAAACTTCCCAAAGAAGTTCCAGGGACAATTGCTCAGAGTTTTAAAGATATTTTTCCCTTTGCCTTTGCAGTTTTAGCCTGTGTATTAATTGATTTGACTAGTAGAGCAGTTGTTGGTGCACCATTTGCATCAGTCTTTCAAAAGACATTAACACCTCTTTTAAAAGGGGTAGAAACATATCCTGGAATGTGTTTAATCTATGGATTAAGTGCGCTTTTCTGGTTTGTAGGAATTCATGGGCCTTCAATTGTTATGCCAGCTGTAACTGCCTTTCAATTAGCTAACACCGAGGCTAACTTAAAATTATTCGAAGCAGGGCAACATCCC
This sequence comes from Lactobacillus mulieris, assembly GCF_007095465.1. Lineage (GTDB taxonomy): Bacteria > Bacillota > Bacilli > Lactobacillales > Lactobacillaceae > Lactobacillus > Lactobacillus mulieris. The sequence continues at coordinate 13,371 of NZ_SDGL01000010.1, forward strand.
TTGCATGCAATGACTAACAACTTCGGTAACTATATTGCTGCAATTGGTGGGACTGGTGCAACCTTTATTGTGCCACTGGTTTTGATTTTCTTTATGAAGTCAAAGCAACTAAAAACAGTGGGTAAAGCTTCATTTATTCCAGTTTTGTTTGCTGTTAATGAACCATTACTTTTTGCAGCACCATTAGTTTTGAACCCATACATGTTCTTCCCATTTATCTTAACGCCAATTTGCAACGTTATTTTGGGTAAGTTCTTCATTGACGTTTTAGGGATGAATGGCATGATTTACACCTTGCCTTGGACAGTTCCCGGACCAATTGGGGTCTTGCTGAATACTCATTTTCAACTTATTTCTATTATTTTCGTAATTATTATGTTGGTAATGGATGCTGCAATTTACTATCCATTTTTGCGAGTATATGATGCAGAACTAGTCAAACAAGAAAAAAGCAAAGCTCAAAAACTAGCAGAAGAAAAGACTTTTGCAAACACAATGAAAAAAGAACTTGCAAAACAGAAACTAGATAAGCAAGAGCAAGAACAAAAAGAAACAAATCATCCTAACTTAACCAAAGAGCTAAAAGTTTTAGTTTTATGTGCTGGCTCAGGTACTAGCGCACAATTAGCTCATGCTTTAAATGAAGGAGCAAAAGAAGAAAAAATGCCAATTATCGCAAATTCAGGCGCTTACGGCGCTCATTATGAAATTATGGCAAATTATGATGTGGTCATTTTAGCCCCACAAGTTCGTTCTTTTTACTCCGATATGAAAGCGGATACAGATAAACTAGGTATTAAATTAATTGCTACTAAGGGAGCAGAATATATTAATATGACGCGCAACCCAAAGCAGGCAGTAAATTTCTTACTTAGTCAACTAAATCTAAGTTAGTGGTTTTAATCTTAGGAGGAAACTACCATGCATAAATTTATGGATTTTTTGCAAAATAAATTAGCTCCTTTTGGAGAAAAAGTTAGTAAACAACGCCACTTGAAGGCGCTACGTGAAGGCTTCATGTTAGCAATGCCATTAGTTTTAATTGGGTCGCTATTTCAAGTTATTGCAAGCTTCCCAATGGAAAGCTTTACCAAATGGCTTCATCAAGTGGGATTAGATGTTATTTTCAATAATTTGATTAGTAACAGTTTTGGCTTGATTGCCTTACTAACATGTTTTGGTGTTGCTTATCGTTTAGCAACTTCATATAACGTTGATGGTCTTTCTGCTGGTGCATTAGCTGTTGCAAGTATGTTACTAGCAACTCCATCAATTACTGATAAAACCGGTGTAGCAGGTATTCCATATCCAGGAATCGGTGGTCGTGGTTTATTTACTGCTATTATTGTTGGTTTAATCACAGCTGAAATTTTCCGTTGGTTCATCCAAAAAGATATTACTATCAAAATGCCAGACAGTGTACCAGAAGTAGTAGGAAAGTCATTTATGGCCTTAGTACCCGGTGCAGTCATCTTAACATTCTTTGAAGCTGTAACTTGGGGAATCTCCTTAACACCAATTGGTAACTTGAACAACTTACTTGGAATTGTTATCGGTACGCCTTTAGGTTTAATTGGTGGAACATTAATTGGTACTTTTATTGCGATTTTACTTAATTCACTATTCTGGTTCTGTGGTGTTAACGGTGGTCAAGTAGTTAACACTGTTATGCAACCGGTTTGGTTACAAGCAGCTACTGCAAACTTAGCAGCTTGGCAAGCAGGCAAAGCTTTACCAAATATTATTACCTTACCATTTATTGACTTATTCGTTTACATCGGTGGTGGTGGTGCCACAATTGGATTGGCACTTTGCTTAATGTTCTTGAGTAAGAGTAAAGAATACAAGGTATTAGGTAAAGCAGCAGGTATTCCAGCCTTCTTTAACATTAATACAGCAATCTTATTCAGTTTCCCAACTGTTTTGAACCCAATTATGTTAATTCCATTCTTACTAGCTCCAGTAACTAATGCAGTAATTACATACTTTGCAATGGCTTTACATTTAGTTCCTTTAACAACTGGTGCTGTTATGCCTTGGACTATGCCACCTATCATTGGCGGATTCTTTGCCTGTGGTGGTAGTTGGGCAGCTGCAATTTTACAACTGGTATTAGTAATTGTTTCATTCCTTATCTACTACCCATTCTTTAAAGCTGCTGATGCAGCTCGTTTAAAGGCTGAAATGGAAAAAGAAGATAAATAAAAGAAATAGGAGTTAGATTATGACTATTTTAATAAAAAATACTGCAACCAATCCCACAGCAGATTATGCTGCAAGTGAATTAGCATATTATTTAGAAAAAATTACAAAGGCTGAAGTAGGCTTTAGTTCAGATGAGGCTGATATTGTATTACAACTAGTTGCTGATCATGAAGAAAATGATCATGCTCAATATCAAGTTCAAGATGGCCATGTTATTATTTCAGGTAATCGTCCCGTAGCATTATTAATTGCAAGTTATCAATACTTACATGCTCTAGGGGTTAGATTTTTAAGACCAGGCAAAGAAAATGAATTAATCCCAAATATTGAAGTGGCGCAAATTAAGAATGTTAAGGCATACGACCATGTTGCAAGTTACAAACACCGTGGAGTATGTATTGAAGGGGCAAATTCATTAGAAAACATTTTAGAATTTATTGAATGGCTTCCAAAAAATGGATTCAATAGTTTCTTCATTCAATTTGCTAATCCATATACTTTCTTAAAGCGTTGGTATAGTCATGAATTTAACCATTACTTAGAAGGGCGTGACTTAACTGATGCTGAAATTCAAACAATGAGTGATGAAATTGATGCTGCTATGGCTCTACGTGATTTGCGTCATCACCGGGTAGGACATGGCTGGACGGGTGAAGTATTAGGTTACTCATCAGAATTCGGTTGGGAAAGTGGCGTAAAATTAGCAGATGACAAACGTGATTTAGTTGCTAAAGTTGATGGTAAACGAGATCTAATTCAAGGAACTCCAATCTTTACTAACTTGGACATGAGTAATCACAAAGTAAATGAAGAAATGGCTAAAGTAATTGTCGATTATGCCCAAAAGCATAAAGAAGTCGATTACTTACATGTTGGGCTATCAGATGGAGATAACAACGTTTGCGAATGTGATGAATGCCAAAAGATTTTACCAGCTGATCAATATGTCAACTTCCTGAACTATCTCGATGAGAAATTAGCTGAAGCTGGGTTGGATACTAAGATTTGTTTCTTGCTCTACCACGAATTGCTTTTCGCACCACAAGAAAACAAGATTAAAAATCCTGACCGCTTTGTCTTAATGTTTGCACCAATTAGTAGAACTTTTGAAAAGAGTTATGCTGATGTTGATTACAAGCATGGTATTCCAGAACCAACACCATATGTAAGAAATAAAACGACTTTACCAAATTCACTTGAAGAAAACTTAGCATTTTTATTCGATTGGCAAAGAAACTTTAAAGGAGATAGTTTTGTATATGACTATCCTTTAGGTAGAGCTCATTATGGTGATCTTGGTTATATGAAAATTAGTCAAATTATTAGTAGGGATGTTCGTTATCTTGATAAATTGCATTTAAATGGCTATATTAGTTGTCAAGAATTAAGAACTGGTTTTCCAACTACTTTGCCAAACTACGTTATGGGTCGAACTCTTTGGGACAAGAGTTTAACATATGAAGAATTAAAAGAAGAATACTTCACAGCAGCTTTTGGTAAAGAGGGGATGCAAGTTTCAGCTTATCTTGAAAAATTGTCTGCTTTATCAAGTAGTGACTACTTCAACAAGATTGGGAGCAGAATTAATGCACAATTAGCTGCTCAATATCAGGGATGTGTAAGTGAAACTTCTGCAATCTTGCCAGTAATTATTAAAGGTTTAAGCCAAAGCAAGAATAGTCAACATGAAAACTGGCGTGTATTAGCATATCACCGTCAAGCAGTAATTAAATTGGCTACAGCCTTAGGATTGCAAGCTAGTGGACAGCAAGCAAAAGCAGAAGAAGCCTGGATTGACTTCCAAGATTTCATTAAACTTCATGAAGATAGCTTTGAACCATATTTAGATGTTTATCGAATTATCGAAGTTGCAACTAATTATGCTGGTTTTAAATATCGGGAATAAGCAAAAATATAACTGTAAAAAATTAAATACTCGTACAATGTAGAATAAATTAGTATCTCAAGTTCAACCTGCAAATGTAGGTTGAACTTGTTTTGTTTTATAAAAATCATGTCTTACCTTATACTATTAGCAACCATTTTGCTATAATTAAAACTGTTTGGTAATGGAGGTACTTTAATGAAGAAACATTTATTTTTCCTCGGTAAAGCAGGAACAATTTATTACAGCTGGTTGATGGTTTTACTATTTATTAGTTTGATTATCGCCTTAGAAGGAAACAAGGTTATAATGTGGCCAGCCGTGATAATTGGGGGCATATTTTTATTACTTGCAACCTATACTTTTTTATGTTCTTACATTAAAACAGAAAACAATTCTTTATTACTAAAATTACCTTATAAAAAGAAAGTAGTTTTGACACAAAAGCCACAAAAAGTGGCTAGTTGGCGTATTTTTCATATTTACCATGTAGAACTTTCTAAATATGAAGCAGTCAACTACTTAGTTATCCAAAAGAAAGGGTAGTGGGCCAATGAAATCAGATATAGAAATTGCACAGGCAAGTCAAGGCTTGCCAATTACCGAAATTGCTAAAAAGCTTGAACTTAACGAACAAGATTTGGAGCTATTTGGATCAGATAAGGCTAAAATTAACTGGTCAGCAATCAAGCAGGCTCAAGCAAATCAACATTTAGGAAAGTTAATTTTAGTTACATCAATTAGTCCCACACCAGCTGGTGAAGGCAAGTCAACAATGACAATTGGTTTAGCTGATGCCTTAAATAATCAACTTCATGAAAAAACTTTAATTGCACTGCGTGAACCCTCAATGGGACCGGTCTTTGGGTTAAAAGGTGGAGCTACAGGTGGAGGACGTGCGCAAGTTATTCCGATGGAAGATATTAACTTGCACTTTACTGGTGATATGCATGCATTAACCAGTGCAATTGATACTTTAGCTGCTTTAGTTGATAACTATATTTATCAAGACAATAGCTTGAAGCTTGATCCTAATCGTATTCTTTTGAAGCGTGGACTTGATGTTAATGATCGAACTTTGCGTAAGATTACTTTAGGACAAGGCTCACGTTTCAATGGTATTGAACATGAAGCTAGTTTTGCAATTACAGTAGCTAATGAATTAATGGCTATTTTATGTCTAGCAACTTCAATCAGTGACCTTAAACAGCGTATTGGAAATATTTTAGTAGGTTACTCTATTGATGATGATCCAGTTTTTGTTAAGGATTTACATTTTGAAGGGGCAATTGCGGCACTATTAGGTAAAGCATTAAAGCCTAATTTAGTTCAAACAATTGAACATACTCCTGCTTTAGTTCATGGCGGACCTTTTGCTAATATTGCTCATGGTGCAAATAGTGTTATGGCAACCAATCTTGCTTTACATTTAAGTGATTATGTTGTCACAGAAGCTGGATTTGGAAGTGACTTGGGTGGCCAGAAGTTTATGGATTTTGTGTCAACTCATTTAGAAAAAGCACCTGACGCTATTGTCGTGGTTGCTACAGTGCGAGCTTTAAAGTATCAAGCTGAACAATCAACCGATAATCTAGCTAATGAAAATTTGGCTGCTTTAAGAGAAGGCTTCAAAAACCTCGCACGGCATATGAATAATATGCGTCAATATAATCGTCCTGTAATTGTTTTAATTAACAAGTTTGATTCAGATACCGAAGCTGAATTAAACTTACTTCAAGACTTAATAGCAGAACATGGTATTGACAGTGAAGTTGTCACTTACCATAATGATGGCTCTCTTGGTGGCATCAAGGCTGCTGAAAAAGTTCGTGACTTAACTAACCAAGAACAAGGCGAAGTAATGCGTTCTTATGCCAAAGACGATACAATTCAAGTTAAAATTGAACAAATTGCTCAAAAGATTTATCATGCTGGTAAAGTTGAATACAGTGAAAAAGCACTTGCTCAAATTGAACACTTGAAAGAATTAGGTAAAGACAAACTTCCAGTCATTGTTGCTAAGACACAATATAGTTTCAGCGATGATAAAAAAGTTTTAGGAGCACCTACAAACTTCACTTTACACGTCAAAAACTTGGCTTTGAAAAATGGGGCTGGATTTATTGTTGTTTCAACTGGTTCTATTTTGGATATGCCTGGCTTACCAAAACATCCTGCAGCTTTAGACATTGATATTGATGATGAAGGAAAGATAAGTGGTTTGTTCTAATGCAACTACTATATTTATTTATCGCATTTTTAGTAGTCCTTTGTGATCAAGGATTAAAATACTATATCAGTCATAGTTTTATGTTAGGCCAAGAACATATTTTAATTGATGGTTTACTGTCATTTACTTATGTTAAAAATACTGGTGCTGCCTGGAATATTTTAACCGGGCAAATGTGGCTATTTTACATAATTAGTATTATTGCAATAATTGCTTGCTTGTATTTCTTGTACAACAAAAAGTATAATAATCCTATTTTCAAAACAGGAATTGGCCTTGTTTTAGGTGGAGTAATTGGTAATTTCATTGATAGATTACATTTAAAATATGTTATTGATATGATTCAATTAGACTTTATCAATTTCAATATTTTTAATATTGCTGATTCTGCTATCACAGTTGGTATTGTATTAGTTTTTGTCTACTTGATCTTTTTCTCAGAAAAGGAGGAGAAATAGTGGCTGATTTTGAATTAATTGTTGCAACTAAAGCAGGAAGATTAGATAAATACATAAGTGAGCATTCTGATTTATCACGTTCAAGGGTACAAGAGTTGCTTGGCAGCGGAGATATTTTAGTAAATGGTAAGCAAGAAAAGCCAAGTTACAAAGTTGCTAACAATGATCAAATCACAGTACATGTTCCCAAATTAGTTCCACTAAATGTTGAGCCAGAAGATATTCCATTAGATATCGTTTACGAAGATGAAGATGTAATTGTGGTTAATAAACCCCAAGGAATGGTTGTTCATCCCTCTGCTGGACATCCGAACCACACTTTAGTCAATGCTTTAATGAATCATACTAAGTTCCTTGCAGCTAGTCCTGAGGGCTTTCGACCAGGAATCGTTCATCGTATTGATAAAGATACAAGTGGCTTGTTAATGATTGCTAAAAATGCCAATGCCCGTACAAGCTTAGAGAGTCAGCTCGCGCATAAGACAAATAAACGTGTTTATTTAGCAATTGTTCACGGTAATTTTAAAGAAGCTACAGGAACAATTGATGCACCAATTGCTCGCAATCCTAAGGACCGTAAGAAAATGGCCATCGTTGAAGGCGGCAAAGAGGCAGTCACTCATTTTCATGTATTAGAGCAATATCCTGGTTATGCATTAGTGAGTTGTCAATTAGAAACAGGCCGTACTCATCAAATTAGAGTTCATATGAAATATATTGGCCATCCTTTAGCTGGTGATCCATTATATGGACCTAAAAAAACTTTAAAAGGACACGGTCAATTTTTGCATGCAAAAATATTAGGATTTAAGCAACCGAAAACTGGGCAATGGCTTGAGTTTCAAGTTGATCCTCCAGAAATTTTCCAAAAAGAGCTTACTTATTTGCGAAGCTTGAAGGGATAGGTTAATAAATGAAACGATATTTAATACTAGAAGATGGAACTTCTTTTGCTGGTGATAGTTTTGGAGCGGAAACTATTTCTACAGGAGAATTGGCAGTTCAAACGAGCAATTTTGGTTATCAAGAAGCCTTAACAGATCCTACAAATGCTGGGAAAATATTAGTTTTTACCACGCCAATGATTGGTACAACTGGAATTAACTCAATTGACTATGAAGCAATTGATCCTAGTGTTCGTGGCATTATTTGTAATGAAATTGCTACTCATATTTCTGATTCTCCCAATTTTCAAGAGCTGGATTATTTCTTAAAAGAGAAAAAAATTCCTGCTATAAGTGGTGTTGATACTCGTGCACTTGCCCATAAAATTAGTAATCAAAGTAAAATTAAAGCTTCTATTATGGATACTAACGATGAACACGCTTTTGACCAAATTAGAGCTTTAGTTTTACCTAAAAATAAAACAACAACTATTTCTACTTCCAACTCATATGCAGCACCGAATATCGGTAAGACTATTGCGGTAGTTGATTTAGGATTAAAGCATTCTATGCTTAGAGAATTATCTTTGCGCAAAGCTAACATTATTGTTGTCCCATACAATTCTAAGCCACAAGATATCCTTAATTTAAAACCAGATGGATTAGTTATTTCTAATGGACCTGGTACTGCAACAGAAGTTAAAAAAGGGCTAGCTCCACTTTTTGATGAATTTTATGGGAAATTGCCAATTTTGGGAATTGGTTTAGGTTTTTTGGCAATTTGTGATTATTTAAATATCGAATTAATTGACCTTCCCAAACCATTTAATGGAGTAAATTATCCCGTTATTTTACAAAATTCCAATACAATTTGGCAGACTGCTATGAATATTCCACAGCTGGCACTTTCTGAAAACGGCGGTATCAACTTTACTGAAACATACTATGATTTGCATAGTGACTTATTAGCTGGTTTTTATTTAAAAGATAAAGAAGTTCTTGCAACAGCTTTTAATCCCGAAGGAGCTCCGGGAAGTTTTGATGGATTAAAAATTTTTGACCAATTTATGCAATTAATGGAGAAGTAAAATGCCACTTGAGAATGATTTAAATAAAGTATTAGTCCTCGGAAGTGGGCCAAATATTGTGGGTAGCGTTGCTGAAATGGATGCCTATACTAATTCAGCAATTAAGGCTTTTTTAGAGGATGATATTCATGTTGTTTTAGTAAATCCCAATCCTGCAACTGTTTCAAGTGACCGGCAAAAAGGAGTTACTGTTTACCTTGAGCCGATGACTTTGGCTTTCATGAAGCGAATTTTACGAATGGAAGAACCAGATGCAATTGTAACTGCTTATGGTAGCACTAATGCATTAGCTGTCGCCAAGGAATTACTTGATGATGGCATAATTGATGACATGAAAATCAAGCTTTTGACAACCAATAAAGAGTTACTCAATTTGGTTGATCATAAAAAGCAAATTGCTTTTATGCAAAAGAATAATTTTGCAACAAGTGAATCTTGGCATTTGGTTAAAACCGATACTAGTGAAAGCATTGCTGACTTGCTTTCTCATGCTCGTTTCCCACTTTTGGTAACAAAATATCATCAATATATTCATAATGAGCATTTTAAGTTCAAAAATGTGGCTGAACTGTCTGAATTTTTCAAAACAGAAAATGATACAGAAGCAGATCATTTTAACTTAAATAATTATCGCCTAACTGAAGACTTATCTAATTGGGAAGAAGTTATTGTCGATGTTTTAAGAGATAACCGTGGTAATTTTAACTTTATTAATATTTCTTCATGCTTAGAAGATGTGGCAATTAATTCTGGAGATTCGTTAATCATTAGTCCAGCCTTAACTTTAAATAATGACCATGTTCGAAAAATTAGAAAACTAAGCAAGAAAATCATGAATAGGCTGAATATCCATGGCTTTTTGAGTATTCATTTCGCCGTTAGCCACCATGATACAGAAATTGACTTGAAAGTTTTAACATTAAAAAATCGTTTAACACGAACAAGTGTCATTGCTCGCAGAGTAGCAATGTATGATATTGGCTATGTTTTGGCTAAAATTGCCTTAGGATATAACTTTAATGAGATTGTTCAACCTTTGACAGGGCAAAATGCAGCAATTGAACCAGTTTTAGATGCGGTATCAATTAAATTCCCATATTTCTCTTTCAGCGAATCAGGATTAAATCACTATCAATTAGGTGATAGAATGCAAGCAAGTGGAGAAAGCATTGGAATTGGGCGCAATTTTGAAGCTGCCTTTTTAAAAGGATTAGAATCTAATTTTGATATTAATGGTTTACGAGATTTTTATTATTTGGGAAAGGCAAAAGATGGCCAACAATTATTGCAGCAACTAGCTCATCCCGATGAGCTACATATAATTACCTTATTAGCAGCGATCAGTAGTGGGTTAACATACACGCAAATTCATGAAGTATGTAGGTTACATCCACTTTACTTTGAAAAATTGAGCCAAGTTATTGAAGTAGGTAAACAATTAAAGAACGAGTTATCAAAAGAAGTACTTGTAACAGCTAAAAAATTAGGCTTTTCAAACACACTTATCAGTATAATCACCCAAAAAAGTTTAGAAGATATTGGTGACTTGTGCCGAAATTACCAGCTTAATTCTTCATATTTACTTTTAGATGGTAGTGCTGGTCTATATCGAGCAAATTGTTCAGTTTGCTATAGTAGTTTTGGTAGTGAAAATGAAGTTTCCCCACTTAAAGCAAATAGAAAAGTGTTAGTAATTGGTATGAAACCAATGCAAGTTTCTTTAACTAGTGAATATGATTATATGATTTATCATGCGTTGAAAACTCTAAAAGATGAGGGCATTGCTACTGTTTTAATTAGTAATAATAGTGAAGCAGTATCTACAGCATATGAACTAGTTGATCGCGTATACTTCGAACCAATTACTTTTGAAAATATCAAAAAGATTGCCCAAAAAGAGGGGATAGATGAGGTTTTAACGCAATTTTCTGGTAAAGAAATCAATCAATTAAGACCCAATCTTATCAATGCAGGATTAAAGTTATTAGGACAAGAAAACTTAATTTCTGAACTTGCTAAGCAAAAGATAAACGTAGATGAATTGCCAATTGAATTAGTACCTGGAGAGAAAATTTATACAGAAAGCCAAGCTAAAAATTTTGTTGAAAAGCACGGCTTCCCAGTTCTAATTGGGGGACGCACTCGAGAATTAAAAGTCAAGAGTGCAGTTGTTTATGATATTCCAGCGCTTGAAAAATACATTAATGAAAATGATATAGATGAGGGTACTATTTCTCGCTTTATTGAGGGGAGAAAGTACGAAGTCATCGCTATTTCTGACTCTCATAATGTAACAATTCCAGGGATTATTGAACACCTTGAGCAAACAGGCTCCCATGCTTCAGACTCAATTGCAGTTTTTCAACCACAAAATTTAAACAAAGAACAAAGAGCATTTTTAGGTAAGATGACAAAAGAAATTTTGCCACTAATACAAATGAAAGGCCTATTTACATTACATTTCTTGCAAGCAGATGGACAATTTTATTTATTGCAAGTTAAGACTTATGCAGGTCATAATTTAGCCTTTTTATCTAAGTCGTTAAACAGTGATTTAGTTGGAATTACAACTAAATGCTTATTAGGGAAGAGTTTAAAAGAATTAAACCTTCCTGAGACAATTTGGCCAGCTAGTGAATTAATCCACGTAAAAATGCCCGTATTTTCATATATTGACTATCAAAGTGGTAATACTTTTGACTCTAAAATGAAATCCTCAGCTTCAGTAATGGGGCGTGATACTTTACTTTCTAAGGCATTATATAAGGGATATGAAGGTAGTAACTTAACAATTCCAAGTTATGGCACCATTTTTATCTCAGTCCGTGATGAAGATAAGCAACGCACAATTAATCTAGCACAAAGATTTCATAGATTAGGATTTAAGTTGGTTGCTACAGAAGGGACGGCAACTATTTTAGCTGAAGCAGGAATTACGACTGGTATTGTAAAGAAAGTGCAAGAAGACCAACACAATTTATTAGAAAAGATAGCCAGTCATAAGATAGTAATGGTCATTAACGTTATTAATCTTTCAGATAATGCTAGTCAAGATGCAATTAGAATTAGAGATGTAGCTTTGAATACACATATTCCAGTTTTTTCTAGTTTACAAACTGCCGAATTAATTTTAGAAGTTCTTGAAAGTTTAGCATTAACTACTCAACCAATTTAAAAATGCTTAATACTTTTTCTATAAAAAATAAGCTTCATTTTCATAGAAAGTTCACAGATTGCAGGCATACTATAGTCAAATCTAAGATAAAGGAATGATTAATATGTCTAACAAAATTAACGATGTTGCCTTAAATAAGCAAGATATTTTGGAAAATGCTATTCCACTTGTAGCAAAGAAAAAGCATCGTTTGCTTAAATCTGTTGGCATTACGATTATAAGTTTATCAGGACTAGTAGGTCTAGGTATTTTAGGTAGAAAAAGGCGGCTATTTTAAATAGCAAATTAATGAATCTAAACTCGAAATCTAAAGAAAAATAATAAGTGAACAAAGAAGCCCTGTTCTTTGACTAGTAATTGGTTAAAGACAGGGCTTTTTAGTATGGTTTATAATAATTTTGAAACATCACTTTCTTATTTTGTTACTGTTAAATATAATATGTCATAATATATTTAAGGAGGAAGTAATATGGCACTAAAAACATATAGTACGACAATAACCGAACAATTAGAAAAAGCATCGAACAATCATTAGAAGAATATAAAGAGGAATAGGGGAAAAAGGTTAGTGCTATGTTTACTTTAAAGTTTATGTCAATCAAGTTATTGGAAGATAATCAAGATGAGTGGATATATAGTATTTATACTGATTATCAAGAAGGGCAAATAACTATTAATAAACAGACTTTTGATAGAAAACTTACCTCTTTTGAAAAAGCAAGCAAACGTGTTCAGATTAAAAAAGAAACTGTAGAATACGAAATTTACTATAGAATTGCTAAATTAATGAAAATAAAACCAGGTATTAAAAAATACTATTGGTTGCATTCTAGTAATTTTTCATTAATGCCATATGTTAACTTTATGTCAATAAAGTTATTAGAAGATACTGATAGGGAATGGATATATGAAATCTATACTGATTGCGAAGAAGGTATGGTTATAATTGATAAAGAAACCAAAATTGGAGATATTACCTCTTTTGAATTAACTAGTAAACAGCTTAATGTAAAACGAGAAACCGTAGAATTTTGGATTTATTACTGTATACTTGATTTAATGAAAACGGATCCTGGTATAGATGAATTTTATTGGATAAACGTAAAACTAGATAAAGATTGATAATACTAGATTTTTATAAAAAGATACTCAACATTTTTATTACAATGATGCATAATAATTAAAGGAATAGATTATAAAAATTATGGGACAGAGTGTTATGAAATTAGAAGTAAAAATAAGTAAAACAACAAGAAAAGAAAAGAAAAAATTATAAGTGCAATTTCTTATTCAATTTTGGGAATTATTATTTGGTACTTCTTCTTTAGAAAGTAAGAAGTTTGATTGTAATGTGTTAAGGAGAGCAAACTGTAAGATAGTATATCAGCAATGAAATAGGATATTTACTATCTTTCATTCAAAAGAAAATGCAAATTTTAAACCTAATTATAAAATGTGAAATATTAGTTGTCTTTGTATTGATTTTAGGAATTATTTTTTTATTTATAAAAGGGAAAATATATGAGCAACGTATTAAAGAAATACATCGAAGAAAAAAACATTAGTGCCTATCAAATTTCTAAAGAATCTGGGATTCCATATACGACCATCAATAATGCATTAAAAGATGGTAAAAAATTAGAGGGACAAACTGTTAAAGTGTTAAAAGCTGTAGCAATTGCAACAGATACAACACCAGGTCAATTATTTGATGAGCTAATTGAATTGGATAAAAGAGTTTAAAATAAAACTCTTTTTTATTTTGCTCCAAAAGAGATAGAGCCACTGTTCTGCTACTAATTAGTAGCAAGGTATTCTAGATATTGTTATAATAATATTATCAATAATAAATAAGGAGAGTTCAGATGGACGTTGCTGAAGCATTAGCAAGATTAAAATTTCTTGTTAGACACAACAAATTTAAAATGGTCAGGAGAACTGATAAAATGGCAATGCCAGTTTCTGTACCGCTTGCTAAAGAATTAATTAGGCAACTATCAATTGACGATTTTGTTAAGCATGAACCTAATCGTAACAATCCATTACAATTTGTATGGATATTTAAAACTGCTGATGAGCAGAAATACTATATAAAGTTTGTTTTTACAGAAAATAATAATTTAGTAGTGTTTATCAGTTTTCATCTGGATTATTAAGGAGGAAAGTTACATGGTTTACAAAAAAGATTTTTCAACAACCTACACAATCAATGGACATGAATACGCAATAACTTTTCCAGCTCTTTTTGATAGTAATACAAATGAATTGATTCCCAACAACGAATTAGATGATAAAGCTGCTGAAAAAGCCCGTCAGTTATATCGCAAAGATATGGGCCTAATTTCGCCTCAAGACTTGAAAAAGTATCGTGCAAAATTAAGTTTATCTCAGAGAAATTTAGCAGAATTAACTGGATTGAGTCCCAACACGATTGCTTTATACGAAGCAGGAGCTTTCCCAACTGCAGCAAATAATAATATACTAAAAGCTTTAATCAAAAATGATCAAGTTCTACAACAATATTTAATTGATAACTCTAATCAATATTCTGATGAATTACTTTCAAAAATAAATTCATATCTTAAAAATGAAAATAGCATTATTTCACCAGATAAAATAAAGCCTAAATATACAGCTGTTCAATTAGCTAATTGGCTACTTGTTGAAAATTATTTTGAAAGAGAGTGCAATAAGAATATTGATCCACTTTCTCAAATGAAAGTAATAAAGTTGCTTTATTTTGCATATGGGAGATATTTAGCTTCTACTAAGAATAAATTATTTTCTTCTCCAATTATCCATTTACAATATGGCCCTGTAGTTACTGAAGTACACGAGAAGTTTAAAGGACAAACTGTGTTAAACGATGAGAAAATCGAAAAAGGAGCGATTGAGGATTACAATACAGTTTCTCAAGATGAAGAAATATCAGAATTATTGCATGCGGTTAATCAAAAGTATATCGATTATACAGCAGCTGGTTTAAGCAAAATAACACATCGAAAAGGCTCTCCTTGGTCTTTAACACAAGAAAAGTTGATAATTAAGGATCAATTAATTTTTGATAGTTTTAGTAAAGGTAGAGAAGAATAATCAAAATTGAAAGTCAAAAGAGTTTGAAATAAAACTCTTTTTTATTTTACCTGTGTCAACAATCATTTTGATAGGAATACATGAGGATTATTGCTATTATGATTTCAGAAAAAATAAAAAATCAATTTAAATTTATATATATAATGGAGTATTAAACTTTTATGATTACTTTAAAGTATATGTCTATTAAATTGCTAGAAGATAATCAAGATGAGTGGGTATATAGTATTTATACTGATTATCAAGAAGGACAAATAGCTATTAATAAACATAATTTTGATGGGAAGCTTACATCTTTTAAAAAAGCTAGTGACTTACTTCGCATTGAAAAAGGAACTTTAGAATACGAGATTTATTATAGAGTTGTTAAATTAATGAAGACTAATCCGGGAATAAAAAAATACTACTGGTTGCATTCAACTAAGAAAATGGAACCGTTAGATTAAGTAACACTATAAAAAGCTCTGGCAACTGCGGTATTTCCAAAGTTGCCACAATTTTTGTGAAAACACAAGGGTAGAACATTGATATATAAGCATTCTTAGGTATAACTTCGTATAATCAATATTATGTAAAGTTATATAAAATCATCATTCAGAAAACAACTAGATTGAATTAAGTCCATATGCATATATATGCTATCAAAAATATTAATCATTAATTTCAAGCTTTTTCTATTTTTTATTCTAAGAAAAAGCTTTTATTTATAATCTATAAAATGAGTTCTACAAAATAGTTTCTTCGTAATTATATTTAGCATTATCTACTGATAATTAAAAGTATTATTAATTATGCTTCCAGGTGCAGTTGATGTTAACGTTGATGTTAACAATGTTAGATTTACTATAGTTATTTTCTAATTATTCACCTTAATAACCAACGGTTAGTTAATTGATCGTCTAATTATGCTAATCACTAGAATTGCTAACTTATAGCATATATTGTCATTCATCTACAATCTTTTATGCATATATAAACGTCCAAATAATCATTGCTGAGAGCGCAATTCTACAGCAAAAACAATTGCTTTAGTTAATAACTAATAAGCTTCAACAAATGAGTAGCAACTGCTTATTTGTACAAACCAGCTAAGTTGCAGAAAAATCTAATTACATAATTCAAAATCTAAATAAGGCATTTTCAGTTTTAATTGCTGATTCTGATAATCAATAATCAAATTTGGGTAGATATCATTCAAAATTTGATATGCAATTAAACAAACATCTAATACTTTAATTATTTGCGGACCAGAAGATTTGCTGCTACATATAATACCTAATCTTGTATTACCAGCTGTAAATTGCTATTATTAATATATTAGACTTAGCATTAAAACTATAATTTTAATGCTAGCTAGTAAAATACCTCTCTCGAAAGTACAATTTTTATGAATTTGGAGTTTTAGCCTTGGAAACAAAAAAATATTTAACATTAATTGATCAAGAATTAAATAATTTGCCTGTATTTATTCGTGAATACAACCTCAGTACTAACCATTCTCTCACTACTAGCTATCAATATTTAACCGAAATTCGTCGTTTCTTTGATTGGCTACGCCATCAATCACTTTCCCCTGCTAATTCTAATGTTGAAATATCAATAAACGACTTAAAGCAACTTACTCGTAGTGATATGATGATTTACATTGATGCTCTACGTCATAGCAAAAATCAGCAAGGTCGCTTAAATTCTCCAACAACGGTTAATCGCTCAATTAACGCTTTACGCTCATTGTTTACATTCTTAACAATTACCGCTGATAAGCCATATTTTGATCATAATATAATGCTGAAAATTCAATCTCTTAATAATTTAGAAACCTTAAATTATCGGGCGCATGTATTGGAATCTCACATGTATACGGGAAATTTAAAATATGAATTTCTTGACTTCTTATCTAATAAATATGCCAGCCTTTGTAATAAGCAAGCTTTAGCGAGTTTTAAACTAAATAAAGAACGTGATATTGCAATAATTGCCTTAATTCTTGGTACTGGAGTTCGTGTATCTGAATGCTCCTCAATTAACATATCTGACCTTAATTTAAAAGAAGCTACTTTAGATTTAACTCGTAAAGGTGGACAAAAAGATTCTATTCCTGTTGCTAGTTGGACTCTGCCATATATTTCAGCTTATGCTGAAGTTCGTACTAAACGCTATCATGCTGAAAAAAATGATAAAGCCTTCTTTTTAACTTATTATCATAAAAAAACTTCTCGAATTACTCCGAATGGTATCGAAAGATTAGTCAGCAAGTATTCTAAAGCTTTTGGTCATCCCCTTACTCCCCACAAATTACGGCACACTTTGGCTAGTGAACTGTATGGAGTTACTAAAGACCAAGTTCTTGTGGCTCAACAGCTAGGACAAAAAGGCACTACTGCTACAGATCTTTATACTCATGTCGATCAAAAAGAACAAAGAAAAGCCCTTGATCAATTAGCTGATAATCATGATAACTAGTCCCCTCTCCTACTCTGCTAGGGGAGCCCTCTTTCAAAACTTTTATTATTTTACAAGTGATATTATTTAAAGATACTAGAAAATTATGTTATATTAAGGTTGAGTTAAATAGTTGTGGGAGAACTTTTAATTCGTTTATATCCCTATTTACTTCGAATAAGATTTTAATTAGTTTTTAGGGCAGTGTTTTTATTATAGAGGGTTGTGACTTTGAATGGATATGTGTTTAGGTGCTGTAATACGTGACAGACGTAAGGCAATGAAATTAACCCAAGAAGATCTTGCTGAATTTAGTGGACTATCTGTTAACTTCATATCGAGAATTGAACGAACTGGTGACCAAAATATTTCGATTAAAAAGATTGATGCAATTGCTCAATCTTTGAATATGGACACGCCATCTTTAATTGCTGCAGCATATGGCAAAGTAGACATATCCAGTTACAAACTTAAAGGTGATGATATTTTTATTCAAAAGATTGTAACTGAATTACGAAAACTATCTACTTTTAGAGCCGAAAAAGTTTGCAAGGCAATTCTTTCGTTGGTTAAAGAAATTAATGAACCAACACGAACAAAATAAAGAAGGAAGTTGTAAAAACTCCCTTCTTTTTTGTTTGTTAATTAATTTTTCTTTGTTTTGTCACTGATGATACTTCCACCACCAACACTTTGTATTTTTATATTATTTCCTTTCTTGTATAAAATAGCGTTGCTGTATTTCATAACTTGTATGCGAGTATCAGACTTATGTTTAAATTTGTAAGTTACTTCATAACTTATTTGGCTTTCATTATTTCCAAGTGGTAAAACTTTAATAATTTTTACAGATGTAGAATATGATTTGATTTTGCTATCTTTATTAAATCCTTTAAACATTTTCTTTAAAGTCTTATAGTCGGTATTGTTCGTTGAATTTACAAAGTCATCACTAGTTATTTTCTTACTGAAGGCTTTAGCTAACAATGTTTTAGCTTCTTGAGAACTTGCTAACCCTTGCCAAGTTGGCGTATAAACGTATTTACCGTTCTTTTTCTGTAAATTACCCACTGCTTCTCCTTTTTGTGCAAAGTGGGCTAATGAAGAGCTGATTTCAGAATCAATTGTTGAATCATTATTCTCATAACTAACAAATATCTTAGTTTTACTTGTAATTGGATAATTATTTATAGTCGTTTTTCCCTGCTCGTTTAGGGTAGCTACTTTTTTGTTGTTAATATATACACTTGCATTTGGTAACGATTGAACTGTAAAAGTTAATGTTTTAATATCCATTTTTACAGTTTGATTATTGAATAATTTAATGCTCTTCGTAGAGCTCAAATCACGCCCTGATAGCTTTACATGGGTAGATAAGTTATATTGACCTACAATTAATTTATTCAAGCTTACAGCGTAGGTATTCCCCTGCTTACTCATGCTTTTGTAATTATTATTGATTTTTAATTTTGAATTAGCATGATTAGTAGTAACTGTTAATGAATATGTTGGCAAACTCAACTTGTACCTTGGAAAGACAAGCCAATACGCACCATTTTTTATTAATTTAATTGAGCTTTTATATGATTTGTTATGACTAATAGCCTTAATTAAATTATTAGTTTCAGTTGGATTATTAACTAAGAAATTTTGAAATGGTTTTAAATCGCTTTCACTAATAGCCCCAGTTTTATCACTAACAATGTATGCAGCAAAGCCTTTCTTGTTTGGATTTTCTAAATAATTAGTAATCTGAGAAAGTTGATTATCACGGCTATAATAATTCATCCCCCAGAAAGCAAAAAATAAAACAGAACAAGTTCCTAATAACAATCCAATTACAAGACGTTGCTTTCTTTTAGAAAAATTATTTTTAGGTAAATAATGGAAAATTTGCTTAAACGAATGGTTTTGATTGAACTTAATCCATTTTTGACGAAAAACCGAAAGATCAACTTTGTTTAGTAACCCATTATTATTGCGATATTTTTTAACTTTTTTAAAATCACTTCTAGTTAACAGAATGCGTTTTCTTTCAGCTTCAGAATTAGGAACAATTCTTGTTTTTTGATTTGCCCCACAATATGTGCAATAAACATCAGCCTTATTAATTTTATGTCCGCAGTTAAAACAGTAACGGATACTCAAAAAATCCAACTCCTAGTCTAGGTTATAGGTTTATTTAGAGAATATTATACTTTATTAATTGTGCAAATAAGATAATTTTTTCTTAAAAAACTGTTACAAATCTATTTGGAACAATAAAAAAACTAGCCTAGTGAAAACTAAGCTAGTTTTTTATTAATAGATTGAAATACCAACTGTATTGATATATGCACTAATAATAAGACTGGCAAATGCAAAAGTTAAAGCAATCAAAATAGCAAACAACAGTAAGAATAAAAAGCTAGCAAAAATTGGATCATGCTTAGCTTCTTCTTTACTTGAGTAAAGCATTTGGAAAGTAGCCACGGCATTAATAAATATTGAAACAAAGCCTAATATCATAGTTGCGATACTTGTCCATTCAGCTGTTGAATATGACAAAGCTACTATGATAATAACAGCTACCCAGCTAATCGCAATATGGTGGGCATAATCATTGATGAAATCTAACAACTTAACTTGCTGCTTAGGCTTGTAAATAAAGTTATGTGTAAACCAAATGATAGAAATGTATACTAAACGTGCAATAACCCCAAATATAGTAACTCCTAACATCCAAACCTTAGAAGTTAAAATACCATATAAGGCATTGAAATATGCTGATGTAGCAGCAAGATACTGTAATGCAGTATAATCTGTCTGCTTAGCAAGTAAACTAGTTAATTCAATTACTAAGATAGTTACAATTCCGAACCATACTTGACCTTTTACAGCTTGAGCAGGACTAGTAAAAGATGTTTTCAGCCAAGTTGCAAATGAGCTTGATATTTCCTTTGTATTTTCCTTAGGTTGGTTCTCCATAAAATACCTCCATCTTCAAACTATGTATAGTCTAATATAGATAGAAATAATAGACAAATAAAAAAGAAGATGTTAATTTTTCTTTTAATCATCAATTTCTTTCAAAAGAGGAAAAACTGGCTCAACCTTCAAAAACTCATCTTTAGTGATAGTAGCCTTTTCAAAGGCTAAGTTATGTCGGTTAAAGAGTAAAAAGTCTAAATAATTATTACAGCTTTCAATTAAATCATCTTTTGCTTCTAGCCCTATTAACTGCAAAATAATCAGTCCTTCAAAGAATTTAAGAACTTGAATTGATTTCTGAACCATTACTTTATTTGCTAAAAAAGACTCTGTTTTAGTTATATTGTTTGAATTCCAGCCTGCATTTTTAAGGATTAAGTTTAACACGTTAACAAGCCAATCTTTATTTGAAGGAAAAGATTGAATCGTTAATTTTAAATGTGTATCCTCAATTCCTTTCCAGTTAATCAAATATAACTGTTGTTGTTTGAGAGCTTTTTCTAACTTATCCAAAAGAAAGTTAGGTATTAATTGCAGAATTTGATCAGCCTTTTGCTCAATGGTTTGATAACTAACCTTTTCGTTATATAAATTAGATATGGCCGCAATAAACCCATTGAAGCTTTCTGATAAGTCATCGTTCAAATAGTCATCTATTAGACGTTCACACAAAAAGAATTTGGCGTCAATTTGCTCAAATAATTGCTTTGCTTGGCTTTTAAACACTTTAAAGTCTAATCTACTTGCTTCAATCTTTAACTCCCGATTGTAGTGAATTAATGGATTTCGAGAATCAATAAAAATGTATTTCCCATCACTTGTAATTATAAAGCGCTGTCCACAGGCTACTTTAGTACCCGTAAATAATGAAAAAATCAAATCAAAAAAGTTCCTTACCTGTTCAGCTTCTGATAAGGTTATAGCCGAGTTTAAGCTAATTTCTATAACTTCACTATTCCCAATAAAATGGACTTCTTTAAGGTATTGATGATTTAAGGAAATAATTTCTTCACTTTTTGGAAACCAATTCTTTAATGCTGGATAGTGAAATTGTAAAATCATATTTTCCCTCCTGATCAGATAACCTACTCCTAATCTACTATATATTTATTATTGCAAAAATTGGTAAGAAAAAACACAATGAGTTTTTCTCATTGTGTTCAGGAACTTAACTTTTACTAGGAAATTATGCATCAATTTCAGGTGCTTTACCTAATTCAGCTTGCAACATCCAAATTCTTTTTTCAGTATCAGTCTTAAAACTAGTAAAGATATCATTGCTTGAGGCATCGCCTTCCTTATCAGATATATCTATACCCTTTTGATATAAATCTGCTAAATAACGATAATCTTTTACTAAAATTTCTAATCTTTCATCCATCGTACGGTCCCAGCGACCCTTTTCGTCAGAAATCTTAGTATTATCTGCGAACTCCCGTAAAGTTGAAAAAGGGGCTCCGTCAATGGCAATTAAACGCTCAGAAACGACATCCATTTGTTCATTTAAATCATCCATAAACTTGTCCATCAAAGGGTGCAACTTCATAAAGCCACGACCACGCATGTACCAATGTGTTTGGTGAACAACGGTAATCATTTGATTCAAATCGGCAACTAATTGATTTAGCACTTTTTTAGTTTCTTGATATTTCATAATCGTACCTCCTATGAACTAAGTCCATCTTCATCATAGTCAAAAAAGTAAAAAATGTACACTGATTAGCTTAGAATAATTATAATTTATATTTTTTAGCTATTTTTCGATAATTATTTTTACTTATTAAAAAAATCTCACCATTCTCACGTGCAATGACAATGTAAACCAATTTAACTATTGTAGACTTTTTAGGAGCAATATAATCAAAGGTCAAATAATCATCATTATAATCAATTAAATCAATTTGTCCTTTAAGACCTTGAAAGAACTCGCAATTATGACAATAATCGTCAACTCTCTGTATCAATTCAGTAATTTTCATAAAAAAATCCTCCTCATAGTTAAATTACCCGCAAAAAGGAGAATATTTTTTTCAAAAATTATTTTTTAACAAAAAATGCTACCATACGGTAGCATTTACTAGCTAGCTATTTATCTAACTTAACTTTATTGATATCTTTCATCCACGTAATACCAATGGACTTTTCCCCAAGGTGAGTACCAATTACTGGACCGAATTCATCAACTTCAACTGGATTTTCTGGGAAGTTTTCATTAACCCAATTCTTGATTTCTTCTGCTTGTGTTGCATCATTTGAATGAACTACTAAGAAACGTAAATCTTTCTTGAAAGGAAGTTTATTAACTCGTTCCAAAGTTAAACTTTCAACCTTTTTAACTGCGCGCTTCATTGAACGAACTTTATCAAATGCTACGATTTTATCTGTTTCATCGTCAAAAGTTAACAAAGGTTTGATATGAAGCATAGTACCAATGAAGGCACCTGCATTGCTCAAACGGCCTCCACGGCTCAAATTATTTAGATCATCCACAATAAATAATTCATCAATCGAATCACGAATTTTATCAAGACGAGTGATAATTTCATCGGCTGATAAACCATTTTTAATCATCTTAGCAGCTGCTAAAACAAGGTAACCCATTAAACGAATAGTAATCTTGGAATCATATGGATAAAGATTATATTCAGGGTTGGTACGTGCGATATTCATTAATGTTTGGTTGAAACCAGAAATAGTTCCTGCCAAGGTAATAGTTATGATAGCGTCATACCCTTCATCATGAAGTCTATTAAAAAGACTAATCATTTCTCCCATACTTGGTTGGGATGTTTTAGGGAAAGCAGCTCCGGCATCTTGCATTCTAAATAATTGATCTGCAGTGATGTCAATGCCTTCCTTAAATTCCTTGTCACCAACAATGACAGGAATAGGTACAACTATAATATTATTATCCTTAACTTCTTCTTTAGTTAAGTAGCTAGTACTGTCGGTGATTAATGCTATTTTCACTTCAATAAGCCTTCCATCTCTAGGATTTAATTAAAGATAATTATAGCATAAATAATAATTCTAGTCGAAGCAATTATTGTATAGTTTCTTTATTTAATTCATCTAAGACCGAATCCATATGAGTTAAAAATGATTTAGTTTCTTCTTCATTCCATAGCGCATAGATTTTATCATGAATTGATGAAAGTAACTGCTTTAACTCAGAAGCTTTTAAAACACCAGCTTCATTCAAATGGACTAACTTACTTGAATCAGTTTCAGATCTGACAACATCAAGCAACTCTTTAGTTTTCTTTTGTTGTAACTGTCGACTAAGAGTAGATAAAGAAATATTTAATCCTTTTGCAAGCTCCCCCATTGTTAAAGAATCATTTTCTGTTTCATCGAAGAAAAGTAGAATTCGAGTTTGCGAAAGGTTAAGCCCCGCTTGTTCAAGAATCATTTTTTTAATCGTTTCTGCTATTTCATTGAAATGTAAAACGTCCATATTTACTCCCCATAACAAAATAGTTATCAGCATTTATAGCAAAATATCAATGGCATGCCAGTGATAATAAAATTATTATTGATATATTTACTTAATTGACTTAAATTAGTTTAATTCAATAATGCTGTTATAACAACTCTTGATTTTTTTAAGTTTCGTGGTATTTAAAATTCATGGTCCTCTTTTTTAAGATGAAATTGGTCTAGTTTTATGCGTGGGATTTCTTAATCTGGTTATATATTGTTATAATAGAAACTAGTTCTTATTTGAGGTGAGATTATGGCTTTTGATGGTCTATTTATACATAGTTTACTTAAAAATTTATCCCCTACCCTATTGACGGGACGGTTAACTAAAATTTATCAACCATTTGAACATGATTTAGTTTTAGTTTTTAGAAAAAATCGAAAAAATTACCAACTATTGTTATCAATTAATCCCCAATACCCTCGTTTTTACTTAACTAAAAACTCTTTGGCTAATCCAAAAGTTGCTCCAACCTTTGTTATGGTTTTACGTAAATATTTGGAAGGGTCTATTTTGCAAGATATCAAGCAAGTTGGGCAGGATCGGATTATCAACTTCTATTTTTCAAATCGAAATGAATTGGGAGATGAGGTTGAATTAGTTCTTTCTCTTGAACTTATGGGACGTCACAGTAACGTGATTTTATATAATAAGCAAGATAGTAAAATCATTGATCTGCTCAAAAGAGTCAATCCTGATGAAAATCGGGCACGACTACTTTTACCTAAAGCAAAGTATGAATTACCTCCCCTTAACCCTGGAATAGACGGATTTTTATTAACCAAAGAAGAGTTTAGCAAATTAGCTAGTGAAAATTCCGCATTCGATTTAGCGAAAAAAATTAATGGCTTGGATCGTGATGACCGTCTAGAATTAACTGGATACTTAGAAGATGATTATAGCTTTGAAAGTTTTAAAACTTTTTTCAATCATTTTGAGAATCCCAAGGGTTATATCTTCAGAAATAACAAACGTAAGGAAAGAATTTTTGTTTACCAGCCTTATCACTTAGACTTAACTCCTTATTCAAAAAATGAGGATATAAATCAAGCCTTAGATGAATTTTATCATGAGCAAGAAACTCGTGATTGGGTCCATCAACGGGCAAAAGTTGTCCTCAATATTGTATCTAATGAACAAAAAAAGCTTTCTAAGAAGTTAATTAAACTAAGAAAACAACTTGATCAGGCTGAAAACTCAGAGGACTACCGTATAAAGGGCGAATTGCTCAATGCTTATTTGCATTTAGTTAAAGCTGGAATGACTGAAGTTGAGGTTCCAAACTACTATGATGAAAATCGTCCGCTAAAAATCAATTTGGACCCTGCCCTTTCCCCAGCTAGAAATGCTCAAAAATATTTCACTAAATATCAAAAATTACGCAATTCGATTAAACACGTTAAAAAGCAAATCAGTCTGGCACAAGAAAATCTTGCTTATTTTGATTCAATTGAAACAGCAGTTAATAACGCTGAACCTGAAGATATTGATAGCATTACAGATGAACTTGTAGCTCAAGGCTATATTCGTCGCAATCGCAAACAAAGAAATAAAAAAATCGATGAGAAGGCGCTCAATAAGTTCAAATTATCATCAGGAAAAATTGTCCTCGTAGGTAAAAATAACTATCAAAATGACTGGTTAACCTTTAAAAAGGCCAATAAACACGATATCTGGTTTCATGTTAAGAATATGCCAGGTTCCCACGTTATTTTGACAGATAGCCAGCCTAGTGAAGAAGATATTCGTGAAGCTGCAGAAATTGCTGCGTATTTTTCAAAGGGTCGTTTTTCAGGACATGTCCAAGTAGATTATGTTGCTGATAAGCGAGTTAAAAAGCCCAATGGTGCCAAACCAGGTTTTGTAATCTACACTGGTCAAAATTCAATTGAAGTTACTCCTGAAGAAAAGAGTGTACTTTCTAAGAGAATTGACAAATAATACAGTATAAAAATTATGTTAAAAAAGGTGCTAACAACTGTTAGCACCTTTTGCTTTATTTAATAATTACTTTTTAATTGTAATACCTTCAATTACTACGTCATCATTTGGTTTATCCATATTGTTAGTTGCAACCTTAGCAATTGCATCAACAACGTCCATACCTTTAATTACTTGCCCAAAAACAGTGTGGTGGAAATCAAGCCAAGGAGTTCCACCTTGTTTGTAACGCTTAATAACTTCTTGTGGGTAACCTGCTTCGCGCATATCACGAGTATAGCGTTTTGGCATGTTTTGATTTTGAACAATGAAGAATTGACTACCATTGGTACTTGGACCTGAATTAGCCATAGAAATTGCTCCACGGAAGTTAAACAATTGTGAACTAAATTCATCTTCAAATGGGTGTCCCCAGATACTTTGACCACCAGTACCATCACCCTTAGGGTCTCCACCTTGAATCATGAAATCTTTGATTACACGGTGAAAAATCACCCCATCATAATAACCTTTTTCAGCAAGACGGACAAAGTTTTCAACTGTCATTGGAGCTTGTTTTTCAAAAAGTTGAAATTCAATCTCACCCATATTAGTTTTCATAACTACTTTTGGTCCTACAGCTTTATCAAGCTGTAATTGAGGAAATAACATTTTTTTATCTGTCATTATTTATTTTTTCCTTTCCATAAAAAATAAGACCCTCTCGAGCCTTATCTTATTCAAATTAAAGTATCAACCTTCAAAAGCTTCAGTTAATGGTGGAACAACTTGCTTCTTACGTGATACAACACCAGGTAATTCAACAGCATCATCAACTAACTTCTTATCAAATGCTTTTTCAAATAATGCCTTAGTTTCGTCACCACCGACAACAATACCTTCAGAATTACTTTCTAAGATGTCAGTTAAAACAAGAACAAACATGTCGTAACCATTTGCTTTAGAAGAAGCTTCCATTGCATTAATAAATGCAGCCTTTCTTTCCATAGCTTCTGGTAAGTCAACAGTGTTAACTTGAGCAATTCTTACAGTATGACCGTTTAATTCAAAGCTCTTAGCATCAAGATCAATTAAGTCTTCTTCACTCTTGTCAGCAATGTTAGTACCGGCTTTAAGCATTTCAAGACCGTAGCTCTTGTAATCAACACCAGCAATCTTTGCTAATGCTTCAACTGCTTGGTGATCTTTATCAGTAGTAGTTGGGCTCTTCAAAAGTAAAGTATCAGAAATAATTGCACTAAGCATGATACCAGCAATATTTTGAGGGATTTCTAACCCCTTTTCGTTGAACATTTGCCATAAAACTGTTGAAGTACAGCCTACTGGTTCATCACGGAAGTAAAGTGGTGCAGCTGTGTTGAAGTTCATAATTCTGTGGTGATCAACAACGTGAGTTACAGTAACCTTATCAATATCTGAAACAGATTGTTGTGGTTCGTTGTGGTCAACAAGCATAACAGCATCTACTTCATTAGCAGCAGTCTTGATAACACGTGGTGCTTCAAAACCAAACTTCTTGAGTGCAAATGCAGTTTCATCATTTGGTTCACCTAAAGCAACTGCTTCAGTATCAAAACCAAAGTGATTTTGGAAGTATGAGTAAGCAATTGCAGTACCAATTGCGTCAGTATCCGGATTTTGGTGTCCAAAAATTAATTCTTTTGCCATTGTATCTACCTCTTTAAAAATATCTATCTTTAGTTTACTAGAATTTTTATGTTTGTAAAACCCTAACTAAAATAATTCCGAAACATCATCTCTGCCATAATGAGTAGGCTTGCCTAAAGTTAAACTAGTGGGCTCTCCATCCCCAATCGGATCAATGACAAATGACCCGTTTGAATAACGATCTCCTAATGGAAAATCATTGGTCTTAATTGTCATAGTTCTAGCACTTGATGTTTCAACAAGTAATTCATGATTTTGCGCAAAGAGAACCACTCCAGCAATTCTATGTGGATTCTTCTTTAATTCACGTAAAACTAAGACGCCACGCTTTGCTCGGCTAACTTTATTAATTAGTTCATATTTAAACTCTTTGAAAGCTCCTCTTTGAGTGACAATTCCTAATTTCATCATGTCTAAATATTCTGGCAAAACAGTGACATAATCAACTACAAAATCATCATCTTTCAAGTTAACGCTCTTAACACCAGCTGCTCTTGCCCCACTAGTCGGAATTTCGTTAACATCATAGCGAACTGCATAAGCATGATTAGTAAATAAAGTGATTTCCTTCTTGGTATCCGGAGAAATCATTTCAACACGTACAACACGTGAAGCGGTTTCCTTTAGCTTCATTGCAATCATTGCGCGTGATTTATAAGTTCTAGTTGGCTGAATATCAGCTAGAGCTAATTGCTTAATGTAGCCATCGTTTGTAGCTAGTAAGAAGTTTAATCTAGAATCCAATTTAGCCAATTCAAAGACTGCAATAATTTGTTCATCAGTATCAAGTCCCAATTCTTGTGACAAGTGTTGTCCTGGTTCTTTCCATTTAGCTTCTACAAGCTCATGAACAGGTCTAAAAATCACATTTCCTTTATTAGTGAAGATATATAGATTAGTCAAAGTTGACATAGTCTTTTCAAAAACTACCTTGTCAAAGTCAGGTAAGCCATTTTCACTGTCATTAGTAGATTGGAAGGAACGTAAACTTGACCGCTTGAGATAACCATCACGTGATACTAATACCCGTACATCTTCTTCTGCCACTAATGCTTTTTCATCAATTTCGATTTTGGCAGTTTTACTTGAAATCTTAGTTCTACGTTCGCTGCCGAATTCTTTCTTCACTGCATTTAATTCTTTTATGATTTGTTTTTCTAATACCTTACGATCAGTTAAAAGTAAATCATAACTAGCAATTTTTTCCTCTAAATCACTCTTTTCAGCCTGTAAAGCATTAACGTCAGTATTAGTTAAGCGATAAAGTTGCAAAGAAACAATCGCTTCAGCTTGTCTTGGAGTAAAACTAAATTTATCAATAATGTTGTTTTTGGCATCAGCCTTATTTTTACTTGCTCGAATGGTCTTAATTACATCATCTAAAATATCAAGAGCATGAATCAGCCCTTCAATAATTTCAAGTCGAGCCTTGGCTTTACTCAAATCATATTTTGTCCGTTTGGTAATAACATCAGCATCATGTTCCAAATATGAACTTAAAATTCGTTTTAACCCTACTTGGACTGGTGTCATATGGTCAATTGCGACCATATTGAAACTGTATGATACTTGTAAATCGGTTGATTTAAACAGATAATTCAAAATATTTTGACTATCTGCACCCTTTTTTAATTCGATAACAATTGATAAACCATGGCGATCTGTTTCATCACGTACTTCACTGATACCATCAATTTCTTTATTTAAACGAATTTCATCAATCTTCTTAACCAAAAAGGCTTTATTGACGCCAAAAGGAATTTCGGTAACCACAATTTGTTGACGACCAGCCTTAATATCTTGAATGCTAGTCTTAGCACGCACTTGAATTCGGCCACGACCAGATTCATAAGCTTCCTTAATTCCTTTATCCCCTAGGACAATTGCTCCCGTTGGGAAGTCTGGCCCTTTAACAAATTGCATTAAATCAGCTAAAGAAGCATTAGGATGCTTTAATAAATAAATTGTCGCATCAATAACTTCAGCTAAGTTATGTGGTGGTATTTCAGTAGCATACCCTGCTGAAATACCGGTTGCTCCATTAACTAATAAATTAGGAAATTGAGCAGGTAAAACAGTTGGTTCATACTCGGTATCATCGAAGTTTAAAACCATATTAACTGTATCTTTATCAATATCAGCCAATAAATGATTAGAAATTTTGCTTAATCTTGATTCTGTATAACGCATGGCAGCTGGGCTATCGCCATCCATTGACCCATTATTACCATGCATTTCAATCAAAGGTTCACGCATCTTCCAATCTTGAGATAAGTGAACTAAGGCCCCATAAATAGAACTATCACCATGTGGGTGGAAATTACCCATGATATTACCAACTGCCTTAGCAGCTTTTTTAAATGGCTTATCAAAGGTATTATTATCCAAATACATTGCATACAAAATGCGGCGTTGAACAGGCTTTAAGCCATCTCGAATATCAGGTAAAGCACGTTCTTGAATAATGTATTTAGAGTAGCGTCCAAACCGCTCACCCATGACTTGTTCTAGCGGCATTTCCCGAATTCTCTCGGTCTTTTGCGCCATTAATTATTCCTCCTAATTTTCAGCTTCAAGGATTGAGCCTTCTTCACCCATACGGAATTTTACATTTTGTTCAATCCATTTTCTTCTTGCTTCAACTTTGTCACCCATTAAAGTTGTAACTCGTCTTTCAGCAAGTGCAGCATCATCAATCTTAACTCTAATTAACATTCTTGATTCAGGGTTCATAGTTGTTTGCCAAAGTTGATCAGCATTCATTTCCCCTAAACCTTTGAAACGTTGCAAACTATAGCCTTTACCCATAGCTTTTTCATCACGTTCTAATTCTTCATCTGTCCAAGCATATTCAATTTTAGCCTTTGCTCCATTACCTTTTTGTAAGCGATAAAGTGGAGGTAAAGCAATGTAAACTCGCCCTGCCTCAACCATTGGTCGCATATAACGATAAAAGAAAGTCAAAAGCAGAATTTGAATATGGGCTCCATCGTCGTCGGCGTCAGTCATGATGATAATTTTGTCATAATTTGCATCATCAATCTTAAATTCAGTTCCAACACCAGCTCCAATTGTATGAATCATTGTATTGATTTCTTCATTTTTGAAGATATCTTGAAGTTTTGCTTTTTGAGTATTCAGAACCTTACCACGTAAAGGTAAAATTGCTTGGAACTTTCGATCACGGCCTTGCTTAGCAGAGCCTCCGGCAGAATCACCTTCGACTAAGAACAATTCATTCTTCTTGGGATTACGTGATTGAGCTGGAGTTAATTTTCCTGATAATAGCTCTTTTTTACGACGCTTTTTACCATTACGGCTTTCATCCCGAGCTTTTTTGGCAGCTTCACGAGCATCCCGTGCCTTTTGAGCCTTCTTAACTAAAGTCTGCGCAAATTCACCATTTTCAAGTAAATAGTAGCTCATCTTTTCATAAACTAAAGCATCTACAGCACTTCTAGCCTGTGGAGTACCTAATTTACCCTTAGTTTGACCTTCAAATTCAAGCAATTCTTCCGGAACTTTTATTGAAAGAACAGCACTCAATCCTTCACGATAGTCACTACCTTCAATATTTTTTTCCTTTTCTTTGAGTAAGCCTTGCTTTTTGGCATAGTCGTTAAAAGCACGAGTAAAGCCTGAACGGGCTCCCATTTCATGAGAACCCCCATCAATGGTACGAACGTTATTTACAAAAGAAACAAAGTTTTCTGAATAACCATCATTATATTGTCCAGAAAATTCAATCTCTATTGAGTCTTGCTTTCCTTCAAAATAAAAAACATCCCCAAATGTATCTTTTCCTTCATTAAGATAAGAAACAAAAGATTTTATCCCATCAGTATAGAGAAATTCTTCATAATGATTAGGTGTCCGTTCATCTTTTAAAGTAAACTTGACCCCTTTAAGTAGGAAAGCTGATTCACGAATTCGTTCTTCAATAGTTTCGTATTTATATTTTGTTGTTGAAAAGACCCGTTCATCAGGCTTGAAAGTAATTGTTGTTCCAGTTTTATCGTTAGTTTTACCTAAATGTTTTAAACTACCGATTGGCTTTCCACCATCATGAAATTCTTCTTCATAGGCTTGTCCACCACGTACAACACGGACCTTTAAGTACGAAGACAAAGCATTAACAACACTAGAACCAACCCCATGAAGACCCCCTGAAGTTTTATAGTTCTTTTCAGTAAACTTCCCACCAGCATGCAAAACTGTAAAGATAACCTCAATTGTTGGAATTCCCGATTCATGCATCCCAGTTGGCATTCCTCGCCCAAAATCTTGAACAGTGATGCTGTTATCTTCATGAATGGTTACGTTAATTTCTTTACCATAACCAGCCATCGCTTCATCGACACTGTTATCGACAATTTCATAAACTAGCTGGTTAATACCTTTGATATCGGTAGAACCGATATACATTCCAGGTCTTTTACGAACTGCTTCTAGCCCGTGCAAAATCTGGATTGAGGAATCATCATAACTATTTGCTTTTACCAAGCTATTTCCCTCCAATAAATTTTTTCTGCCACACTATTATAATCTTTGTTACAATAACACATAGATTTTAAGTGAGGTTTGAAAATGTTAACAATTAAAATTGCACTATTACTTATTTTAGCATATCTCTTAGGTTCATTCCCTACTGGCGTGATAGTTGGAAAAGTTTTTTTTCATAAAGATATTCGCACACTAGGCTCAGGAAACCCTGGGTCAACTAATACTTTTAGAACTTTCGGACCAGTTGCTGGAATGAGTGTTTTATTAGTTGATGTTTTGAAAGGAACTTTAGCAACACTCTTGCCAGCAATCTTTCACCTCGGGCCACACCCATTAGGAACAGTTTTTGGAATGGTAGCTATTTTGGGGCATACTTTTTCAATCTTTCTGGGCTTCAAAGGTGGAAAAGCAGTTGCTACAACAGCAGGTTTTATTTTAGGCTATAATTTAGCATTCTTTTGCGTCTGTGCTGGTATTTTCTTTCCTATGCTATTTATTACAAGTATTATGTCACTTACGGCAATGCTATGCATTACATTATTCTTTATTTTTAGTTTTTTATTCCATGATCCATATCTAAGCAGCATGATGTTTGTCTTGTTAATTTTGATTTTTAATCGCCACAAAGCAAATATTATTCGCTTAAAAAATGGGACGGAAAACATTATACCTTTTGGAATTTATTATTGGTTAAAAAATAAATAAATTTATAATTAAAAATCTAAAAAAAGACACTAGACGTTTTTTTGTCTAGTGTCTTTTAAAATAGCCATTTAATCATGCAAGGCTATCGTAATCTTACCTGTCCATTCTTCATTTGGACCAAGTTTGATAATTCCACGCTTTTTACTAATATCACCATCAGCATTCACATCGTCGCAAAGACCCCACCATGGTTCAATGCAAACATAATCTGCTGTTTTAGGATATTGTGACCAAACACCAATAAATGGACTATCTTCAGTTGTTACATTAACATGATAGCTTGTTTTTTCACTACGTAATGATACTTTAGTTTCTCCTTTAAGTTGGAAAATTAAAGCATCATGTTTAAATAAGTCATCAGTTAATTCAATCGGGGTATCTGTTGCTGCAATTGTCCGTTTTGCCCAATCATGTAAGCCTGTTTCTTTATTAAGAGGGATGCGAATATGATCTTTAGATGGTAACATCTGTAAATAATAATTGCTTTTCTTAATTTGATTATTAACCGGCACATTAAACCCTGGGTGACAGCCAATTGAGAAGAACATTTCTTCATTAGCAGGGTTTTTAACACTTAAATTCTCAATCAATAAATTATTAAGTAATCGGTATGTAATTACCAGCTCAAAATGAAATGGATATTCCTTTAAACTAGCTTCATCATCACGCAAAACTAAACTAATTGCATCGCTTTCTTGACTTAGCAACTTAAATTCTTTATCTCTAGCAAAGCCATGTTGACTAAGTTGATAGCTTTTACCTTGATATTGATAAGTATCATTTTTTAAGCGACCAACAATTGGAAACAAAATTGGTGCATGACGATTCCAAACTTCTGGATCAGCTTGCCAAAGAAACTCGGTATCTGAATTTACACTTTTTACTGAAGTTAGTTCAGCACCCCGACTATTAATTTTTACGTTTAAAAATTGATTCTTAATTTCATATTCCATTTTATGAAGTCCTTTATAGAATAAATTTAGTTAAATCCTTATTCATAATTATATCACTAAGTTTTTCTTCTACGTAAGCTTGAGTGATAGTTATTTCACCCATCTCCATATCTGGACCTTCATAAAGAACATCTTCAAGCAATTTTTCTAAAATTGTCGCTAAACGACGCGCCCCAATATTATCTGTTCCTTGGTTAACGTCATAAGCGATTTCAGCAATTTTATCAATTGCTTCCTGAGTAAAGATTAACTTAACGCCATCAGCTTCAAGCAAAGCAATATACTGCTTGAGCAATGAGTTTTCAGGATCTTTTAAGATTGATACAAAGTCAGCCTTTGTTAAAGCATTAAGTTCTACCCTAATTGGGAAGCGGCCTTGCAATTCAGGAATTAAATCGCTAGGTTTACTTTCAGCAAATGCCCCTGCAGCAATAAAGAGGATATGATCTGTTGAAACAGGGCCATATTTCGTTTGTACTGTCGAACCTTCAACAATTGGCAAAACGTCTCGTTGAACTCCTTCACGAGAAACTTGGCCAGCATCTTTACTTTTACCAGTAATTTTATCAATTTCATCAATAAAAATAATACCATTTTGACTGGTCCGTTCGATTGCCTTTTGGTAAATGGTATCGTAGTCAACCATCTTACGAGATTGCTCTTGAATTAACACTTCTCGAGCATCTCGCACAGCAAGCGTACGCTTAACTTTCTTCTTAGGCATCATATCACCTAAGAGAGAATTCATATCCATTCCCATTTGCCCCATCATATCGCCCATCGGGTTAACTTTAGGAGCTTGTTCAACTTCAATAGTAACTTGACGATCTTCAAGCAAGCCTTTATTGAGTTGTTCTGCAACACTTAATCGTTGATTTCTAATATCATCGGTAACTTCTTCTTGAGGCTGCTCAGCTTGTTGTGAACCCATTAACATTTGCATCATTTGTTGCATTTGGTTTTCACGATTTTCATGTTTAATACCAGGTACTAACAAACGAACCAAAGTTTTGTTGGCTTCTTTAGTAGCATCGGCCTTAACACGCTTAAATTGCTCTTTTTCTTCCATGCGGACAGCTTCAGTTACTAAATCGCGAACCATTGATTCAACATCGCGACCAACATAACCTACTTCAGTAAACTTAGTAGCTTCTACTTTAACAAAAGGTGCATCCACAATTTTTGCTAGACGACGAGCAATTTCTGTTTTACCTACACCAGTTGGACCAGCCATTAACATATTTTTAGGAGTAATATCCTGTTGCAAAGACTTAGGCAATTGCAAGCGACGATAACGATTATAAAGCGCAATTGCTACTGCTCGTTTGGCTTCATTTTGACCAATAATATATTCATTTAATAAACGTACTATTTCTTTTGGTGTTTTAATGGACATCTAATCACCTATTTCATCTGTAATAATTTCATGATCAGTAAAGACATCAATATCTGCCGCAATTCCTACTGCTTCTTTAGCAATTTCACTAGCATCCATGTCTTTAGCATGACGAGTCATAGCTACGGCTGCTGCTTGTGCAAAATAGCCACCAGATCCAATTGCGACTACATTTTCATCTGGTTCTAAAACTTCACCATTACCAGAAATCAAGAGTAAGTCCTTATCATTAAAAGCAATTAACATTGCTTGCAATTTTTGCAAAGTGGGATCCTTACGCCATGATTGCGCCATTTCAACGGCTGCACGACGCAAATCGCCTGAATAGCTTTCAAGTTTTCCTTCAAGCATTTCTTCTAAGCTAACTGCATCAGCCACACCTCCAGCAAATCCAATTACAACTTGATTGTTATAAATTCGCCGAATTTTCTTAGCTGATTTTTTAGAAATATACTTTTCACCTAAGGTAACTTGGCCGTCACCAGCAATAGCGGTCTTACCATTATGTTTTACACTAACAATTGTTGTCATAACTAATCCTTTCCTTCATTACGTGGGAAAAACTTTTCATAATCTTTCTGCAGACGTTCCATTGTTACATGGGTATAGATTTGAGTAGTTGACAAAGATTCATGGCCTAATAATTCTTGAACACTTCGTAAATCGGCTCCATTATTCAACATTTGAGTAGCAAAAGTATGCCGTAATTCATGGGGATGCACATTGGCACTAAGTCCACCTTTTTGGAAGACTTTTCGCATAATGTATTCAATTCCACGACTAGTTAACTGATGTCCTCGATTGTCTAAAAAGACAAAATGATTATTTTCATCAGGATTAAATAAACTTCTAGCTTCATTCAGATAACGTAAAAGACTAGCCTTTGCATAATCACCAAATGGAACGTAACGATCTTTATTACCTTTCCCATGAACTAAAATCATCTGAACATCAAAATCAACTTGCTGCAAGGTTAAATTACTAACTTCGCTAACCCGCATCCCTGTCGCATAAAACAGTTCAAACATTGCCTTATTACGAACAGTAAACTTATCAGAAGCAGAAAGAGAATCTAACACTTTTTTTATTTCAGGTTCATAGAAAAATTCTGGTAGTTTTTTACTTTTGCGATGAATACTTACAGTTTGGGTCGGATCAACCGCAACCAAATTTCGTCGCGTTAAAAACTTATAAAGAGATTTCAAAGACGACAGTTTTCGTGCTTGACTGGCTTGTGATAAGCCGGCACTAGCGAGGGAGGTAATAAAAATTTCAACATCTCTACTAGAAACTTGCTCAAAGCCATTAAAACCACCGTTATTTTTCCAAAAGTCCTCAGCCTGCTTTAAATCATTTATGTAAGCTGTCAAAGTTAAGTTGGAATAACCTCGTTCATATGCTAAATAATCTTTAAATTGTTCAAGTAGTGACTTCTTAGTCATTAATCTTCATTTCTTCCGCAAATTCTGCTAACTTTTCTAAACCACGTTCAGAAATCATTTGCTTACGTTCGCGCTTGTTGCGAATTTTCTTTTCAAGTGGCGGAATCAAACTGAAACTCGCATTCATTGGTTGGAAATGTTTAGAGCTAGTTGTAGTTATATAATTAGCCATTGATCCTAATGCTGTTTCAACTGGAAAAGTTGCTAAATCTAGTCCTCTTGCTAAACGACTTGCATTAATCCCAGCGACTAATCCACTACCTGCGCTTTCAACATAACCTTCAACTCCAGTCATTTGACCAGCAAAAAAGAGACCTGCTTGTTTTTTAGCTTCATAAGTTGCATTCAATACATCTGGAGATGCCATATAAGTATTTCTGTGCATCTTACCATAACGAACAAAACGAGCATTTTCTAGGCCTGGAATCATCGAAAAGACCCGCTTTTGTTCACCATATTTTAGATGAGTTTGAAAACCAACTAAATTATACATTGAAGAAGCTGCATTATCTTGGCGCAACTGAACAACTGCATATGGAGTTTTACCAGTCTTAGGGTCTTCAAGTCCAACTGGCTTGAGCGGACCAAAGAGCATAGTTTTTTCTCCACGAGCAGCCATAACTTCAATTGGCATACAACCTTCAAAAACTTCATCCTTTTCAAAGCCATGAAGTTCAGCAGTATCCGCCTTAACTAATTCTTCCCAAAATCTAGTAAATTGTTGCTTATCCATTGGACAATTCAAATAAGCGGCTTCTCCACGATCATAGCGTGATTTTTTGTAAACAATATCCATATTTATTGAATCACTAGCAACAATCGGTGCAGCAGCATCAAAGAAGTGTAAGCTACTTGTGCCAGAAAATTCTTGAATTTGTTTAGCTAAATCATCACTAGTTAATGGCCCTGTTGCAATAATAGTAATACCATCATTCGGGATTTTAGTAATTTCTTCATGATGAAGATGTAAATTATCAAATTTGGCTAATTCGTCGGTAATATACTTACTAAATAATTCACGGTCGACAGCTAAAGCACCTCCAGCTGGGACCTTGGTAGCATCAGCAGCCCTTAAAACAAGTGAGTCAAGACGGCGCATTTCTTCTTTTAAAAGTCCCACAGCATTAGTCAATTGATCACTTCTCATTGAGTTCGTACATACTAATTCTGCCAAATTCCCCGTTTCATGAGCAGGTGTCATTTTAATTGGGCGCATTTCATAGAGGTGAACTTCAACTCCTCTTTTCGCTAATTGATAACTAGCTTCACTACCAGCAAGTCCACCACCAATTACAGTAACTTTTTGCGTCATTTATTTCATCCTTATCCTAATTTATATTGATAAAAAAATAATATCATCAATTAACAATACTTCTGATGATATTATCTCACAATGTCAAAGATTTAACTTTTATTTAGAATTTTCGCTTTCTTCACGTTCTTCCTTGTAGTCACCATTTGGACATTGAACAACAAGTCCTTTTTTTGTTTTCTTCTCTACTAAGAAATGACCATCATTTGGACAATCACGTCCAACTGGTTTATCCCATGAAACAAAGTCACAGTCCGGATAATTACTACATCCAAAGAACTTACGTCCACGTTTTGATTTCTTTTCTACAATTTGACCTTTGCCACACTTAGGACAAACTACACCAATTTCTTTGACGATTGCTTTAGTGTTTCGACAATCTGGGAAACGTGAACAAGCATAAAACTTGCCATAACGTCCCATTTTAATAACCATTGGCGCTCCACAAATATCACAATTAAAACCAGCTGGTTCATCTTTGATTTGAACCTTTTCAATTTCGCTATCTGCCTTTTCAAGCTCTTTAGAAAATGGCTTGTAGTATTCATCAACAACCTTAACCCAGTTTTTCTTACCTTCTTCAACATGGTCTAGGTCATTTTCTAATTGAGCAGTAAAGTCAACGTTAACAATATCAGGGAAAAATTTACCAACCAAATTATTAACAATCTCACCTAATTCAGTCGGTACAATTGAGCGTCCTTCAAGCTTAACGTAGTAGCGTCTTTGAATTGTATCAATTGTTGGTGCGTATGTTGAAGGGCGTCCAACTCCATTTTCTTCAAGAGCATGAACTAAACTAGCTTCAGTATACCGAGCTGGTGGCAAGGTAAAGTGTTGCTTATTGTCTTGCTTAGAAAGTTTAACATTGTCACCTTCTGCAAGATCTGGTAATTCTACACTCTTATCACTACCTGCATCATAAACCTTCGTAAATCCAGCAAACTTCATCTTAGATCCAGTTGTCCGATACATTACTCCATTTTGGACAATATCTGCACGAACTGTATCAAAAACAGCTGGTGT
The DNA here is from genome assembly GCF_007095465.1 of Lactobacillus mulieris. Taxonomy (GTDB): domain Bacteria; phylum Bacillota; class Bacilli; order Lactobacillales; family Lactobacillaceae; genus Lactobacillus; species Lactobacillus mulieris. The sequence continues at coordinate 52,231 of NZ_SDGL01000010.1, forward strand.
CATTTCACTAGCCGCAAATCTTGACCAAATTAACTTATAAAGTTTAAATTGTTCGCTTGTCAAACTTCTTTTAAGTGATTCTGGGGTACGGTAAATACTAGTTGGTCGAATAGCTTCGTGAGCATCTTGAGCATCTTCTTGGTTTTTGAAATGTCGTGCGCTTTTTGAAGCAAATTCTGCCCCAAAAGTTTCAGTTAAAAACTTACTTGCTTCTGCTTGAGCAACTGGTGAGGTACGCTTAGAGTCAGTACGCATATAAGTAATTAACCCAACCGTTCCTTCTTTCCCAAGACTAATACCTTCATAAAGTTGTTGAGCAATCGACATTGTTCTTCTAGTTCGATAGCCTAAACGCTTGTTAGCTTCTTGTTGCAAAGTAGAAGTTGTAAATGGAGCTGGGGCTTGACGCTTACGTTCCTTTTTAACTACAGTTTCAACAGTAAATGGCTTGTTTTTGTCTATTTTCTTTAAAACTGCTTGAACTGCTTCATTATTAGGAAGTTCAGTCTTTTTACCGTCCAAGCCATAGAAACTTGCTTGAAACTTCTTTCTGCCTTTTGTAAATTCGGCATCAATAGTCCAGTATTCTTCAGGCTTAAAGTCTTTAATTTCTTGTTCACGGTCTAAAACTAGTTTTAAAGCAACTGATTGAACACGTCCAGCAGATAATCCCTTTTTTACCTTGGCCCACAAAATCGGACTCAAAGAATAACCCACAAGACGATCCAAAACTCTACGAGCTTGTTGGGCATCAACTGTGTCCATATCAATCATTCTTGGATTTTTAAAAGCATTTTTTACCGCATCTTTAGTAACTTCGTGAAAAGTAACGCGATGCTTTTGACCATCATTCAAATCTAAAATATGAGCGACGTGCCAAGCAATTGCTTCCCCTTCACGATCGGGGTCGGATGCTAAATATACAAATTTTGCTTTTTTGGCCTCTTTTTTTAATTCTTTAATTGTTTCGCCTTTACCACGAATCGAAATATATTTAGGTTGATAATCATGTTCGATATCAACACCCATTTGCGATTTAGGTAAATCTCTAATATGTCCCTTAGACGCAATAACATGGTAAGAGCGCCCAAGATATTTTTCAATTGTCTTTGCCTTTGCAGGAGATTCGACAATAACTAAATTTTTCTTTCTAGTAGGCATCAAATGCCCCTTTCTTAATCTGTAAAAATCATGCTTAAGGATAAAGTAGCTTTTTCAGATTGTCAAATAATATGTTGTTTCAGTATCTAGCTTAATATATAGTAGAAAAAAATCAACTATATTAAGCTATTAAAAATAATAATTTATTTACATTAGTTAAATCAATGTATATTATCATAAAAAGTTTCAAGATTTAATAGTGGACACGCCCCTGCTTTAATAAGTTCATTTGGGCCTTGTGATAATGGTGAAAAGACTGATCCCGGCAAGGCAAAAATATTGCGATTTTCATACAATGCATAATTAGCAGTAATTAATGAACCCGACTCGCTTTTTGCTTCAGTTACAATCACATTGTCGCTTAAACCTGCCAGAATACGATTACGTTCTGGAAAACGAAAAGGTCGTGGTGGCGTGTCAGGAAGATACTCACTTATCAGTAAGCCATGTTTTATAATTTCCAGCTGTAAAAGTTGGTTTTCTTTAGGATAAAAGTGATTTAATCCATTACCAACTACGGCAATTGTTTTACCATGATACTTTAAAGCTGTTTCATGAGCAAAACGATCTGCTCCCTTTGCCAAACCAGAAGCAATTACGTAATCTTGACTTAAACGTGGCACCCAGGCATCTAAAGCTTGCTGAGTATATGAGCCTGCTTGCCGAGCTCCTACAATTGTTGTGATTGGCTTTTTTAGCAGAGAAATATCCCCTTTAGCAAATAAAAGTAACGGCGGCCTATAAATTTGGCGCAATTTATCCGGGTATTCTTTATCAAAAAAGCTGATAATCTTACACTGCTTGGTAAGTAAATCAATGGTATGGGGATGCTTAGGATTAGAATAGGCCTTAATTGCTAATTCCTTTATTTGTTCGGGCAAAGTTTCTAAATCGGCCAAGTTTACAGCAGATAAACTAGTAAGCTTAGTCAAAATTGCTAAGGACTTTTGATATCCAATTCCCCTTTCAAGCTTTAATCTCAGTAAAAATTCTTTAATAGTCATTCTCATTCCTTCTTTCAAGTATATATACTCGAAAAAAGTTGATTTTTACTAAAAAAGTCTAGTTTGGTAACTAGACTTCTGACTTTAATTTTATTTTACAAATGAAAAATGAAGAAATAATTATTACAGTCCCTAGTACTATTAAAGAACACTGGTTAAAATTAAGTTCAGCTTTTTTAAATGATGAATTCCTCTTGTTCTTCTTATTTTTCATCACTGCCTTTTTTCTGTTCGGCATAGTATACAAGCTTATCGCCTTGTCATCATCATTTAGATAGGTATCAGGTAAACTTCCATTTGTTTTGGGATTTTCTTTAAGATTTATATTTGGACTGGTTATTTTATTTCTTTTCTCCTCTTCTTTTTTGGAGTTGCTATTTTTATCTTTTAAATAAATCTTAACCTGTTGATTAGAATCACCTGTAAATGTATAAGAACTAGGAATTATATTATTATCGATTGAATATTTGTTTTTATCAGGATTAACAATATTTAAAGTTATTTTTTCCCCTGACTTTCCAGAATAACTATCTTTGGATAAAATCTCATTAGTAGTTTTATCAATATACTCAACTGAGAGAGTGCGTTCATCAGGATAGTAAATAATATAATAATTCCTATCCAAATTAGTATTATCAAGACTAGTTAACGTAACTTCAGATTTTGGAATAATTCCATCAGCTAATTTTTCTTCTTTTTGACCAGTTTCATCTGTTAAGAATGCTGTATACCCTTCTTTTTTAGGCATAGTGTAATTAGGCCACTCAGAACTAACTTCTTTATCCAAAGTAAATTTTCTTTGGTTGTTCTCGATTGAAACCTTTTCATCATAAGTTAGAGTTGCTCTATCTTGATGAACTAGTTGAAAATCTTCATCACCATCGACTTTGGCATAAATCTTTCTATTAGCAGTAAGTGTTTGATTTTTTATACTTTCAGTTAAACTTGTTGTTTCTGCAAACACTACCCTTGAATTAAAAAACAATAAAAATGCAGAAGTAGCAGCAATTTGTGCTGCTTTTTTAAAGAAAATAATAGACCTCTCCTATTTCTAATCTGTATTTTTATCATACTATATTTATAAAATATTACAAATATAAGCAATTAAAAAGAAAAACGACACTCATTCTGAATGTCGCTTCTGGGGTATTAAAAGCAATTAAACTCGTTTCTTTATAGAAAGGAGGAGAACCTATCTAGGGATTCAATAGGCTCTGAATAAAGGATAAATAACGTATGGATTCGATAAGTAAATTACGTTTATACCTAAAGGCGAATCGGTTAATTGCTTTCAAGCAATATTATATCATCTTTTATTAAAAATTATTATTATTCGCACTAAGAAATATTATAATTAATTTCACTTTAATCAAAATTGAAAGCTTTTACATCTTTGATATAATATTTATCTTGTTTTATAAAATAATCATACATAATGTTATTTGGTTGATTTATTAATTTTATTCCAATTAAAATAATATTATAATTAAAAATCATGAGGTAAACTATGAAAATTCAAACCACTAAAGATATTAGATCAACTCTTTATCAACAAATTTTAGACTTACGAAAAGAAGTTTTTATAAAAGAACAACATGTTCCTGCTAATTTAGAACTTAAAGATGAACAGGGACCTATTTATTATGGTGGCTTAATAAATAATAACCTTGTTTGTTGCGCTCGTGTTAAAGAAGAACACGATAAAACATGGCATATCCAAAGAGTAGCAACTAAAGCAACTTTTCGTGGCCAAGGACTTAATTCACAACTAATCAAAAGAATTGAAAATGATGCCCAGGCTAAAGGGATTTCTACTCTAATTTTAGGAGCCCAAGATCAAGCACAAGGTTTTTATCTAAAACTGGGCTTTAAAGTTGTTGGGGATGCTTTTATTGATGCAGGTATAAGTCATCATATGATGCAAAAGAAAATATAATTTAACATAATTTTTGAAATGTAAAAAGGAGCAAATCGCTCCTTTTTTATTTATTAAAATCATACTCACTAACAGGTGAAAAACTACGTCTATGAATTGGAGTTGCACCAAATTCTTTAAGTGCGGCAATATGTTTTGCTGTCCCATAACCAGCATTATGCTCAAAATCATATTGAGGATAGACCTTGGCGTAATCATTCATTAATTCATCCCTAAAAACCTTGGCAATAATTGATGCAGCCGCAATCGAATTAGATTTACTATCGCCTTTAATTAGTTCAATTTGTTTAATATCAACTGGTACATTCATTGCATCTACAAGCAATAAATCAGGCTTAATAGCTAAGTTATTTACTGCTTGAGCCATTGCCACACGATCAGCTTCGTAAATGTTGATTCTATCAATCAATTCAGGACTACCAACTCCAATTCCGACTGCAACTGCTTTATCCAAAATTTGGGGATAAAGTTCTAACCTCTTTTTGGGACTTAATTTTTTAGAGTCATTAACTTCAACTAAATCAAAGCTATCATCTAAAATAACAGCAGCTGTTACAACGGGGCCAGCAAGTGGCCCACGTCCTACTTCATCAACACCAGCAACAATTGAACCAGCTTTCCAAGCCTTTTGCTCATACTGGAAACGATTCATAAAAGCTGCCTTGGCTTTTGCAAGTTTTGCAAGTCGTTTATTGTAGCTTTCAAGGAGTTTTTGAACGCCTTTGCGCTCATCCTTTTGCAAAAGTGCCAGTGTTTCTGAATCAACCTCACCTTGTAATATTTCTTTTATTTCTTTAATACTCATGCTTCAACTTTTTCTAAATTAATTCTACCTAGTCGGCCTTTACGTAACTGATTAAGCAAGAATAAGCTCATCTTTTCATAATCATCTCGCATACCATATTTTTCTGTCATTGCGAGTAATAGCTCAGGCAATGGTAAATCATTTACACTTTGTTCAGATAAACGACTAAATTTTACCAAGCTCTTAAAATAATTTTCTTTCAAGTATTCCATTACAAATAATGCAACATCATCCGCATGAAACACACTTTCTTTAATTGAGCCAAGAGCAGCTAGCCTAAAGCCAACAGCTTGATCTTCAAATTTTGGCCAAAGAATACCAGGTGTATCAAGAATTTGTACACTTTCACTTGTTTTAAGCCAACTTTGCCCTTTGGTTACACCTGGACGATCACCAACAATAGCGACATTTCTACCAACTAAGCGATTAATGATTGTTGATTTACCACAGTTAGGAATTCCAACTAAGCAAATTCTAATGGTAGGATTGCTGGCCCCTTTAGCTTCCAGCTTATCAATCCGATCTTTAGCTGCTAACTTAATCAACTTAAATAAAGGAGCCATATTGGTATTGTGTTGAGCATCTAGCTTGAGGACGAACTTTCCGTCACTTTTTAACTTAGCTTCCCATTTATTAATTTCATTAGGGTCAGCTAAATCAGCTTTATTTAAGATAATAATATGGGGCTTATCCCCTACTATGTCACTAATTAAAGGATTTCTTGATGAAGCAGGAATTCTTGCATCAACTACTTCTACAATCACATCAAGTAAACTTAACTTATCTTCTAATTGAACCCGTGCCTTGTTCATGTGGCCAGGATACCATTGAATTGCCATGTAAAAAATCCTTTCATTTTTATAATTTTATACCTGAAAAAGGGCGTCAGTATTTATAATACCATGATTTGTTGTTGCAGCTAACACTTTCTTTTAACAAAAAAGCACCTAATGGTGCTTTAATCTTCCTTTGATCCCAAAAATAAAATTTCAGCCATCAAAGTCTCACGATATAATTTTAAAAAACCTTCACGATATTTTTGTTCACTCTGGGCAATCTGACCTAAATAATTGCGCTCTAGTCGAAAGGCATAGCGATAAACTTCATCTCGAAATTCTCGATCATGTGGCTTCAAATCTGGTCGACGCACGGTCGTATTCATTTCTTTCAAGAAATCCTTCATTGATACCTCATCTAATTGGGCCTTTAGGTCATATAACAACTGCCTACGCAAAGGTTCAGGTAAATAAATTTTGTCCAGTTCAAGCATAGCATACTCAACCATATTTTTTCTAACTTTGCGCATTTCCTTAATTTGGTCAAGATCCGCTACTTTTTTTGGCAATAAGAACCTAAAAACAAAGGTCGGAACAACCATACTTAAAATAATTAAAGTAGAACTTGCCAATAAAGCAAAATGAATATCAGATAACTTAATAGTTTCCTCAGTTAAAGTATAAGCGAGGGCAAAAGTAACAGCACCATGAATTCCTCCCAAACTAAAAGTCCAAGCTCGCTTTTGATTGTGCCTAAATTCTGTTAAAAAAGTATAGAAGTATCGAACCAAGACATTAATTACATATAAAAATGCCCCAACTAAAATTGCCATAATTGTTTGTGCATTAAAAATATCTTCTTCTAAGAGTCTAATCAATACTAGCCCTAAAATTACAAAGACAGAGCCATTCAAAACATCTGTAAAAATATTGCTTAATTGATTTCCAACAAAAACCATTTGCGGATTGGTCAACTTACTTCTCTGGTGTTCTGCATTATGGACTAACCCCGCAACAACAACTGTAATTACACCTGATACATGGATTTCTTCAGCAAAAAATACAACAAAAATGGTGTCATCAAATAAGCTATTTGAACAGGTGTATTCAGAGAGAAATTACTATTATCTAAACTACTAGATTGCATAGTTTTTTGTCTAATCATTGCTAATAGTAAAGAACTAATAATTCCTAAAACAATACCACCTACAACAGAAATGAATAATTGACCAACAGATTCAATAATTACCAAATTCTTATTAACATACCAACTGACCATCATGGCTAGTAAAATCAAACCAGATGCATCATTAAATAACGATTCATTTCTAAGATAATAGGCAACTTTTCTTGGAACCTTTAGACCATGTGTAACACTTTCACCAGCCGTGGCATCAGTAGGGGTAGCAATTGCAGCAAGTAAAAAACAAAAGGCCATACTCATGCCAGTTAAGTAATACAAACTAAAGCCAGCTACTAATTCAATTATTACAATCATGACTACTGTCAAGCCAACTATTGATTTCCAAAATCTCTTAACATAATAAAGCTGTGTATTTTGTCCTTCAAAAAACAGTAATGGTGCAACAATAAGCTCCATAAAAACTTCAGATTGAAAATCTTCCACTAAATTATTTAATAAAGGCACTAACCCTAGTATCATTCCAAAAAAAAAAGCCACATAATTGACTGAGATTTTGTGGAAATATGCTTTTTGAAAAACCATCGCCAAATTAGTTGTAAACAAAATCACTAAGGTTGAAATTAAAATATCCACGTATCATCACCTTCTAAAATAAAAAAGCCAGGAGAATATCCTGGCCTTACATATTATCTTTATACAATTCATATGCTCGATCAAAAATTGTCATACTTGGTAAATATGAAGCATTTAATTCCAAATAATCAGACAATTTTTCATAATCCTGCTCTTGTTTTGGAAATTGTTGATCGTGTTGTGCATTATTAGCAAATTCAGCAATTTCATCATGTGAATCAGGATTTCTTTGTGTCATTAAGAATCGATAAAAACTTTCTCGATAAGCCATGTTAGCTCCTTTATTTAATTAAATAATATGTTGATTTAATATTACTATAAATATAATTGGTTATCAAAAAACTGCAAATTACCAAAGTAATTGCAGCTAAATTTAATTTATTCTGAATAAAACATTACTGCGTAAGCTCCATGCCCAGCGTGAGTTATAATAATCGGACTAGTTTCTTGAATTAAAATATCCATGTCTGGATTAATTTCTTTAAGCTCATTAGCTAATTCTTCCATATCATCTGGTGTATCAACGTAGGAAATACCAAGATGTTTAACATTAGGAGTATTTTTTACCAATTCAATCAAATCTTGATTAAATTTCTTAGTAAACTTCTTTCCTCTTCCCTTTGCTTTTATATTTAAGACATTAGTAGTCATTTCAAGGAAAAGCCTAATATTAAGCAAAGTAGCTACTCTTCCGGCTAAAGCACCAAGGCGCCCACCTTTAATAATATTAGTTAAATCAGGCACCATCATTTCAAGATGCATTTGATCTTGCATTTGTTTAAGACGTGCAATAATTTCATCGAGTCCTTTATCAGCTTGGGCCATTTTAGCAGCTTCTAAAACTTCAAAGCCCATTGCCCGGTCAGTATAACCTGAATCAAAAATTGTTACATCAAAATCTACTAATTCACTAGCTTGTCGAGCAGCATCAACTGTACCGCTCAAGCATTTAGCCATAAAAATCCCCAAAACTTGACTACCATCTGCAGCAAGCTTCTTAAATTCATCTACAAAGCGTCCAATTGCTGGTTGACTAGTTTTAGGTAATTCATTTGCACTATCCATTTTTTGGATAAAGTCTTTTCGAGTAATATCTTCGCCATCAACATATGTCTTATCATCAATCGTAATTGAAAGAGGTACGACAGTAATATCATATTTTTCAATTTCTTCTGGACTTAATTGTACTGATGAATCAGTAATAACTTTAATTTTTGGCAAAACCTTCGCCTTCCCATCCTTTTGGCTTTAACATATCTTGTATTTTTCTTTGGTATACTATAATGTAAGAAATACAGGTAAGCATATGTTTACTACAAGTAAATCAAAAATTCTTTAATATAGTAATAATGAATAAAAAGGACAAACAATGAATTTTAAAAAAATTTGGCAAAAACCGCAACATCAACCAAAAGTTATACCACTTTTGGATAATATATTTTCAGCAATAACTCATGGCATTGGATTTGGTTTAGCAGTTACTGCTCTTGTATTATTAATCATTCGAGCAGCATCAACACATTCACCTTTAAGAGTTGTTACCTTTAGTATTTATGGCGCTAGTTTGGTTTTTTTATATTTATTTTCAACGCTCTATCATTCCTTAATTTATACTAAGGCTAGAAAAGTATTTCAGATTTTTGATCATTCTTCAATATTTCTTTCAATTGCAGGCTGTTATACTCCATATTCTTTAGTTGCAATTGGTGGTATTAAGGGGTGGTTAATTTTTGGCATAATTTGGGGAATTACAGTTTTTGGAATTTTATATTACATACTAGCAAAAAACAAAAATAGCATCATTGAAGTTATTATGTATATTGCAATGGGCTGGCTGGTAATTTTTTCAGCTCCGCAGTTATACAGTTATCTTGGAACAACTGGTTTTTGGTTACTAGTTGCTGGCGGAATAAGTTACACAATTGGAGCACTCTTTTATTCAATGATCGGTGTACCAATGATGCACACAGTTTGGCATTTATTTGTTTTAGCTGGTTCTATTTTGATGTTCTTTTCAGTATTATTTTATGTTTAATAAGTTAATAGCTGGTAAACTTCATTCTTTGAATGATGATTACCAGCTTTTTTGATTTAGATATTAAAACCCTTTACAAAATTCTTCTAATCGTAAAAAGTCAGGACACAATTTTTGTAAATTTATATGTTTCTCTTTTTCCGTTGTAATTAATCTATATAAAATGTGTGAATTATGAATAATTTTATCTTCATATTTATTAATTATTCTCCATTGATTATAAAGTAAGTACCTGTATTTTTCATTTTCATCATCAAAAATAATTTCTTGATACAGTCCTTTTTTCACTGGAAGCATATTATTAATATTCAATACCCCTAAGAACTTATTATTGTGTTGTATTTTAAAAAAAGTTAAATTATTTTTCATGTATTTATGTTTAGGCTTAGGAGACCCCATAGGTATAAAATATTTTTGAGAATTTTCTTGAACTATGATTCCAACATATGGTCTCTGATTATTACCATGATTGATTTTTATATTTTTATCAATTTTTGATAATTGGCATAAATAGTCAGAATCAATTTTATAAAATTTTAGGCTCATAATTCTTCCCCCCCTTTTATAAAAATACGCATAAAAAAAGATTGCCTAATAGGCAACCCTTCTCTCTTTTAATTCTCACTTAGAGCTGAGATACACTCCTCTTTTAATTCTCACTTAGAGCTGAGATACACTCCTCTTTTAATTCTCACTTAGAGCTGAGATACACTCCTCTTTACATATTTATTCTACTAAATTTTAAAAATTATAGCAAATATATAACTTGTTATTCTGCAATAAAATTCTTAATTGCTTCTTCTTCATTAGCTACTTTGCCATCAACAACAGCTTCGGTAATTTTCGCTAACATCTCTCCTAAACTTGGACCCGGCTTAATTCCCCACTCAATTAAGGTAGATCCATCAATGACAAGCTCTTTATTATTTTTAATAGGTAGAGCAACATAACGGTCTATCATTGCTTCACTATTGACTGGCTGCCCCAAAATTCTAGCTACATCACAAGCAGACATAACTGTATCTTGTCCTGCAAGGAATAGTTCATAATCAGACGGACTGTGATCTGATAATAAGTCAAAGAAAAATACAATTTCTTCAACATTCCGAGCCATCTGATTGGAATTCTTCCAATCTCTCATAAATGCAGGAATTTGTTCATTTGGCAACTTCAATAAAATTGCAATAATTGCCCAAACACTCGCTTCAGTTGATGGCGAAAAAGTTAAACTTGGGAAAACTGATAGTTGCTCTTTTTTTCCGCGAAAATCTGGTACTTCTTCGCTTAGTTGTGTATCTAAAAAGACCTGAAATGCACTTCTAGCATGTGGTCCCACACACATCTTAACGAATTCTTCTCGAATACGTTCAACAGAAATCTTACTTAATAATTCATGATGGTCACAAATTGCTTGTCTAGTCTTTTCTTCTAGAGAGAACTTCAACTGACTCATGAATCGAACTGCCCGCATCATTCGTAAAGCATCTTCATTAAAACGCTTTTCTGGATCTCCTACAGCTTTAATCAGACCCTGATTTAAATCATCTAATCCATTAAACAAGTCATGAATATTGCCATATTCATCCATTGCCAAGGCATTAATGGTAAAATCACGTCGTTTCAAATCTTCTTCTAGATTTTGAACAAATTCGACATGATCAGGACGTCGATAATCCTGATAGCCTGATTCTGTTCTAAAAGTCGTAATTTCATAACTATCATCATTGTATAAAACAGTTACAGTGCCATGTTGTATACCAGTATCAATACTTCTCTCAAAAAGTTGCTTAACTTCTTCTGGATATGCACTAGTTGCAATATCAACATCGTGAATGTGACGATTCAGTAACAAATCTCGAACACTTCCACCAACAAAGTAAGCCTCATAGCCAGCTTGTGTTAAAGTTTGCACAACTGGCAAGGCTTTCATAAATATTTCAGGTAAAGAATTAATTTTCATATCTTAAAATCATCATTTCTCATTTTAATTTTGTTATCAAAGTTTGTTAAAATAAAAAGTGCAATACATTACGGAGGGTATCATAATGAAAGTAACTAATCTCAAATTTAAAATTACGCCTAGTTTTATCATTGAACTTATAATGATTGCACTTGGCTCCGCCATCTATGGACTAAGCATTAATATGATTAGTATTCCCAATCAGTTAACTGATGGAGGTTTAAGTGGTATTTCCTTATTACTATTCCATTGGTGGAAAGTAAACCTAGGATTCAGCACACTTATTTTAAACATCCCTTTAATTCTAATTGGTTTTCGCTTTTTAGGCAAAAAACTCATGATTGAAACTTTATGGGGGACAATTTGCTTATCCTTTTTCTTAAATTTTTGGCGTCTAATACCTATTATAAACCAATTGAATTTAGAGCACGACCTATTATTGGCAGCAATTTCCGCTGGACTACTTTCTGGTCTAGGATTAGGAATTGTCTTTCGGTATAATGGCACAACTGGTGGCTCTGATATAATCGCTCGTATTTTACAACAAGAAAAAGATATTAAAAGCGGAAAAACATTTTTCATAATTGACGTAATCGTGCTAGTTCTTTCACTTTCATATATTGATATTCGCCATATTATGTACACTTTAATTGCCAGTTATATTGCTACTACTTTGATAGATATCGTGCAACAAGGTGGTAACAAGGCAAAAGCGGTCTTTATTATATCTGATAAATATGAAGAAATTGCGAAGATGATTGATTTAGAGTTAGATCGTGGCTATAGCTTTTTAAATGGTGAAGGGGGCTATGATCGCAGTCAAAAACATATTATCTACTGCATTGTTGCCAATTATGAAATTCAAGCAGTTAAGGCAATTGTTTTAAGAGAAGATCCTAAAGCATTTATGACAATTTTTGATGCTAATGAAGCTTTAGGAGAAGGAATGAGCTATAACCGAAAGAAGCGAAACTTTTTTATCAGGCGATAGAATTAAATAAAGAGGATGTTGAAAAACACCCTCTTTTATTTTTGGAAACTAAATATTCCAAAATAAAAAGTATTTTGATATTATTATTCTAGATTTTGGTATAAAGCTAATACCAAGATTTAGTAACTTTAGCGGCTACACACCCCTCACACAACTTAAAAGTTACGGAGGTGAGAGCCATGCTAAATTGGATAGACTGGAGTTGTAAAGCTAATTGATTTTAGCTTATGCTATCGCAATAAGCCTTGTCTTAAATGCCTGTGGCATCTTTGCCATTCGTTTAGCAATCGCTTATGTGATAACAAAAAAAGCTAATCATAAAGATTAGCTAAACAACCTAGTCGTTCAAAGTTACGATTGAGGTCAATGAGGTAAGAGCTCATCGGCCTCTTTTCATTTACAGATTATACACTAAAAAGTTTGGTATTCCAAATATTTTTAAATCTTATGTATTCTTATTCACTGCTTGTTATATTTTTTCATAATTATAACTCAAGAGATACTAACTGTCTTTTTATACATTACAGTTAGATATTTTCTAAATACTTTAGATAATTATATTCTTGCATAAACATATGCTTAATACGATTTCTGACTAGGAAGATATTTATCTACTCTGCCAAAGATTGCCAAGCATTTTCCCTTATAGAAATGTATTCCAAAATAAAAAGTATTTTGATATTATTATTCTAGATTTTGGTATAAAGCTAATACCAAAATTTAGTAACTTTAGCGGCTACACACCCCTCACACAACTTAAAAGTTACGGAGGTGAGAGTCATGCTAAATTGGATAGACTGGAGTTGTAAAGCTAGTTGATTTTAGCTTATGCTATCGCAATAAGTCTTGTCTTAAATGCTTGTGGCATCTTTGCCATTCGTTTAGCAATCGCTTATGAGATAACAAAAAAAGCTAATCATAAAGATTAGCTAACAAAACCAGTCGTTCAAAGTTACGATTGAAGTGGGCGAGGTCGCATCTCGCTCACTTCTTTTCATTTACAGATTATACACTAAAAAGTTTGATATTCCAAACCTTTTCTTTTTGGATTATCTATCAAAGCGCTTATATTCCAAAGCATCTTTCGCAGCTAGGTTCAACAAATTCCATTGTCGGTCATAACTTGGTGAGAAGAAAAAGTCTTGTTCAACTAAGTCTTCAAGAGTTAACTTTTGTCTAATAGCCAAACTTAAAACATTTGTTAGTGGAACTTGCGCTGGCCCACCTAAAACACCACCACCTAAAATTTGATGACTTGCTTTATTATAAATTAAGTAAGTCAAAACTTTAGTATTATGATCTTCAGGAATATAAGCTGGTCTAATTCTATCCTTATAAATACTAATTTTGGCATCAATTTTCAAGAAATTCATTGCTCGTAAATTAAGCCCAGTAATTGCTGCATGAGCATCGAAAACTTCAAGCACTTGAGCACCTACTAAACCAGGAAATGGTCTGCTTGGCTTAGCTTCAAACAAATGATCAACTAAGTATTGAGCTTCATGCCGTGCAGCAACTGCAGATGGATTAGGTGCATATGTATTAGCCGGAATTGAAAATGGCCAGATTGCATCACCAATTGCATAAACATCAGCTGCACTAGTTCTAAAGTAATCATCTACTTGAATATAGCCCATCTTGTTTAATTCAATTGCACCATCTAAGTAGTCAGTCGCAGGTTTTATGCCAGCCGCAATAATAACCAAATCTGCCGCAACTTCACCTTTATCAGTTACCACTTTGCTTACCTGACCATTTTCACCAGTAAAACTTTCAACCTTAGTTTCCATCATTAAATTGACATGATGTTTTTCCATTTCAGAAGCAAAAACGTTAGTAAATTCCTCTGGAAGATAATTTTCAAGTGGGCGTTTCCCTGCATCAATCAAGGTAACATTCTTGCCATACTTTTCCATTACTTCAACAGCATTAATACCATTGCCTGCACCAATTACAACTACATTCTTAATATTAGGATTATTTTTAGCTGCATCAATTTTTTGAGCAGCTTCATAACCTCGCATCAAATAAATATTTGCTAGATCATTACCCGGAACTGGAAGATTGGCTGCATTTACACCAGACGAAATTATTAGCTTATCATAGTGGACCTGTTCTAATTCACCATTTTTTATATTTTTAACAGTAATTTGTTTAGATTGGGGATTTACTTCCACTACTTCATGACCTGAAACTACTTTTCCTCCCCTTGCTTCTAAATCTTCAGGAGCAAAATTTCGTACATCGTTGATTCCTGTTGTTTTCTGCTCTAAGAACAACTTCATCCCACATGACATAAATGAAACAAAGTCCCCTGCTTCATAAATAGTTACATCTAAGCCTTGATACTTATCTAATAGTTCAATTGCTGCTTCATGGCCACCATGAGATGCGCCAATAATTACAATTTTTTCTTGCATAAATACAACCTCCTAATTCAGTTGCTTAAAATCTACCCGTAATTCACTACTATTCGAATTACAATTCAAGTTTAGGACTTTGAAGTTTTTATACCAAAGAATCTGCTTATAAAATTGCAACAAATTATTTGGTTGTATTTTGCTGCTTATTATGCATTTATTAAGCTAGTTGATTAGCTCTTATGAAATAACAAAAAAGATTGGAAGT
Organism: Lactobacillus mulieris; assembly: GCF_007095465.1. Taxonomy (GTDB): domain Bacteria; phylum Bacillota; class Bacilli; order Lactobacillales; family Lactobacillaceae; genus Lactobacillus; species Lactobacillus mulieris. Next base: position 67,304 of record NZ_SDGL01000010.1, read on the forward strand.
ACGAACTTCCAATCTTTTCACTTATTAATACCAAGTAGTATTATCTACGATCTTCTTGGTGTTATCTGCAATATTTTTAGCACTATCCTTAAGTTGTGAAGTGTTTCTAGCAGTAACCATTGAAGCAATTGCATTAGCCATTTGAATCATGTTAGATTTCTTTTGTAATTGAACCATTTCTTGTTGTCTTTGAGCTAACAATTGTTGGTTTTGTAAGTTTTCTCTTTGAGCAGCTAATGAATCATCTAATTGTTGCTTCATAACCATTTGATCGTTCAAAACATTGTCGCGATATGCATCTTCCTTGAAGACTTTAACCATTTCTTTAATATTTTCAGCTTCGTGATTTTTCAAAATACTAATAAAGTGAGCAACAGAATCTAATGAATAATAATCAACTGGATACCAAGAAGCTGTCTTTTCTTGCATTTCATTCTTAATTGCAGTAATTTCTGTTGAAAGAATTGCACATTGTTGATCAATCTTAGCATTGCGAGCTCGAGCAGCTTGATTATGGTCTTCATCTTGTGCAGTCAACTTAGCATTTTCTGAGGCAACTTTACTATTGTAATTATTGCAATATAGATAAACAACAATAAGTCCAACAAAATGCCCCAAAATAGCTACTACCCAAATTAAAACATTGGGATAAGAAAAGAATAATGCAAATTCAAATAAAAAATCAAAAATCAAAAAGCCAATTTTAGTCTTTTTAAATTTGTTTTTATATTTATCTTGAAGTAGAACTAGTGGTATTCCAATTGATACAGCACCTATTACTATTCCCCAAAATACACCGCTCCAAGTAGTTTTCGGATTAACCATTGGATAAACAAATGAAGTAAAAACATAACCAAAAAAGAGACAAACCAAAAATACTTGCATCAACTTTCCCATGTCCGAAGTAATCTCTTCAGTTGTAATTTTTTTCTTTAAATTACTTTGTTGTAATTCAATCCGATCCTTTTCTAAGTTCATAACATTAGTAACTCGATCATTTATCTTATTTAAATAATCTTGAACTTGAAAAAGACCATTTAGCAAATCATTTCCTTCAGGTAAAACATTTCCTTTATTCATATCCATTGCATATATCTCCCTAATGATTGTTATTCCCCAAAAATTAATTCTTCTTGCGTTTAAATCCTACAAACATACCTAAACCAGCTAAGATTGAACCCATAGCAGCAAGAACATTTTCGTTATCGCCAGTTTGTGGTAATTGCTTACCATAGTGTTCTTCAACACGTGATTTAATTGGCATCTTAACAGTTCTTTGTGTTAAAGCAGCTGAAGTTAATTTATCAGTTGAAACAGCAACCTTCTTTTGACTGGTTATAACTTCTTGAGCAGGTGCAATTACGACTGGCTTAACTTCTGGAGCCTTAATATCTGCTGGTTCTTCTGTTGCTTTAACTTCTTCTGACTTCTTTGCATCTTCTGATGACTTAGTGTCGTCTGACTTCTTGCTATCTTCTGATGGCTTAGTGTCGTCTGACTTCTTTGCATCTTCTGAAGGCTTAGCTTCTTCTGACTTCTTGCTATCTTCTGATGGCTTAGCTTCTTCTGACTTCTTGCTATCTTCTGAAGGCTTAGCTTCTTCTGACTTCTTGCTGTCTTCTGATGGCTTAGTGTCGTCTGACTTCTTGCTGTCTTCTGATGACTTAGTGTCGTCTGACTTCTTGCTATCTTCTGATGGCTTAGCTTCTTCTGACTTCTTGCTATCTTCTGATGGCTTAGCTTCTTCTGACTTCTTGCTATCTTCTGATGACTTAGTGTCGTCTGACTTCTTTGCATCTTCTGATGGCTTAGTGTCGTCTGACTTCTTTGCATCTTCTGATGGCTTAGTGTCGTCTGATTTCTTGCTATCTTCTGATGGCTTAGCTTCTTCTGACTTCTTGCTATCTTCTGATGGCTTAGCTTCTTCAGCTTTCTTAGCTTCTTCTGACTTCTTTGCTTCAGTAAGTTTAGCTTGAGCTTCGGCTAAAACTTGTTTAGCAGCAGCTAAATCAGCTTGAGCTTTTTCTAAAGCCTTTTGAGCATCTTGATTGTTAACAGTTGCAATAGCATATGCATCGTGAACACTCTTATTGCTTTCAAGGCGAGCCTTAGCGTCACTAACAGCCTTATTAACCGCATTGATTTGAGCATTCATATTGTCAATTGTAGCTTGAGCTTTAGCAACAACTTTCTTATTAGCTGTCAAAGCTGTATCTGCCTGTTCAAAGAATTGTCTTGCTGCATTTAAAGCAAATCCCGTTATTGCTGAAGCTTGAATAGAAGCTTGATGTGCATCTTGTGCCTCTTTTAAAGCCACTTTGTCTTGTGCATGCTTTGCGTCGTAGTTAGCTAAGGCAGTCTTGGCATCATTTAGCGTGCGACTAGCATCAGCTAATTTAGCGTTAGCAGCGGTTAAAGCGGCGTTTGCAGTAGCCATTTCGTCATTTGCATGATCTAAAGTCTTTTGAGCAGTAGTTAAGGCAGTTTGTGCATCAGCTTGAGCTTTGCTTGCTTTTTGAGCTTGCGTTTGAGCTGACTTTGCATTAGTTTCACTTTCAGCAGCAGTCTTTTCAGCTTCTGACAAAGTGCGTGCAGCGTCATTGGCAGTTGTTACAGCGCCACTTAAACTTCTTTGAGCATTGTCTAAAACAGTTTGTGCAGCAGTTAAATGGTCGCCAGCTTCACTTTGACTAGCCTTAGCAGCATTTAAGTTATCATTAGCAGTCTCCATTGCAGATTTTGCAGCGTTTGTAGCTTGATCAGCATTAGCCTTATCATCGCTAGACTTTTGAGCAACGGCTTGAGCAGCGGTTAAGGCACTAGTTAAGGCTTTCATCTTATCGTTAGCAACTGTTAATTGAGCATTAAGATCAGTTACCTTGGCTGTTTCATTATTGATATCTTCATTAGCAGCGGCGGCGTCACGTTTAGCTTGAGCCTTATCAATTGGTGAAACAAGCTTAGCTTGGAACATTTCTGGATGTTCTAAGTAGCTGTTAGGAGCTGTAATAACGTGCGTAGAAACTTCAGCAGTACCAAGATTGTTAAAGCTTATACCGAAATATTCAGAATTAGCATGATCAGTTTGATAAAGAACACCAAGTAAATCAGACATATGATGCCATTCATCGGGTGTCATGACTAACTCTAAAATATTATAGTAGACATAAGATTTAAGTGAATCCATGCTTATATTATAATTACCTGTGAATACCCACTGTCCGTCTTCATACTTATTGTATTTCTCATATTCATCATCTGATAAAGGATAAAAATTACCTTGTTCATCAGACTTAGGTTGATCACCAAGATACCAATTAGTCATATCTTCATAATATTGGCCACCATCTTTAAATCCGTATTGCCCCATAACAGAAGTGATAACTGGAACATCATGACCTTTGTCGTCAGAAATAATACGGTGATCAGCGGTATAACCAGCTGCAATTTTATCAGCAGCTTCCATAAAGGTTTCACTGACAGTCACTGGCTTAGAGCCAACTTGAGCACGAACTTGGTTAAGTAAATCAGCTGCAAATTGTGCAAGTTCAAGTTTTTGTTCGTGAGTCAAGTTCATCACATTAACAATGCGCAACTTGTCATAGTCATTCGACTTGTAATCATTCATATTACGAGAAATATGAATAGCTGGTACCATGTCAGACTTGAATTGATCACTATTCACTGCCTTAACAGCATATGCCAGTGGGTCATCGCTAGCTTGGGCTAATTGAGTGTACTTCTTAATAACATTAACTTGTTCATCAGACAAAGTTAAGGTATTTTCAAAGTAGCGACTTGCTTCGTAGTAACGCATCTTAGCAGTTTCTAAGTCGGTTTTAGCTGCTTGAAGCTTAGATTGTAAATCGTTAACGGCAGCTTGGGCATTATCAAAATTTGTTTGAGCAGTGGCCACAGCATCATTTGCTTCAGCTAATTTCTTAGCAGCGTCACTAGCGCGATTTGTGGCTTCTTCAGCTGCTTTTTGAGCATCATCAAAAGCTTGTTGAGCAGCACTTACAGCGTCATCCTTAGCAGTCTTGTCAGACTTAGCTTGATCAAGTGCAGCTTGGGCAGTTTGAGTGCCAGCTTGAGCAGTTTTGACAGCAGCTTGCGCCTTGTCATTTTCTGCTTGAGCGGTGGCTACTGCAGCTTTAGCACTAGCAAGTTTAGCTTCAGCATCTTTTTGAGCTTGATTTGACTTTTCAAGTTCAGCATTTGCTTCGTTCACCTTAGTTTGAGCAGCATCCACACCTGCTTGAGCTTGGGAAACAGCTTGCTTTTTAGTGTTGACAACGCCAGTTGCCTCTTCAGCAGCTTTTTGAGCAGCATCAGCAGTTTCTTGAGCCTTGTCAGCTTTTTCTTGGTAACTCGTATCATAAGCTGCTTGCTTACTTCTCAAGTTAGCCCATGTTTTATCAAATTGAGCATTTGCTTTGTCGTCTTCTGCTTGAGCTTTATTAAGTCGTTCCTTGAGCTCATCAGCATTTTGAGTTAATTCAGGAGTTTTAGCAGATTCAGCTGCTTTTGTTTCTTCTGCCTTAGCTAATTCACTCTTAGCTGAAGTAATCTTATCAGGTGCTTCTTTAATAGTTGCATTATCTTCAGCGTCTTGCTTGTTAGCTTCATCATTAGCAGCTTTTGCTTTTTCAAGAGCTGCAGCAGTTTGGTTAGCCTTGTCGACGGCTGTATCTGCGCTTGCTTGAGCAAGTTTTTCATTAGCTTGTGCTAAGTTGACATTAGCAGTAGCTGTATCAACAGATGAGGTAGACTTAGTTTGAGTTTCATTATTATCAGTAGTTTTCACATCAGCTTTTACAGTAGTGGTTTTAGAAGCCATAAGTAGAGCTACTGCAATAGTTGCTGAAGTAATCAATTTATTTGTCTTCATAATATTTCCTCCAAAAGAATTGATAAACTATTTTCCCCTAATAGTTAAATTTAAATACTTTGCACTATGTGAGCCTTGTTGGCAAGAAAAGGCCTAGAACCAGAACTCCATTCCAGTTGAAGACCTTTTCTACGTTTAAAGAAAGAATAAGTATATAAGTTTTTGTAGTTTGAAAAATGTAAGATATTTGGGCATCAATTATTTAATAAGATTTAAATAACTAGCAGGTGCCCATTGTTGATCGGTACCTAAACGATAGTAAGTTCTACCGTTAATGGTCTTTCTGGCAAATACTTTCCAGTTACTATTAGTTGAAATGTATTTGCCAGTGTAATTGCCTTCACCATCAAGTAAGGCAATCATCCAGCCTGGATTGTTGTTAATTACTGGGGCGTGGGCAATTCCTGAAATAGCTTCTTCTGTACTTGAAGGAGTTTCACTCTTAGTTGGAGCTACTGTTTTGGCAGTTTCGCTTGCCTTGAATTGTAAGAATCTTTCTGGAACCCATTGCTTGTCAGTACCCAAACGGTAGTATGTTGTACCGTTAATAGTCTTCTTAGCATATACTTTCCAGTTACTGTTGGTTGGGATGTACTTACCAGTGTAGTTGCCTTCACCATCAAGTAATGCAATCATCCAACCAGGGTTATTGTTAATTACTGGGGCGTATGCAACACCTGATACTGCTTCTTCTTTAGCTGCAGTGGTTTGGGTTGCTGGTGTTTCTTTGCTTTCAGTCTTTGTAGGAGTTGTTGACTTAGCAGATTCAGTTAATTTAACTTCTAAGAACTTACCTGGAACCCATTGTTTATCTGTACCTAAACGGTAGTAATCTTCACCATTAACAGTCTTCTTAGCTAATACCTTCCAGTTACTGTTGGTTGGGATGTATTTGCCAGTGTAATTGCCTTCGCCATCAAGTAACGCAATCATCCAGCCAGCGTTGTTGTTAATTACAGGAGCATATGCAACACCTGATACTGCTTCTTCTTTACTATCCTTAGTTTGAGTTGCAGTTTCCTTTGCTGGTGTTTCTTTAGTTTCTGTCTTTGCAGGAGTTTCAGTCTTAACTGGTTGAGCTGACTTTACAGTTACGAACTTAGCTGGAACCCATTGCTTATCTGTACCTAAGCGGTAGTAATCTTCACCATTCATTGTCTTCTTAGCGAAGATCTTCCAGTTGGAATCAGTTGAGATGAATTGACCAGTGTAGTTGCCTTCGCCATCTAATAAAGCAATCTTCCACCCACGATTGTTGTTAATTACTGGGGCGTATACTACACCAGTGTATGCGACTTCTTTGCTGTCCTTAGTTTGTGATGCAGCTTCTTTTGCAGGAGTTTCTTTAGTTTCTGTTTTGGCAGGAGTTTCAGTCTTGGCTTGATCAGCTGACTTTACTGTTACATAATCAGCTGAAATCCATTGTTTGTCTGTCCCTAGGCGGTAGTAGACTTCACCATCAATAGTCTTCTTTGCTAAAATCTTCCAATTAGAATTAGTAGCAATATTCTTACCAGTATAATTTCCTTCACCATCTACCAATGGAAGTTTCCAAAAAGGATTAAAGGCAAATTCCGGAACATATGCAATACCAGCAAAGGATTCTTCTTTAGAAATCTTTTTAGGTTTTTCAGGCTGATTTTCTTTAGCTTCTGTCTTTTTGTGGTCTTTTTTCTCTACTACCATTCCACCAGATTGGTGCAAAGTAACTACACCATCCGCACTGATTGCAGCCCCTTTTCCTCCAGTACGATTGGATTCATTTGAAATTGGCATATGAGTTGAAATAGGAATCTTTAGCCCCTCATCTTGAGCAGTAAGAAACATAGGTAAAAGATAATGTTCATTAATTACATCAACAACAGATCCTGAAATAGATTTTGCATCCTTATCAACGTAAATTTTTAGTGGCTTAGTGATAGGTGTTTTATCATTTTCATCAACAAACTTAACAGTTATAAGTTTTTTATTTTTAAGCTCATCACTCGACATTTTTGAAGCAGTTAATTCTGCAGAATCAGTTTTACCAAAAATTGACGTTTCTAAAACATGTTTGTTTTCTGGGCTGTCATCAAGATTATAACCTAGATAATTTAGATATGTTTTAAGGTAATTTATACCGTATATCATTCCTGGTTCTGTACCAAAATCTTTTAAAGCAATTTCTTCTTTTGTACTCCAATCTGACGAGTTACTATAAAAAACAAATTGCCCAGAATCCTTATCTTTAACAAAAACAGCCATAAAATGATAACCCTTAGGTAAATCATCGGGTCCTGGATATTCTTCAGATTCTGAAGACTTTTCGTCCTTAGCTTCAGTTGATGAGCTCTCCTTGCTCTTATCACTTGTAGCTTTGGCTGCGCTAGAACTAGTTGATTCACTTGCAGATGTCTTGCTTTCACTTGCACTAGTTGAAGTACTTGAGCTAGTAGAGGTTTCCTTGTCTGCTTTAGCTGTTGAAGTGTCTGCCTTAGTTGTTGTGGCTTTTGCCATTTCAGCTTTCACTACATCAACAGCTTTGTTCAATTCATCAAGCTTTGTGTTAACGACGTTAATGTCGCTCCCCTTAACAGCAGCTTCAGCATCTGTGATTGCCTTATCTAATCCTGCTTGCTTCTTTTGTTCATCTGTTACCTTCAAAGCTTTTGCTGAATCTAATGCAGCTTGCAACTTAGTCTTTGCGTCGCTAAGCTTGGCATCAGAACTTGCTTGCGTAGTAGCTGCTTCACTTGTTTCAGCAGCATGAACTTGACTACTTACCCCTGTGCTCATGAATGCAACCGTTGCTAGCAATACAGAAGCGGCCCCAATGCTTAACTTCCGAATACTGAAACGTTGGCATTCTTTTACACTTTGTTCAATATGTTTATGTGCCATAATTTATTCTCCTCCAAGAATAACGATTTCAATCTACCTAGTAGACAAGGCCTATTTTACCCCCCCCGAAAATATTTCAAGTATATATATAAATTATTTTAAAATTATATACGCACATGCCCGCAATATATTTTCACAATATATATTAAAGATTATTTATATATCAGCAATTCTAATTGATTTCAATTTGTGATAATAATTATTTTTTGAATGAATGCGTTTTTTTGCAGCTATTAATATATTGTTATTTTTATTATATTTTTTTAAATAAAAACCCTGAAATTCATATCTGAATTTCAGGGTTCATATTATTTTTACTAATTACGTTATTTCATCTTTTCACTAATTAAGCTTACTAATCTTTTAGCAATTTCTTTTTTGGTCATTTCTGGCCAACTAACTGGTTCAAGGCCCTTTTGTAAGATATATACTTGATTTTTATCACTTCCAAAAACACCAGTACTTACATCATTAGCTACAATCATATCAACATGTTTACGCTCTAGCTTTGTTTGCGCATTAACTAATAAATTCTCTGTTTCAGCCGCAAAACCTACAACAATTTGTCGGTCTTTCTTCTTCCCCATTGTTTTTAAAATATCTGGAGTTTGCGTCAGCTCAAGTATTAAGTTTGTTTGACCTGGTTTTTTCTTAATTTTTTGATTGAAATTATTTTTAATCTTATAGTCAGCTGGAGCGGCTACCATTACCAAACAATCACACGCATCAAATAGCTGCTCTACTTGATTCAGCATATCTTCAGTTGAACTTACTTGGTGGATTTTTATTAATTCATTATTGGGAACAGCTATATCAATATTTCCAACAACCAAGTCAACTTGTGCACCTGCTTTGGCAAATTCGTCTGCAATTGCAATGCCCATCTTACCACTAGAACGATTTCCCAAGTAGCGGACTGGATCAACAGCTTCTCTTGTTCCCCCTGCTGTGACGATTACTCGTTTACCTTGCAAGGTGTTTGGGGTAGACAAGCTATCACAAACAAACTTGGTAATTTCATCTGGTTCTGGCATTCTTCCTCTGCCCTGATAGCCTTCAGCGAGCATCCCCACCTTAGGCTCTAAAATTACCACACCATCAGCTTTAAGTTGCGTTAGATTACGCTTTACCGCCGGATTAGCCAACATATGACTATTCATAGCTGGGACCACAATTTTAGGACAGTTACTTGCTAAAATAGTCGTACTAGCTGCGTCATCAGCTAGCCCCCAAGCCATCTTAGCCAAAAAATCAGCTGTCGCAGGCACAACGAGTGCTAATTCACTCCAATCAGCCAATTCAATATGAGGTATTTTGGCTTCATTCTCTTTTCCCCACAAATCATCAAGCACTTCTTCTTTAGTTAAGGCTGCTAATGTTTGGCTACTTACAAATTTTTCTGCATTTTTTGTCATTACCACTCGAACTTGATGTCCAAGCTTTTGTAAATTTCTTACGACTGATACTGCTTTATATGTTGCAATACCACCTGTTAAGTAAACTGCTATTCTAGCCATTTATTCTTCCAATTTATCTTTAAATTCCAATTATCACTATCAACAATCAATGAATCAATATAGCCCTTTAATTTAGGTCTTACCTCGATAGAACGTCGGTATTCCTCAGAATTGATAATCTGTTCCTTACTCATTCCACCTTTACCGACAAAATAATCCCAGTGCATATCTCCTAAGAATCTAGCTATTTTTGCTTTTTCTTCATCAGCCAATTCCATATTATCCAAATACCGTAAATGGTAGCGATTGTTTTGCTCGAACAAATCCCATAGATATTGCCGATAATTATTTAAATGACCATGCTTTTCAGCTGGAGCCAAATAATCGTCCATATTAAAGCTGTATCTCTTATAACATAATTGCTTATCATTCAAGCTGATTTCTCCATAGCCTTGATCTGTTGAACTAAAGCAAGATGTAACTACTTCATAAGCTGAACAATCTGGAGCCTTTTTGATACTTTGCGCATGAATGTGGCCAGAAAAGACCGCCTGCACATTGTATTTATTAAATAGCCTTTTTACCTGACTAGCATTATCTAAAACAAAATTGTGATAAATAACTGCATTGTGCCGATATAAGTTATGGTGCATGAAAAACAACACATGTTGATGATTAGATTCTGCTTCAATGATTTGCCCTTCAATAAAGGCTAATTCTTCATCATCAATTCGACCATGCGTATGAGGATGGGTTAATGAATACTCCATCGGATAAATATTAGAATCTGCTAAAATCAATCGATAATTCGGACTCAAATTAACACTATATGCTAAAGAACTACCATCTTCCCTAGCCGCATAGCGATAACTACTATCATAAAAAATTTCCTTAAAATCCTGCGGACTAACTTGGTCTGTCCGATATTGAACATCATCTTTAAATTTACGTGCCCAACCATCATAAATATCATGATTTCCAGGCAAGACTAGCAATTTAATTCCATGCCGCCTTAAAGGCGCAAAGATTTCCGCAAAGCGCTGCATTGAAAGACGCTCACCATTAAATGTAATATCACCAGTTACGACCACGACATCTGGTTTTTCTTTTAGAACCTTTCTAGTAAAAGCAAGCAAGGCCTTTTGCTGATAATGTAAGTCTTTACCTACACTGGTATTTTGCATTTTTTGAAAAGCCCAGCCCTTATCATGAAGTTCATTAGCTATCAAATGTGTATCACTAATTACCCAGATTTTAGGATTTTCTTTTTGCGTCAGAAGATTCTTTAGCATTTCCCATCACACTTCATTCTTATCGTTTATTTGCCCAGAACTGGTAGAAATCTACTCGTAAGTTACCGTTAAACAACTTACGTTTTTTAGTAGCTTTTTGACCAAAATATTTTTCAAAATCAGGATCACTAGTTAAATAATACTGGCTAAAGTCTTTATAGCTTCCCAAGACTTGCCCCATTTCTTCATATAACTTGTGAGCTCCATCTCGATCTTTTAGTCTCTTACCATATGGAGGGTTCGAAATAATAATACCGTTTTCAAGGTCAGTCTTAAAGTCCTTGACTGCAACTTGTTTAAATTTAATATCTTGCAAAACCCCTGCATTATGAGCATTTAACTTAGCATACTCCAAAACACTTTGATCAATATCACTAGCCCAGATTGTACTTTCTAGCGGTTTAATTTGTGCTTGAGCTTGCTCTACGCCAGCTTGGTGCAACTTCTTATCAAACCAATCAAAGCCATCAAAACTAAACTCACGCTTCATTCCAGGGGCAATATTTTTGGCAAGCAAGGCTGCCTCAATTGGCAAAGTACCAGAACCACACATTGGATCAACTAAGGGGTGTGTACCATTAAATGGGGTTAATTCTAGTAATCCTGCTGCAAAAGTTTCTTTTAAAGGCGCTCCACCATGTTCAACACGGTAGCCCCTCTTAAATAAACTTGCCCCTGTTGTATCAAGCGACAAGCGGGCAACATCTTTATAAATATGAATATCAAGCGGGAAGGCATTTCCTGTTTCTGGTAAAAAGCCACGACGATGATACTGCTTCACCATCTTGTCAACGATAGCCTTTTTTACAATTGATTGAACATCAGGTTCTGAATGTAACTTACTTCTTACAGCCCGGCCTTGAACAGGAAAAGCTGCATCAACTGGCAAAAGAAGCGCCCAATCATAGTCATAAACTTCATCATAAAGCTGCTCAAAACTAACTGCTTTAAATTCTTTAAGTAAAATTTTTACACGGTCTGCACTTCTCAACCAAAGGTTAGTTTTAACAATATCCTCTTGTCCACCTTCAAAAAAGACCCGACCATTTTCATTGCGTGTCTGATAACCTAATTTTTGTAATTCTTTACTTACAGTGCTTTCAAAACCAGCACCCATTGTTGCATAGAGAGTATATTTTTCTGTCATAGTATCTTTCTAATTCTTAATTTTTCCAATAAAAAAAGTTGAGTCCCTAAAGACTCAACTAGCTTTGCAAACTTCTATAAGCCACGTTCTGTTCCAGTAATAGTTAGCCACACTATTACTTTCAGCAACCATCTATCTTCATGTCGCCATGATCTCGCCTTTAGTTCAATTTCTTAGACGAAGACGCCCCTACCAAATTTGGGTTGCCCGCTCGCAGGGTTTACCTCGTTCCACCAAGCTAGTTTCCCAGCTTGCTACGTCACTGTGGCACTTTCAAGGATATTCACACATAGCCAAAAGGCCTTAGCGTTTTTTCCGCCATAATAATATCTAACATATTATCCTCCAGCTTATTGGGCTGAATACGATCACTACAAGCATCGCAGCTTGTGCGGGCGTGGACTTTCCTCAGCTAACCAAAGTTAACCGCGATTGCTCAAAATTTGCATCGAATTTTATTATACCAAAAGCTTATTGATTTTGCATACCAAATACGCGTTGTTCTAAATTATATACTTTACGTTCTAATGTAGAAACACGTTGAATAAGCTCCATGTTGGTACTAATTTCATTAGTTGGGACTTGATTTTGGACTGGACTAGCCTTAAAGCCTGAAGGGGTATAAGTTTTAACATCATCAGCTGGAGCAGGTGCTACAGTTTGAGTTGCTACTTCAGCTCCCTCTTTAGCTGTCCGTTGACTTTCAAGCAATTCTCTTTGAAGCTTGCCAATCTTACCATACAAATCTTCAATAATACTATTGTAAGTTTCATAATCAGAAATAATTTGATCTAAGAATTTATCAACTTCTTCTTGATCGTAACCTTTCATCTTATGAGCAAACTGCTTTTTAAGAATATCTTGCGATGAAAGTTTAATATCTTTTAAATCTGCCATTTTCTGACAACTCCTTTATCTTGTTTTATTTTAGCAAAAAAAACAAAAATAGAAAAATTTATCCTGACTTGCTTAGCGTATTTTTAATATTTAGTTTTTTTAATTGAAATAATCAGGTCTATGGGCTTCGGCATATTCATTAGCTGCATCTTCTAATGAATAAAAATCAATTAAATCCAAGTCGTAATCTCGCTTTTGTTGGTATTTCTGAATTAATTCAAAATCATACTTCGACTTACCAGGATGCTCTGGATCATAAATCATGATGGCACTATCTGTATGTTGAACCATAAAATTTTGATAATTTCGCAATTGAACAGGACTTTGATAAGGAGAATTGGAGGTTGATCCAAAAAAATCGACCTGCTCTTTTAATGATAGAAAATGATTTTGATTATCTTCATTCCAGCGATTGGAAAATTCTTGATATGGAACCATCATTGAGACATTAACTGGATAATCTTTCTGCAATTCAATCGTTGCTTCCAAGGCCCATTGTTCAACACCAAGTTGTGCACCTGAAATAACCCAATCAAGTTCACCATTTTCAAGCAAAGACCGTAGATGATTTTTTAAACAATATTTAATAACTTTGATTTTGGGATCTTTTTGATTGAATACTCCAAGCTCATAACTTCGATAACCAGTTATCCAAACACGTTTCATATCAACTCACCTTTCTAAAAATAATATATCTCACTTTGATAATTTTGGGCTATTGAAAAGCGTTTATTTTATAGATAAATACGCGTGGTGCTAGTTAAATCTTTCTAGACAATAAGCCAAATTATAAGCTAAAATTGCAATTTCCAACCGGCTT
>NZ_SDGL01000011.1 GCF_007095465.1 Lactobacillus mulieris
CGAACACAGAAGTTAAGCTTCTTCACGCCGAGAGTAGTTGGTGGGAAACTGCCTGCGAGGGTAGGTAGCCGCCGCGCACATGGAGGATTAGCTCAGCTGGGAGAGCATCTGCCTTACAAGCAGGAGGTCACAGGTTCGAGCCCTGTATCCTCCATATCCTGAGTTGTTAGCTCAGTTGGTAGAGCAACGGACTTTTAATCCGTGGGTCGAGGGTTCAAGTCCCTCACAGCTCATTGGCCCTAATATCGCGGGTGTGGCGGAATTGGCAGACGCGCTAGATTTAGGTTCTAGTGTTTTCGGACGTGTGGGTTCAAGTCCCACCACCCGTATTGGTTTGCCAAACCACACATTGACAATATGCCGATTTAGCTCAGTTGGTAGAGCATCTGTCTTGTAAACAGGGGGTCGTACGTTCAAATCGTATAATCGGCATTCATATTTTTGCGGAAGTAGTTCAGTGGTAGAACATCACCTTGCCATGGTGGGGGTCGCGGGTTCGAATCCCGTCTTCCGCTTTCAATAATGATGCCGGGGTGGCGGAATTGGCAGACGCACGGGACTTAAAATCCCGCGGTTGGTTTCAACCGTACCGGTTCGACTCCGGTCCTCGGCACTTATTGATGCACCCTTAGCGCAACTGGATAGAGTGTCTGACTACGAATCAGAAGGTTGTAGGTTCGAGTCCTACAGGGTGCATAATCGGGAAGTGGCTCAGTTTGGTAGAGCACCTGGTTTGGGACCAGGGGGTCGCAGGTTCGAATCCTGTCTTCCCGATAGTAATTAAATTTATATTTGATTACATTTTGGCGGTGTAGCTCAGCTGGCTAGAGCGTCCGGTTCATACCCGGGAGGTCGAGGGTTCGATCCCCCCCGCCGCTATTGTACGCTTGGACCTTTAGCTCAGTTGGTTAGAGCAGACGGCTCATAACCGTCTTGTCGTAGGTTCGAGTCCTACAAGGTCCATAAAGGGTCTTTAAAAATTAATATGAAATATTATCGCGGGATGGAGCAGTCTGGTAGCTCGTCGGGCTCATAACCCGAAGGTCGTTGGTTCAAATCCGGCTCCCGCAATATGGTCCATTGGAGTAGTGGTTTATCTCGCCTCCCTGTCACGGAGGAGATCGTCGGTTCAAATCCGTCATGGACCGTAAGAATGGCTCGGTAGCTCAGTTGGTAGAGCAAAGGATTGAAGCTCCTTGTGTCGGCGGTTCGATTCCGTCCCGCGCCATTATTTTTTTAAAGATTTTGTGCGGGTATAGTTTAGTGGTAAAACAAAAGCCTTCCAAGCTTTAGTCGCGAGTCCGATTCTCGTTACCCGCTTAATATGGGCCTATAGCTCAGCTGGTTAGAGCGCACGCCTGATAAGCGTGAGGTCGATGGTTCAAGTCCATTTAGGCCCATATGGAGCAATACTCAAGTGGCTGAAGAGGCGCCCCTGCTAAGGGTGTAGGTCGGATAATTCCGGCGCGAGGGTTCAAATCTCTCTTGCTCCGTATTGAATAGAGCACGTTATCTGTTTTGGGTAGCGTGCTTTTTTGATGTAGTAATATAGATATAAAAAGGGCACATTTATTAATGTGCCTTTTTAGTTATGTTTTTGCCAAAATGGGTATGTTTGAGTATCTAAAATCAAGTTTACTTCTGCTTTTGCGAATTCTTCACCATCTAAATGTATAAATTGACTATTTTTTGTCTTAATTGCCAATTTGTTATTTTTAAAACGATGAACATATGGACTTTTATCTACCTTTCCTTGTATAAAAAGACTAAGTACTTTTAGTAGATTGGGAATGTTCTTTTTCTCAACTACAAATAATTCAAGTCCATTTTTGAAAGGACTCATTTCTGGTGAGACTCTTATTCCACCACCAATATAAGGTACATTGTTTACGATTGATATATAGGCCTTTTTAAAATGGCGCTCTCCAATTATTAGTTCAAAAGTATTTTGAGTTAAAAATGCTGAAAAACCTTTCATAGCATATGAAAACTGTCCTAGATTTAACTTATTTAAGCCTTTTTTAGTCAATGAAGAATTAGTTTTGTGAACAATGCGTGCATCAAATCCAATGCCTAAATTATTTATGAAAAATCCCTCGCGACCGCCGATTTTTTCGATGTAATGGCCTATGCAAATATTTTGAATATTTTGACAATTTATAATTTGATCTAGTGCTTTGATTGGAGTATTTGAAATGCCATAAGATTTTGCAAAATCATTTCCTGATCCTGCCGGAATATAAGAAACAGGAATAGGTGTCTTTTGTTTTGCAAACAATAGGCCATTGATTACTTCATGTAAAGTCCCATCTCCTCCAAGGACTAAAATAATGTCACATTCTCGCTTATGGGCAATTTCTTTGGCTAATGTTTGGGCATGTCCAATAGCTTTTGTATAAAAACATTCATATACCAAATTTCTTCTTTTTAATTCTCTTTCAACGATAGGCCAAATTTTTTTAGCATGGCCAGAACCAGCTTTGAGATTGACGATAATTGAGAATTTTGGATTTTTATTTTTCATATAAAACCTCTAAAACAATACATATTACATGATATATAGACTATCATAGCTTAAAAGAAAAGTCATTAAAATCTCCATTTGCTATATATATACATTTGACAAAAATAGATAGTAATATATAATTTGTTTTTGTTAGCTTTACAGATTCTAAAACATATAGTTTTAGAGAGCGAGAGCAACAAATAGGAGGTTTTAATGGAAAAAGTAAATAAATGGCTAAAAAATCCGAGTTTTTTAAAATTGATTATGATCTCCGTGGCAGTTTTAGCTCCAATTTTTTATAGCTTATCATTTATAAAATCTGTTTGGGATCCCTATGCGGGTGCCAAAAATTTGCCTATTGCAGTCGTTAATGAAGATAAGGCAGTTAAATATAATAAAAAAACTTTAGCTGTTGGAGATCAAACAGTTGCCCAACTTAAGAAAAATCATGATTTAAAATGGGTTTTTGTTAACGAAAATGCTGCAAGGGAGGGATTGAAAAATCGAGAATTTTACACAGTTGTAACTATTCCTAGTGATTTTTCAAAAAATGCAGCTACTGTTATGAGCAAAAAGCCTAAACAGATGCAATTGAAATATAAGACAAATGATTCATTAAATTATTTGGCAGAAACAATGAGTGATGTGGGTATTAAACAAC
Organism: Lactobacillus mulieris; assembly: GCF_007095465.1. Classification (GTDB taxonomy): domain Bacteria; phylum Bacillota; class Bacilli; order Lactobacillales; family Lactobacillaceae; genus Lactobacillus; species Lactobacillus mulieris. Next base: position 3,168 of record NZ_SDGL01000011.1, read on the forward strand.
TTAATACCATGATTCGGTCGGCTGTTACCAAAGCGTATGCAACTGCAATGTTCTCTCAATTGAAAACATTAGGAGCTGGAATGAATAAGGCAGCCTCTGGTGCACAGCAAATCAGTGATGGTACAGTAACTTTAACTAATGGTACTAAACAATATACTGCTGCTGTATCACAAATTAATGATGGAATCCAAACTCTTAAAGTTTCTGTTACACCTCTTAAAGCAGGTGCAAGTCAATTAGCATCAGGATCATCTACTCTTGCAAATGGTGTTTCACAATATACAGCAGGAGTAGCAAAGCTGAATAGTGGGGTTAATACTTTAAATAGTAAATCAGGTGATTTACTAACAGGTATGAATACATTTAATTCCGGGCTAACGAAGTTTACAGCAGGGAATGCACAATTAAATACAGGTCTTAATACTTTAAGTACTAATTCTGCTGCTTTAAGAGCTGGAGCAACAAGTTTGCAGTCAGCAAGTAATCAATTTGGATTATTGAATAATGGTGCAAGTCAAGTGGCTTCAGGTGTTCAAACATTTAATAATAATTTGCAATCTAGCAATATTGTTAGTTCTTTAACTCAAGCACTTAGTATGCAAGAACAAGTTACTAGTCTTGAAAAACAATTATCGACGGTTCAAAGTTTGTTAAAACAGTTATCAGGTATTGATGTCAATGCTCTAACTACAGCAGTGGATAAGCTTCAGAATCAAGCGTTTACGACTGCTGTAGACATGGGAAACTTGTATACATCACTTGATGATAATCAAAAGATTAGTGATGATGCAGATCAAATTAATTCGTTATTGAACAGTGATAAGACTTTAAGTAGCGATACAAAAGCCAAATTAGCTAATTTGGCAACTGAAATCAAATCAAAAGCTAATGATTCGACTACTCAAATTAATTCAGCTAATAATTCATGGGGGAATTTATTAGGAGTAATGCTGGATACGCAAAGTACTTTGCAACCGCAAATTGATACAGTACAAAGTCTCTCCAAACAATTACCAGCATTGCAATCTACTATGACACAAGCACAAAGCTTGTTAACTCAAACAGATACATTATTAGCAGCTTTGAAGAAGAATCAAGGCTTATTAACAGCAATGCCAACCCAACTTGCTAGTTTACAATCAGCGACAAGTCAAATCGCTGCAGGAACGCAAAAATTGGCTGATTCAACTGGATCAATCAATACATTGGTAAATGGTATCAATCAATATACTAATGGTGTTGATACAGCTGCCAATGGTGCAGCTCAATTAGCTTCTAATTCTGATCGCTTAATATCAGGATTTAAATTACTTTATGATGGAACTAATCAGTATACCCAAGGAGTTAGTCAAGTAAAGACAGGAACTGCTACCTTAGTATCTAACAATACTACTTTAAATAATGGAGCTAGTCAGTTAAGTACAGCACTTTCTTCATTAAATTCTCAGGTCCCATCTCTGATTGATGGAGTAAATAAATTAGCTACTGGTACTCAAACTTTGAATGGTAATTCTAATAAATTGGTTAACGGTATGACTAAAATTTCATCAGGAAGTAGCCAATTAGCAACCCAATTGAGTAATGGAGCAGATAAAGTTAACAGTAATATTGGTACTACAAATAATGCAGAAATGTTTGCAACACCAACATCATTGCAGCATACTTCTACAAGTAAAGTTCCAAATTATGGTCATGCTTTAGCACCTTTTGCAATGGCTACAGGACTCTTTATTGGTGTACTAATCTTTACTTTAGAGTTCCCAGCTAATAGAAGACGGAAAGCACCTAAAGATGCAATTAGAGTCTTAAATGACGAATTTAAGCGAGCAGTAAGTGTTAGTTTAGCTATGGTTGTGATCTTAAATGTAATTATGATGCTATCTGGATTACAAGTAGATCACGTTTTAGACCTATTTTGGATTTGTTTAGTATATACTCTTGCTCAAATGGCAATTATGCAGTTCTTAACTCTTATCATGGGAAGATTAGGTACAATTATTGGCTTGCTATTATTTATTGCGTCAATTGGTGGAGCTGGTGGTATGTTCCCAATGCAGGTAACTAATTCATTCTTTAATGCCATTCATCCGCTTTTACCAATGACTTATGCGATAAATGGATTAAGACAAGCAATAACTGGTGGATTAGGAAATAGTTATGCAAGTATTAATGCACTTGTCTTATTAGGCGTTGCAGTATTGTTCTACTTATTATTCCTACTTGCAGCAAGTACACTAATAAAAAAAGAAGTTTTAGAAGTAGAAAGTAAACAAATTACACAAGAAATTTAGAAAATTTCATAAAAGAAGAAGCAAATTTGGTCAAAAAATAGACTGAATTTGCTTTTTTTAGCTCCAAAAACACTGATATGACGCTGCTTTTGAAAAAAATGAATTTTTTTGATTTTTTTTGCAATAAAGTGTTGACGAAAAGAACATTCTTAGGTATTATAATATTTGTGCTTCGGCGGAGGACGTCGGAGTGAGTCAAGCGGCCCGTTGGTCAAGTGGTTAAGACACCGCCCTTTCACGGCGGTAACATGAGTTCAAATCTCGTACGGGTCATGACCAAATAATTAAATAATATATTTGGTAAATAAACGGAGGATTACCCAAGTCCGGCTGAAGGGAACGGTCTTGAAAACCGTCAGGCGGGTTCTGCCCGCGCGTGGGTTCGAATCCCACATCCTCCTTAATTTATCGCGGGATGGAGCAGTCTGGTAGCTCGTCGGGCTCATAACCCGAAGGTCGTTGGTTCAAATCCAGCTCCCGCAATATGGTCCATTGGAGTAGTGGTTTATCTCGCCTCCCTGTCACGGAGGAGATCGTCGGTTCAAATCCGTCATGGACCGTAAATGGCTCGGTAGCTCAGTTGGTAGAGCAAAGGATTGAAGCTCCTTGTGTCGGCGGTTCGATTCCGTCCCGCGCCATGTTTTCTTGGAGGAGTAGCGAAGTGGCTAAACGCGGCGGTCTGTAAAACCGCTCTCCCTGAGTTCGGTGGTTCGAATCCACTCTCCTCCATAATAGGGATATAGTTTAAAGGTAGAACAACGGTCTCCAAAACCGTTGGTGTGGGTTCAATTCCTACTATCCCTGTTAGTACTTCACGGCGGAATTGGTGAAGGGGTTAACACACCGGTTTGTGGATCCGGCATGCATGGGTTCGAATCCCATATTCCGCCCTAGAAATAAGATGCTGAAAGGCATCTTATTTCATACAATTGAAAAGCTAATGGCGGTGTAGCCAAGTGGTAAGGCAGAGGTCTGCAAAACCTTAATCGTCGGTTCGAGTCCGACCTCCGCCTTATCAAGCTGGTATTAGCAAGTACTATGGCGGTGTGGCGGAATTGGCAGACGCGTCAGACTCAAAATCTGGTGTCCCTTGGGACGTATCGGTTCGACCCCGATCACCGCTATTATGTTTATAGAAAGCTCATGGATTTATTCATGAGCTTTTTTGTTGCTCAAATTGCAAGCTGTACAAGTTATCTCTATAATAGTAATCATGGAGGTTTTTTTATGAACATTGGGTTATATACAGATACTTACTTTCCACAAATTAGTGGTGTTGCTACATCGATTCAAACTCTTAAAAGAGCTTTGGAAAAGCAAGGACACAATGTTTTTATCTTTACAACTACTGATCCTCATGTTGGTAAAGGGGTTGTAGAACCAAATGTATTCCGTTTTTCTAGTGTCCCTTTTATTTCCTTTACTGATCGCAGAATTGCTTTTAGGGGCCTTTTTGAAGCTACTAGAGTTGCCAAGGAAGTTCAGCTTGACATTGTTCATACACAAACTGAATTTTCTATGGGCTTAATTGGAAAATATGTCGCACATCAGCTAAATATTCCTGCAATTCATACTTACCACACAATGTATGAAGATTATTTACATTATGTCCTCAATGGTAATTTATTGCGTCCCGTGCATGTTAAGCAATTTACTAAAGCTTATTTAAAAAACATGGATGGAGTTGTTGCACCTAGTAAACGTGTTGAAAATTTATTGGAACGTTATGGTGTTCAGGTTCCGATAGAAGTAATTCCAACTGGAGTTGATATAGAGGCCATGAATGGTGATCAACAAAGGGACGTACGTCCAGAATTGGGAATTGATTCTGATGATTTAGTTATTTTGACTCTTAGCAGAATTGCAGCTGAAAAAAAGATTGATAGAATTCTTGATTTGATGCCAGAATTGATAGGACAATTTCCAAATTTGAAATTAGTAATTGCTGGTGATGGGCCAGATGTTGATTTATTGAAGAATCAAGTAGAACGTTTGTCGGTTGAAGATTATGTGATTTTTACCGGTGATGTTCCTCATGAAGATGTAGGTAATTTTTATCGAATGGCTGATTTATTTGTTTCTGCAAGTGATACTGAAACTCAAGGGTTAACTTATATTGAAGCTTTAGCTGCTGGAACTAAAAGTGTGGTTTTTGACACGGATTATACGGAAAATGTTTTTGACGATATTGAATTTGGACAAGTATTTAATAGTCAAAAAGAAATGAAAGAAGCAATTATTTCTTACTTAAAGCAAGGTAAGCAGCCTATTAATCCAAGTAAATTAAAAACTAAGTTGGAAAATATATCAGCAGCTCATTTTGGTAAAGAAGTAATTGGATTTTATCAAGCTGCAATTGATACCCATTCAAACAAAGAGGTAAATGATGATTAGAATTAACATGTTTTCCCAAGCAGACTCAGTTAAAGGTCAAGGTGTAGGTAGTGCATATCAAGAACTAATTAATCTGATGAGAACGAGATTAGTAGATGATTTTTATATGACGATTAATAAATATGGTCAAAGTGATTTGACTCATTATCATACAATTAATCCTACATATTTTATTAATAGCTTTTCCCCTGCAAGAGGAAGAAAAATAGGCTATGTGCATTTTTTACCTGAAACCTTAGAAGGGTCGATAAAACTGCCCCAACCGGCTAAGAAGGCATTTTATGATTATGTAATTAATTTTTATAAGCGTATGGATCAAATTGTGGTAGTTAATCCAATATTTATTGATAAGTTGGTTGCTCATGGTCTTGATCGCAATAAAATAAAATATATTCCTAATTTTGTATCTAAGGAAGAATTTTATACTAAATCTACAGTTGAAAAAAATGCTTTTCGTAATCAATTAGGCATACCATTAGACAAATTTGTCATTTTTGGTGATGGACAAGTTCAAGAACGAAAAGGTGTAGATGATTTTGCAAAGTTAGCAGAGGCTAATCCAGACATTCAATTTATATGGGCTGGTGGTTTCTCTTTTGGAAAAATCACTGATGGATATGATCATTATCGGAATTTAGTAGAAAATCCTCCTAAGAATTTAATTTTTACTGGAATTGTAAAACGTGAAGAACTAGTTAATTATTTAAATATTGCTGATTTGTTTTTGTTACCTTCATTTGATGAATTATTTCCAATGTCTGTTTTAGAAGCATTTTCTTGCGGTACACCTGTATTGCTTAGAAATTTAGACTTATATAAAGCAATTATTGATGGCTATTATATGTATGGTGATGATTTTACTACTTTAAATGAGCAAATTAGAACGATTAAGGCTAATCCAGATTTATTGAAGAAATATGCTTCATTATCTTTAAAGGCAAGTGAAAAGTATTCTGAAGAACATTTAGCTGAGATTTGGCGGAATTTCTACCTCGAACAATATGAACTTGGGGTAAAGCTAGGACAAATTCATTTATGAGAAGAAATTATTTCTTTGGTTTTATAGCTGTTTTAGTAATAAGCTTTCTTGTATTATATTGGGATTTAAGTCAAACAAATTTCAATGCCTTACTTGCATCAAGTAAAAATATAAATTATGGCTTCATTATATTGATTCTTTTAGTGATTTTATGTACGTACTTTTGTGAAGCAGCAATTTTATTTGTCTTATCTGGAAAGCAAAAATTTATAGATTTGCTTCATTTCTATCGTGTACCTTTGATTCAAGCCTTATTTAATGCAATTACGCCAATGGCAACTGGTGGTCAGCCTGCTCAACTAATTGCATTAAAACAAATGAAAATAGAATTTGGGCCTGCAAGTTCGCTTTTACTGATGAAATTTATAATTTATCAATTGGTGGTGTTTTTTGCCTATATTTGGGCCTTTCTTACTGGGCATCAATTGTTAGGAGAAATGAAGCATTTTAATATAATTATTGTGATTAGTTTCTTGATTCATATGAGTACAATTATCTTCCTGCTTTTTGGAATGTTTGCAAGAAACCTTTTAAAAAAGATAGGAGCTTTTATTTTTAAATTAGGTATTCGTTTTATATCTGCAGAAAAAGTAGCAAATTTTCAAACTGCTTTTGATCAACAAGTTGATGAATATTATTGTGAAAGTCAAAGACTGTTTCAGCATAAAAAAAGATTAATAATTAGTTTTATATTGACATGTATTCAATTGACTTTATTTTATAGTGTGCCATTTTTAACAATAAAAGCATTAAATCTATCTGGAAGTTGGCTTGAACTAGTGCAGCTAAACATTTTGGTTGTGTTATTTATGGCGATTGTCCCAATACCAGGTGCAAGTGGTGGAGCAGAGCTGGGATTTCAGGCCTTATTCAAATTCTTTGTAAAGAATAATGCTCAATTAGTTATGGGAATGTTTATTTGGCGATTTGCAACATACTTCTTTGGTATGCTTTTAGGAGTAATAGCGTGGCTAATTAGGCCTAAGAAAGAAAATTAGGGGTTAATTTTTTGTTAAATGCCAGAAGTAGATAATATAGAAGTGTATTTAAGTAGTATTATCATAAGAGTTGATAATTAAAGATTGAGAGGAAAATTGGATGTTTCGTGCCAAAAAAATTGCCGATTGGCTCTTTCATACCAAGTTGGGTTATTTCTCAGTTGTCCTGACTTTATTTTGGATTAAAACATATTTAATCTACATAACTAAGTTTAGTCTTGGCGCTACTGGGTCTATGCAAAATTTCTTGCTATTACTTAATCCAATTCCCGCAGGGATGTTATTGTTAGGAATTGGACTCTTTTTTAAAGGGCGAAAATCATATTGGATTATTTGGATTATTGATTTTATTATGAGTTTTTGGCTTTTTGCCAATATTTTATATTATCGTGAATTTTCAAATTTTTTATCATTTGCGATAATGTCAACTTCCGGATCAACTTCTGATAATTTAGGAAAAAGTATAGCTGGAATTACTAAGGCTACTGACTTTTTAGCGTTTTTAGATTTAGTAATTATTTTAGCGCTTATATTATTTAAAGTATTTAAAATCGATGTTCGCCCATTAAAGCTAAAAGTTACTAGCTTAATTGAACTTTTAGCTCTGAGTTTAATGGCTCTAAATTTATTTATGGCTCAAAAGGATCGTTCAGGGTTATTAACTAGAACTTTTGACAATAATTATATTGTTAAATATTTAGGGATGAATGAATATGCATTATATGATGGTGTAAAAACTGCTCAAAATAATGCTGAGATGGCTAAGGCGAATGCATCGGATTTAAAATCAGTTCAAGCTTATCTACAAAAACATCAAGTAACACCTAATGCTAGTTATACAGGGGTTGCAAAGGGTAAAAATGTTTTAATTATTCACTTAGAGAGTTTTCAACAATTTTTGATTGACTATAAGTGGAAAGGTAAAGAGGTAACTCCTAACTTAAATAAGTTATATCACCAAAGTGATACCTTGAGTTTTGATAATTTCTTTAACCAAGTTGGTCAAGGTAAAACCTCTGATGCTGAATTAATGTTAGAGAATTCTTTATATGGACTTTCATCTGGTTCTGCAATGTCTAGTTATGGTACAGCAAATACTTTTGAAGCAGCTCCAGCTATTTTGGGACAAGACGGATATACAACAGCCGTTATGCATGGGGGAGAAGGTTCATTTTGGAATCGGAATAACGCATATAAGCAATTCGGTTATCAATATTTCATGCCACTATCTTATTATGTAAATAAGAAGAGTTATTATATTGGTTATGGATTAAAAGATAAAATTTTCTTCAGTCAATCTATTAAATATATTGAACGTTTGCCACAACCATTTTATTTGAAGATGATTACGGTAACTAACCACTATCCTTATGAACTAGATAAGAAGAATCAATCAATTAGTAAAACTGATACAGGAGATTCTACAGTTGATGGCTATGTACAAACTGCCCATTATTTAGATCAAGCCATTGGTGAGTTAATGTCTTATTTAAAGAAGACTGGTCTGGAAAAGAATACAATGATTGTTCTGTATGGCGACCACTATGGTATTTCAGGAAACCACCACAAGGCAATGGCTCAATTGCTTGATAAGAAGGGTTATAATGATTTTGATAATTTGCAACAACAACGTGTTCCGTTAATGATTCATATGCCGGGGTTAAAAGGTGGTATCAACCACACTTATGGTGGTGAAATTGATGTTTTACCAACTATTATGAACTTGCTAGGATATAACGATACGAATACTATTCAATTTGGACATGATTTATTAGCTACTAATCGTGAACAATTAGTTGTCCAACGTAATGGTGATTTTGTAACGCCAAAGTATAGTAAAGTTACTGGAACATATTATTATACTAAGACTGGGAAGAAAGTTAAAAATCCTTCTAAAAAGGTAAAAGAAGAGCTAGCATCATTATCAAATCAGGTCACAACTCAATTATCACTCTCTGATCGTGTGATTCGAGGAAACTTATTGCGTTTTTACCACCCATCATGGTTTAAACCAGTAAATGCTAAAGACTACAACTATCAAAAGAAAATTGCCTTGAAGAACTTATATGCAGAAGATAAAAAGAAAAAATCTAGTCTATGGTATCAAAATGGTAAAAAGACTACTCAAAGTGACTTTACAACTGATGCACCGGAGTTAAAAAAGAGCAGTAATTAAAAAATATAAGTAAAGAGTCTATTTTTAGGCTCTTTTTTCTTCAAAAAATGTTATGATGAAAAAGATTAAATTGAAAAATAGTATTGGAGTATAAAAATGCTAGATAAAACAAAACAATATTGGTTCATTGGAATTAAAGGTACAGGTATGGCTTCATTAGCCTTAATTATGCACGATTTAGGTTTTAATGTTGCTGGTAGTGATATTGACATGGAAACTTTCACACAGAAGCCACTTGAAGATAAAGGAATTGTGATTAAGAGTTTTAATAGAGATAATATCACCCCTGCACAAGTTATCGTTAAAGGAAATGCTTTTAAAGAAGAAAATCCGGAAGTTGCAGCTGCTTTAGAAATGAAAGTGCCAATGCATTCATATCCAGATACAGTTGAAGAAATTATTCAACAATACACAAGTATTGGTATTAGCGGTGCTCACGGTAAGACTTCAACTACTGCACTTTTATCACATGTTTTAACTGAAGCTGCTCCAACTTCATATTTAATTGGTGACGGTGAAGGTCGTGGTGTTAAAGATTCACGCTTTTTTGTTTATGAAGCTGACGAATACCGACGTCACTTTTTGGCATATCACCCAGATTATCAAATTATGACAAATATTGACTTTGACCATCCAGATTATTTCAAGGATATTAATGATACCCAAAGTGCATTTCAATCTGCAGCTGACCAAACTAAAAAGGCACTTTTTGTTTGGGGCGATGATCCTCGTTTGCAAAAAATTGAAACAAAAATTCCTAAGTATACTTATGGCTTCAAGGATAGTGACGATTTTCAAGCTTATAATGTCAAAAAGTCAACTGATGGAACAAGTTTTAGTGTAAAGGCTCATGGCAAAGAAATTGGTGAATTTAAGACCCATTTATTTGGTGACCATAATATCATGAACTCTCTTGCCGTAATTGGAGTTGCATTAACTGAAGAAGTTCCAATGGAAGATATTCAAAAAGGCCTGTTAACTTATGGTGGAGCAAAACGTCGTTTTAGCGAAAAAGACTTTGGTGATATTACAGTAATTGATGATTATGCTCACCATCCAACTGAAATGAAAGCAACTATCCAAGCTGCTAAACAAAAATTCCCAGATAAAAAGTTAGTAGTTGTATTTCAACCTCATACTTATTCGAGAACTAAAGAATTTGCCAGTGAATTCATCGAAATACTTCGTGGAGTTGATAAAGCTTATATTACCCCAATTTTTGGCTCAGCTCGTGAAAAGAGTGGCGATATTTCAAGTGAAGATTTAACAAGTCAAATTCCAGGTAGTGAGGTAATAGATATTGCCAATATCGCAGATTTAACAAAGAATCGTAATTCTGTAGTGGTATTTATGGGTGCTGGCGATATTGAAAAATATGAAGATGCTTTTGAAAAGTTAATTTAAGTTGAAAGCTAAGAGCCAAAAAGCTCTTAGCTTTTTTACTTGCTTGTAAACTGTTAAAATAAATATTTGTAATAATAGCTGTCTATTAAGAAGGAGAAAAATAATGGCAAATAAGAAATTACTTTTGATTGATGGAAATTCAGTTGCATTTAGGGCTTTTTATGCTCTCTATCGACAACTAGATCGTTTCCAAAATCCTGAAGGCTTGCACACTAATGCCATTTATGCCTTCAAAAATATGCTGGATGTTATTGTAAAGCAGGAAAATCCTAGCCATGTTTTAGTAGCGTTTGATGCAGGAAAAGTAACTTTCAGAACTAAACTATATTCTGACTATAAAGGTGGTCGTCAGAAAACACCTAGTGAGTTATTAGAACAAATTCCTTATATAAAAGAAATGCTTAAAGATCTTGGAATTAAATCTTATGAGCTAGCTAATTATGAAGCTGATGATATTATTGGAACTTATTCTAAAATGGGTGAAGATGCAGGCTATCAAGTTGCTGTCGTTTCTGGAGATAAAGATTTGACACAACTAGCCAGTGATTTAACTACGGTGTATGTTACTAAATCAGGTGTAAGTGAACTTGAAGCATTTACACCTGAACATATGAAAGAAGTTAATGGGGTAACACCAACTGAATTTATTGATATGAAAGCATTGATGGGTGATAATTCAGATAATTATCCTGGAGTTACTAAGGTGGGCCCAAAAACAGCTTCTAATTTAATTCAACAATATGGCTCGGTTGAAAATATTTATAAGCATATTGACGAAATGAAAAAATCAAAGCTAAAAGAAAATTTAATTAATGATAAAGATAAGGCTTTTTTAGCTAAAACTCTTGCTACCATTGATCGGACTTCACCAGTTGAACTTAAACTTGATGACTTGAAGAAGCAAGAAACTAATACAGTTGAATTGCGTAAGTTTTATGAACAAATGAACTTTAGACGCTTTTTGGCGGAACTCAATAGTTCTGATAATGAAATTGGGGAAGCAAGTGATAAAAAAGTTGATTATATAGTTTTAAATGAAAAAAACTTAGATAAGCTTCCCAAGGATGGATCAGAAGTTAGTTTTTATTTAGGGATGTTTGGTGAAAATTATCACTTGGCAGATTTTGTTGGTTTTAGTTTGAAAATGGGCGATAATATCTATGTTTCAAATGATGTATCACTATTGACTAAGCAGCCTTTGTTAAGCTTATTAGAAGATCAAGCTATTGCTAAAAATGTTTTTGACTTAAAAAGAACAATGGTTGGTTTATATCGGTTAGGAATTAAAAGTCATAATATGAATTATGACATGTTATTGGCATCATATTTGGTAAATAATGAAAATAATTCAAATGATTTAGGAGAAATTTGCCAATTATACAATTATTATGATTTACAACCGGATATTGACATTTATGGAAAAGGGAAAAAAGCTGCAATACCAGAGGAAACAGTCTTTTTCAATCATTTAGCAGGAAAAGTTTTAGCAATCGAAGTATTAAAACCAACTTTATTAAAGAAATTGACTGAACATGAGCAGGATGATTTGTATGAAACAATTGAAATGCCAGTTGCTAACGTGTTAGCTAAAATGGAAATTACCGGATTAAAGACTGATGCTAGTACATTAGTTCAATTAGGAAATGATTTTGCTCAGCGTCTTACAGAACTTGAAGCAGATATTTATCTTGAAGCTGGAGAAAGATTTAATATCAATTCTCCTAAGCAACTAGGCCAAATTCTATTTGAAAAATTAGGGCTTCCTCCAATTAAGAAAACTAAGACAGGTTATTCAACATCTGTTGAGGTTTTAGAACAATTGAAAGAGCAATCTCCAATTGTACAAAAAGTATTGGATTATCGACAAATTGCCAAAATTCAGTCAACTTATGTGAAAGGCTTGCTTGATGTGATTCAACCAGATGGTAGAGTACATACGCGTTATCAGCAGACTCTAACCGCAACTGGTCGACTTTCATCAGTAGATCCTAATTTACAAAATATTCCTGTACGTTTAGAAGAAGGTAAAAAAATCCGCAAAGCATTTGTTCCATCAAATTCTGATGGTTATATCTTTTCTTGTGACTATTCACAAGTTGAATTACGAGTTTTAGCTCATGTTTCTGGTGATGAAAATATGCAAGAAGCCTTTAAGACAGGCTATGATATTCATGCTCATACTGCAATGAAAATTTTCCATTTGGATTCACCAAACGAAGTGACACCTAATATGCGTAGACACGCTAAGGCGGTTAACTTTGGAATTGTCTATGGTATCAGTGATTATGGGTTATCTAAGAATCTAGGTATTAGTAGAAAACAAGCCAAAGAGTTTATTGATAATTATTTTGAACAATATCCAAAGATCAAAGATTATATGGACAAAGAAATTAATTTTGCACGTGAAAATGGCTATGTTGAAACTATAATGCACCGCCGTCGTTATTTACCAGATATTCATGCTAAGAATTTCAATGTTCGCTCTTTCGCTGAAAGGACGGCTATTAATTCACCTATTCAAGGTGGAGCAGCTGACATTATAAAAATAGCAATGATTAATATGCAAAAGAAACTAGATGAATTACATCTTAAAACTAAAATGTTGATTCAAGTTCATGATGAATTAATCTTTGACGTTCCAGCTGATGAATTAGAAACTATAAAGAAAGTCGTTCCAGAAGTAATGCAAAATGCAGTTCAATTAGACGTACCACTTGTTGCAGATTCTAATTGGGGTCATGACTGGTATGAAGCAAAGTAAAGGAGCATTAGTATGCCTGAAATGCCAGAAGTTGAAATTGTTCGTAAAACATTAAACGAGATAGTTTTAGGTAAAATAATTAAAGAGGTCAAGGTATGGTATCCCAATATAATCATAGGTGATAGTGAATCTTTTTCTGATCAATTGAAAGAAAAGCAAATTATAAAAATTGATCGCTATGCCAAGTTTTTACTTTTTAGACTAAGCGATAATTTAACAATCGTTTCCCATTTAAGAATGGAGGGAAAATATCGCTTAGCTAGCCCGCAAGACGCAAAAGATAAACATGATCATGTGGAATTTATTTTTACTGATGGAACAAGTTTGCGTTATAACGATGTAAGAAAATTCGGACGTATGCAATTAATTAGGACGGGAACTGAAAAAGAAAAAACTGGCATAAAGAAGTTGGGACCAGAGGCTTTAAGTGATGATTTTACTTTGAGTTATTTCAAGCAAGCATTGAAAAATAAAAAGAAAAATATCAAAGCTACTTTACTTGACCAAGATGTAGTATCTGGCTTAGGAAATATCTATGTAGATGAAACTTTATGGCTGAGTGAGATTTACCCTGAACGGCCAGCTAATTCTTTGGCTGATAATGAAATAAAGAAGCTATATTTGGCTATTAACCAGGTTATTTCCCAGGCAATAAAAGAGCGAGGAACAACTGTCCATACGTTTTTAGATGCAGAAGGGCAAACCGGTGGTTATCAAAAATATTTAAAAGTGTATGGGCGCGCTGGTGAAAAATGCTTTAGATGTGGAAATGTTTTGCAAAAGACAAAAGTAGCAGGTCGAGGAACAACTTTTTGTCCCAAGTGCCAAGAGGTGAAATGATGACTTTTTATTTAGCCGTAACGGGTGGTATTGCATCAGGTAAATCGACAGCAGATAGCTATTTCAAAGATCAAGGCTTGCCAATTATTGATAGTGATGAAATAGCTCATAATTTACTTGAAAAAGACACTGAAGTTACAAATCGAATTGCTCAAAGCTTTGGAAAAGAATGTTTGCTTTCAAATGGTGGGGTTAATAGAAAAAAACTTGGAAAGATAGTTTTCAATGATTCAGAAAAATTGGCATTGTTAAATCAGATTACACATCCAGCGATTCTAGCCGAAATTGAAAAAAAGAAAGCTGTCATTAAATCTGGGATATGTATAGTTGATGTCCCTTTGCTCTTTGAAAGTAATCAACAAAAATATTATGATGCCAGCTTATTAATATATGTTCCCGAGAAGGTTCAATTAGAACGTTTGATGAGAAGAAACAAATTAAGTAAAGAAGAAGCAATGTCTAGAATTAAGAGTCAGATGTCTACAAGTAAGAAATTAAAATTAGCCACCTATAGCGTTGCAAATACTGGTACAATAGAATTATTACAAGATAAGCTCAGTAAAATTTTACAAGAGGTAAAGGAGAAAGAAGATGCAATGTCCAAATTGTCATAAAAATGCTTCTAAAGTTATTGATTCTCGTCCAACTGATGAAGGAAGAACAATTAGAAGGCGTAGAGAATGTGAAAATTGTGGATATCGTTTTACAACATTTGAACGCGTTGAGCAAACGCCTCTATTGGTTATAAAAAATGATGGTACGCGTGAACCTTTTGATAGAGAAAAGATTTTACGAGGTGTTGCTGCTGCTGCGCAGAAGCGTCCAGTTACTAGTGAACAATTAGATAAGTTAGTTGATCATGTTGAAAATGAAATCAGAAAACAAGGTGTTAGTGAGATTTCATCTAAAGAAATCGGTGAATTGGTAATGAATGAATTGGTAAATGTAGATGATGTTGCCTACATTCGCTTTGCAAGTATTTATCGTCAATTCCAAGATATATCTGGTTTCATGAAAACAATGAAAGATATCATGGATAAACATGAACACTCAAATTAAAAACGAAGTGAGATAGATGTATAAAAACGCTGATCCCAGATTAACGTATTTTGTTTTAAATAAAGTTGATTTAGCAAGAAAACAAGAACAAGTATTGACCCGTTTATATCAACCATTAATTGGGCCAATTGCCTTGTCATTATATTTAACTTTGATTAATGATTACCAGCACGTTCCAATTAAAAGCCAAGGAAAAAAGTTGTATCAACTACAAGAAATATTGGATATAAAGTTAGAAGATATCTTTAATAGCTTACATAAATTAGAAGCAACTGGCCTAGTTAAAACCTTTCATGGCGAGATGCTAGGAGTAGGCGATTATTTGGCATTTCAGCTAGTTGATGTGCCAGAAGCAAGTGAGTTTTTTAAAACTCTTTTGTTGAGTAGCTTATTGCTTGAAAAAGTAGGAACCACAAGTTTTCAAAACTTGAATAAAGAATTTAATCCTACTTTACCTGGCTTTATTAAAGAGGGAAAAGACGTTTCTGCTGACTTCTTTGATGTTTTTCATCTATCAGCAGAAAAAGCTATTAATCCTGATGAACAAGTCTTAAATGCTGCAAATTTAGCAGATCAAAAAGCGACTAATCTAGTGAGAGCTAAGATGAGTCCAATTGATTGGAATTTTGTAAAAGATCTTTTTAGTAAATATGGTATTTCAGCAGATGAAGTTGATAGTCATGCTGGGCAAATGGCTCAATTAATGCATTTTTATGGACTTTCTGAACAAGATTTTGTTAATCAAGTTGCCACTACTATTGTTGCAGGGCAAGATCAGTTGAATATAAAGCAAATGCAATATCGCTTAAATGAATTAGCGACTCAAAATCAAAGTCAAAAGCAAATAGCTCAAGCATTTAAACGTGGTGATGTAAAAAATAATTCATCAGTTGATTTGAATCAAAGTGAACGTGAATTGTTGGAGATGGCCAAAAGTTTAACACCTCTAAAATTTTTAGAAACTTTGAAATTACAAAAGGGTGGCTTTGTTACATATAATGAGCGTAATGTTATTCGCCGTCTGCAACTTAATTATAATTTGCCTGATGCATGGGTTAATATTTTAATTAAAACATGCCTAGATTATGATTCAGTTCTATCTGATAACATTACTGGGCGTATCGCTAATTCTTGGCTTCAACATCAAGTTACTACTCCTGAAGCTGCTCTTGAATTCACCCGTGAATGGCAGAAGCGAAAAGTAACTAAAACTCGCAAAAAGAGAGTTGAGCAAGGAACTGATTGGAAGAAAAAACTTGCCCAAGATAAGATTAATAAAGAAGCTAGTGTAGGTTCTGCTGATGAGCAAGATTTATCTGAGATAATGAAAAATCTGCAGAAGTTTGATCCAAAGGATTAGGTTATGGAAAAAATTAATGATTTACTGGGTAGTACATTTACTCAGAATAGTAAAGATAGAAAGATTGATAGCAAAGCTTTGATTAATGAAGCTTTGCAAGATTCAGAAGTACAGGCTTTTATTAACCAAAATCATGTTCCTAAGGAAGTTGTTCTTTCAAGTTTAAACAATATTTTTCAATTTCATCAACAAAAAGAGGCAGCTAAGAATGGATCTAATCCAATCCCTGGCTATTTGCCTAAGCTGATTTTGCATGGTTCTACAATTGATTTGGCTTATGCCCCAACGAAGGAAAAAAGCAAAGACTTGATAAAGCAGAAGGCAAATCAGCATTTAGAGTTAATAGATGTTCCCAAAAGATATCGACACGTTAAAAGTACAGATATTATTCCAAATGATGATCGTAGAGAGGCTATTACAGCAATCAGTAATTTTTTAATGGACATTCAAAATCAGGATTACAGTCAAGGGCTTTATTTACAAGGAGATTTTGGCGTAGGCAAGACCTTTTTACTTGCCTGGCTTGCACGTGCCTTAGCTGAAATGGGGAAAAAAGTTATCTTTCTTCACACCCCAAGCTTTTTTGCTAATTTGAGCACTCATATTAAAGAGCAGAATCTCGATGAAGAAGTTGCGCGAATTAGTAAAACTGACATTTTGATTCTTGATGATATTGGTGCAGAATCTTTGTCACAGTGGTCAAGAGATGATGTATTAGGCGTTATTTTGCAATATCGAATGGATAACTTATTGCCAACTTTCTTTAGCTCTAATTTAACATTTGATGATCTTGAAAAGCATTTTGAAGAAACTCGAAATAATATTGAGCCCATAAAAGCCAAGCGGTTGATGCAGCGCATTAAGTTTTTAGGTAAAGAAGTAGATGTTGGCGGTAAGAATCTTCGCTTAGACCAATAAAGTTAGAGCAGGAGGTATGATAATATGAAAAATATTTTGCAAGTTCGTGGAGGAGCTGGCGATTTAACTAAAGCGGATGTAAATGTTAGCCCTAAAGATAATTTATATTTGGCTGTTAATTCAGCATGGCAAAAAGATGCTGTGATTCCTGCTGATCGAACTGAAATTGGTGTTAATACTGAAATCGACATGCGAATTGAAAAGCGGATGAAAGATGATTTAGCTGCCTTATTAGCTGGTAAAGAAGATGTTAACAGTGTGCCAAATTTGGCTAAAGCAGTGGATTTTTATAAGCTAGCTTTGAATATTGATCAAAGAAATGCTGAAAAGACTGCACCAATTCAGGCCGATTTACATGAGTTACTTGCTTTAAAGGATTTTTCTGATTTTAATACCCTGGCTGCAAGCAATCTAAACCAAATTCTTAATTCAGCAGTAATTTTACCATTCGCTTTTGAAGTGGATGCGGATATGAAAAATACCCAAAAGCATGCCCTATATTTTGCTGGACCAGGTACTTTCTTACCAGATACAAGTTCATATCAGGCTCCTGATGCTGAAAAGTTATTGCAAATTTTGGCTAAGCAGACGCAACACTTATTGGAATTAGCTGGAGTTGAAACAGCTGAAGCTGAAGTAATAATCAAGTCAGGTCTTATTTTTGATCAAAAACTAGCCAAAGTTGTTAAATCAAGCGAAGAGTGGTCTGATTATCCAGCTTGTTATAATCCAATTAGTTTGGCTGAATTTTTGATCAAATTTAAGTCATTTGCAATTAAAACTTATCTTGAAACTCTCTTTGATAAGTTACCTGAGCGTGTAATTGTCATGGAACCGCGTTATTTAGATAAAATCGAAGCTTTATTTAACCCTGATAATTTTGATCAAATTAAGGGTTGGATGCTGATGAAGTTTATTAATAATAGCGCTAAATTATTGTCACAAGAAATGCGCGAAGCAGCCTTTCCATTTCGTCAAGCTGTTAGTGGCGTTGCAGAATTACCTCCAGTTCAAAGACAGGCCTATTACTTAACCAATGACTTTTTCGATGAAGTTTTAGGGGTATTTTATGGTCAAAAATATTTAGGACAAGCTGCTAAAGCTGACATCACTCAAATGATTAAGCAGATGATTAAGGTTTATGAAAGTCGAATTGCTAATAATACTTGGTTGTCGCAAGCTACTAAAGATAAAGCAATTGTAAAATTGAATGCTTTGGTCTTAAAAATTGGATATCCAGAAAAGTTAGAAGCAATTTATGATCAATTAAAAGTTGAGCCTACAGTTAGTCTGTATGAAAACCAAAAAGTTTGTTCAGTTATTCGGGCAAAATATAATTTGTCAAAATTATTTAAACCTGTAAACCGAAATGTATGGCTCATGCCTGGAAATATGAATAATGCTTGTTATGATCCACAAAGAAATGATATTACTTTCCCAGCTGGAATTTTGCAAGCTCCATTTTATGATTTAAAGCAAAGCCGGGCTGCTAATTATGGTGGTATTGGTGCAACTATTGCTCATGAAATTTCACATGCTTTTGACAATAATGGTGCTCAATTTGATGAAAATGGTAATTTGAATAATTGGTGGACTAAGCAAGATTTTGATGAGTTTGAAAAACGCACTCAAGCGGCAGTGGACTTATATGATGGAGTGCAATATGGACCAAGCAAGTTGAATGGCAAACAAATTGTTGCTGAAAATATTGCTGATTTAGGTGGGTTAACTTGTGCAATTCAAGCTAATAAACTTGAAGGTGGCAATATGAAAGACCTATTTGAAAATTATGCTCGCTCTTGGGCTCAAATTCAAAGACCAGCAGCTATTAAAACAGAAGTTAGTGTTGATGTCCATGCTCCTCAACCTACTAGAGTTAATATACCTGTCCAATGCCAAAAGGAATTTTATGAAACTTATCAGGTAGGTCCCACTGATGGTATGTGGTTAGATCCTGAAAAAAGAGTAGAAATTTGGTAATAAGAAAATTAAGTAAAATACTTGCAACAAATTTTGGACGGGGTATAATTCTTGTTAGATAAAAGATATGATGTCAATCGCTTCAGAGAGAGGAGCCTTGTTCTGGAAGCTCCCATTAGGTTGACACCCCGACTTTTTTCTTGAACATGTTAATTAACTTGGTTGAATCCCATTATCGATTTAAGAGTGTATGTTTTTTGGCATACAGAAAATGGGTGGAACCACGATGATATTCGTCCCAGTGCGCTAGTTGCGTGCTGGGGCTTTTTTATTTCCTGGAGGTTACATGATGAGTTTTTCAATTACTTTACCTGACGGTTCAAAGAAGAATTTTGATCAAGCCGTTTCAGTATTAGATTTAGCAAAAGGCATTTCTACTTCACTTGGTAAAGCTGCTGTAGCAGCAAAAGTTGACGGTGAAGTAAAGCCAGTTAACTTTATGCTTGAAAAAGATAGCGAAGTAGCAATTTTAACTGATAAAGACGAAGCAGGATTAGCAGTATTGCGTGATACTGTTGCATTTTTACTTGAAGCAGCTGCTCAAGCTAAGTACCCTGAACTTCGTTTAGGTGAACATGAAGCTAATGAAGATGGTTTCTTTGTTGATACTGATAAAGAAGACCAAATCAAGATTACTGAATTGCCAGAACTTGAAAAAGCAATTGTTAAATTAATTAAGAATGGTCAAGCAATTGAACCAGTAATGGTTAAAAAGAGCGAACTTGAAGCCGAATTTAAGAATGATCCATTTAAGATGGAACTTCTTAAGAGCGAAGGTGATGAAGTTGCAGCCTTTAAAATGGGTGACTTCGTTGACTTTGGTTTTAAGGCTTTATTACCAAACTCAGGTAAGGTTAAGCACTTCAAGTTGTTATCAGTAGCAGGTGCTTACTGGCAAGGTAAGAGCTCAAACCCAATGCTTCAAAGATTATTTGGTACTGCATTCTTCAAGGAAACAGATCTTGAAGCAGATCTTAAGCGTCGTGCTGAAATTAAAGAACGCGACCACAGAACTATCGGCCGTGATCTTGACCTCTTCTTTGTAGATCCTAAGGTTGGTGCAGGTCTTCCTTACTGGATGCCAAAGGGTGCTACTATTCGTCGTGTAATTGAACGCTACATCATTGACAAGGAATTAGCCGATGGTTACCAACACGTTTATACTCCAGTTTTGATGAATCTTGATGCTTACAAGACTTCAGGCCACTGGGCACACTACCGTGAAGACATGTTCCCACCAATGGACATGGGTGATGGTGAAATGCTTGAATTGCGTCCAATGAACTGCCCAAGTCACATTCAAGTTTACAAGCACCACATTCGTTCATACCGTGAATTGCCAATCAGAATTGCAGAACTTGGTATGATGCACCGTTATGAAAAATCAGGTGCTTTGTCAGGTCTTCAACGTGTTCGTGAAATGACTTTGAACGATGGTCACACTTTCGTAGCTTTGGAACAAGTTCAAGAAGAATTTGCTAAGATTTTGAAGTTAATCATGGATGTATACAAGGACTTTGATATTACTGATTACTACTTCAGATTGTCATACCGTGATCCTAAGAACACCGATAAATACTTCGCAAATGACGAAATGTGGGAAAGAAGCCAAAAGATGCTTAAAGGTGCTATGGATGATTTAGGCCTTGACTACGTTGAAGCTGAAGGTGAAGCAGCATTCTACGGTCCTAAGCTTGATATCCAAACTAAGACTGCTTTGGGTAATGATGAAACTATGTCAACTATCCAACTTGACTTCATGCTTCCAGAAAGATTTGACTTGTCATACGTTGGTCAAGATGGTGAAGAACACCGTCCAGTTATGATTCACCGTGGTATTGTTGGTACTATGGAAAGATTCATTGCTTACTTAACTGAAATCTACAAGGGTGCCTTCCCAACTTGGCTTGCTCCTGAACAAGTTGAAATTATTCCTGTTAACTTGGATGCTCACGGTGAATACGCTAAGAAGGTTCGTGATGAATTACTTAAGCACGGCTTTAGAGCAGAAGTTGACTTCAGAAATGAAAAGATGGGTTACAAGATTCGTGAATCTCAAACTCAAAAAGTTCCTTACACTTTAGTATTAGGTGACGATGAAATGAACAGCAATGCAGTTAACGTTCGTCCTTATGGTACTGAAAAACAAGAATCTATGAGCTTAGATAAATTTATTGATGAATTACAAGCAGATGTAGATTCATACTCAAGAGAAAAGTAATCAATATCTGAAATCAATTTATACCTTGACTGGTATTATGAAATAACGTATAATGTTTAACTAGTTGAGAACAAGAAGAAGCTCCCGCTTCTCGCCTAAGTTAAAGATCAAACCTCTAGGCTAATCGATAATTTCTGTTGATTAAAGGCGGGTTGTTTTGTCCACACCCGCTTTTTTCTTGTCCTCAAATTAACATGGAGGTGAATCGTTATACCACGGAATTTAATTTTAAACGAAAGTATTCGTGCACGCGAAGTTCGTTTGATTGGCGAAGATGGTGAACAAGTTGGTGTCGTTTCAAAGAACGAAGCCTTAAACCAAGCAGCCGATGCAGATTTAGATTTAGTACTTATTTCTCCAAATGCTAAGCCACCTGTGGCTCGTATTATGGATTATGGTAAGTATCGCTTCGAACAACAAAAGAAGCTTAAAGAATCACGTAAGAAGTCAAAGACTGTCAGTGTTAAGGAAATCCGTTTAAGTCCAACTATTGAAGGTAATGACTTCGACACTAAGTTGAACCATGTTCGAAAGTTCTTAAGCAAGGAAGGCGCTAAAGTACGCGTTTCTATTCGCTTTAGAGGTCGAGCAATCACTCACACTGAATTAGGACTTAAAGTATTAGAGAAGATGGCAGATGCAACTAAAGATATTGCAAATGTTACTGCTAAGCCAAAGATGGAAGGCAGAAGTATGTTCTTAATGCTTGCTCCTAAGAGTGAAAAGGATAAGAAGTAAAAAACTGTTAATTGGAGGAAATAAACATGCCTAAACAAAAAACACACCGCGCTTCAGCAAAGCGTTTCAAGAGAACTGGTAATGGTGGTTTAAAGCGTCATCACGCATTTACTGGTCACCGTTTCCACGGTAAGACTAAGAAGCAACGTCGTCATTTGAGAAAAGCTGCAATGGTTTCACGCAGTGACTTAAAGCGCATCAAGCAAATGCTTTCCCAAATGCGTTAATAACATTTTAGAAATACAGATAGCGAATTAGGAGGAATTTCAGATGCCAAGAGTTAAAGGTGGTACTGTTACACGTAAACGTCGTAAGAAAGTTTTAAAGCTTGCCAAGGGTTACCGTGGTTCTAAGCACTTGCAATTTAAAGCTGCAAGCACTCAATTATTTGTTTCATACAAGTATGCATTCCGTGACCGTCGTAAGCGTAAGAGTGAATTCAGAAAGTTATGGATTGCTCGTATTAATGCAGCAGCTCGTCAAAATGACCTTTCATACAGCAAGTTAATGCATGGTTTGAAGGTTGCTGGTGTTGATATCAACCGTAAGATGTTAGCTGATATTGCTTACAACGATGAAAAGACTTTTGCTGAATTAGCTGCAACTGCTAAGAAAGCTTTAAACTAAGATTTCATTTAATGAGACCAAGATTAAATTCTTGGTCTTTTTTTGTTTCAGCGTTTGTGATTTATTTAACTAATTTATTTTATATGATAGCGCTTACTATAATATGCATCTAAAGTTCGAATTAATCAGGTGATATAGTGAAAAAATAACAATTAAAAAAACTATTTACAAGGTGTTTTGGATGGATCTATACTTTTCTTGATAAATAATTCACAAAGTTGGAGGCATGAATCGTGGTACTATCAAAAAAATCTGAGTCACAAGTAAATAATAAAACTTCAGTGGAATCAATGATAAACAAATACATTAAAAAGGCTCATCAGGCCTTGGAAATAATGGCAACATTTGATCAAGAAAGAGTTAATAAGATTTGTGAAGCAGTTGCAATTGCTGGAGAACAAAATAATTATGCCTTAGCAAAAATGGCTGTTGAAGAAACAGGTCGAGGAGTTGTAGAAGACAAGGCAATAAAAAATATGTTTGCCACTGAGAACATTTGGAATTCATTACGACATGAAAAAACGGTTGGCGTTATTAGTGAGGATAAGGAACGAGAATTAATAAAAATAGCAGAACCGGTTGGGGTTATTGCTGGAGTAACACCTGTTACCAATCCAACATCGACTGTACTTTTTAAAAGTTTAATTGCATTGAAAACAAGAAATACAATTATTTTTGGTTTTCATCCGCAAGCTCAGAATTGCTGTGTGAAAACTGCCGAAATTATTCGCAAGGCTGCAGTTAATGCTGGTGCTCCAGAAGATTGTATTCAATGGATTGAAAAGCCAAGTATTGAAGCAACAAATACTTTAATGAATCATCCAGATGTGCAGCTAATTTTGGCAACAGGTGGTCCTGCAATGGTTAAAGCAGCATATTCTTCTGGAAAGCCGGCATTGGAGTAGGTCCTGGTAATGGGCCTGCTTATATTGAAGAAACAGCTGATATTAAAAGAGCTGTATATGATATAGTTTTATCTAAAACTTTTGATAATGGTATGGTTTGCGCGTCAGAAAATAGTGTTGTCGTGGATAGTAGTATTTATGATCAAGTAAAAAAAGAATTTGCAGCGTGGAATTGCTACTTCCTCAAAAAGAATGAAATTAAGCCTTTTACAGAGAAATTTATTGATCCAAAACGTGGAACAGTAGCTGGTCCGATTGCTGGTAAAAGTGCATATCAGATTGCTAAACTCTGTGGGTTAGAAGTACCTGAGAATACCAAGGTATTAATAGCAGAATATAAGGGAGTAGGGAAAAAATATCCATTATCAGCAGAAAAATTGTCGCCAGTATTTACTTTGTACAAAGCTAAGGATCATGAAGATGCATTAAAGATTTGTGCTGAACTGCTGAATTATGGGGGTCGTGGACATACTGCTGGAATTCATACTAATAATCAAGCTTTAATTAAAGAATTTTCAATGAAAATGTCTGCATGTCGAATTTTGGTAAATACTCCAGCTGCTTTAGGTGGTGTTGGTGATTTATACAATAATTTGTTACCTTCATTAACTTTAGGAACAGGAACTTATGGAGCTAATGCCCTTTCTCATAATGTATCAGCTAGTGATTTACTTAATATAAAGACAGTGGCAATGAGACGAGATAATATGCAGTGGGTTAAGGTTCCAAAAAAGACATATTTTGAACATAATGCAGCTAATTATTTACGACACATGCCAGATGTTAATCGCTTCTTTATTGTTACAGATCAAACTGTTGCTAATGAATTTGGAAATAGAATTACAGATATTCTTGCAAATCGATTAGGAGAAAAAAGTTATGAAATCTTTCAAGCGGTAAATCCTGATCCCGATAGTGATGTAATTTTTGACGGAGTTCATAGGATGAAAATCTTTAATCCTGATGTAATCATTGCTTTAGGCGGAGGTAGTGTTATGGATGCTGCCAAAGCAATGAGACTGTTTTATGAAAATCCTGATATGACTTTTGAAGATAGTTATCAAAAATTCTTGGATATTCGTAAGCGAACAGTGCGGTTCCCTAAAGATAATAAAGTAAAGCTAGTCTGCATACCAACCACTTCAGGTTCAGGTTCGGAAGTTTCACCGTTTGCCATTATTAAAGATGCTAAGACCGGAATTAAACACCCACTTTGTGACTATTCATTGAATCCAGATGTAGCTATTGTGGACGATCAATTTGTTCAGAATTTACCTGAAAATTTAGTGGCTGCAGCAGGTTTTGAGGCTTTGGCACATGCCATTGAGTCCTACGTTTCAACAATGGCAACTGATTTTACCCGTGGTTGGTCAATGGAAGCAATTAACTTGATTTTTGAAAACCTTGAACAGTCATATAAGGGCGACTTAGTTGCTCGCAATCGGATGCATAATGCTGCTACCCTTGCAGGGATGGCTTATGGCAATGCCTTTTTAGGAATTGGTCATTCAATTGCGCATTGCTTATCTTCACACTTTAATTTACCAAGTGGAGTTAGCGATATTTTGGTTATGCCAGAAGTTATTCGTTTTAATGCAAAAAGACCTAACAAATTAGCTATGTGGCCTCATTATGCTACTTATCGAGCAGATAAAGATTATGTCAAAATTGCTCAAAGTCTTGGAATCAAAGGTACTAATGATGCTGAATTTATTGATGGATTGTGTCAAAAAATTATTGATTTAGCTCACAGTTTAGATATCAGTTTGAGTTTAAAAGATTATGGTATTAGTAAAAGTGAGTCTGAACAGCATTTAAGTGAAATTGCTGTTGAAGCATATGGTGATCAAAATACTGTAACCAATCCTTCAGCAATGTTAATTGGTGAAATTAAAGATTTACTGTTAAAAATTTATCAAGCTTAGTTGCAGAAAATAAAGTCCTATTCTCAATTGTTGAGGAGAGGGCTTTTTTTTCATATAATAAAGAGTACATAAAATAGGAGTAGATTAATGATTTTTAGACCAATTTATACGATTGATACAATATATCATTTAGATCCCACTGAATTGAAAAAAATGGGTATTAAGGCTGTTTTTTCTGATTTAGATAATACTTTACTTGCATGGAATATCAGAGATAGTAGTCAAGAAATGGCAATCTTAAATAAGAAATTAGCTGAAGCAGGAATTAAGTTGATAGTTATTTCAAATAATAATCCTGAACGTGTAAGTAAGGCTGTAAGTAAATTTGATGTTGCTTTTTGGGCAAATGCAAGAAAGCCTTTACCATTTGGCATTTTAAAAGCACTTGAGCATTATAATTTATCAAAAGAAAACGTTATAATGGTAGGCGACCAGTTAATCACTGATATTCAAGCCGGTAATTTGGCAGGTGTTAAGACAGTTTTAGTCAAGCCTCTTGTTGAAACTGATAAATGGAATACAAGGATTAATCGCTTTTTTGAGAAGATTATCTTTTTCTTTTTAAATATAAACAAAAAAATTGAGTTCAAGGAGAGCCTAAAATGGATGAAGAATTAAGATGTATTGGTTGTGGGGCTGTTTTACAGAGCCAAGATGAAAATGAAGCTGGTTTTTTGCCTGCAAGTGCATTAAATAAGGCTCTTGAAGGAGAAAACCAAGAAGTATATTGTAAGCGTTGCTTTAGATTACGACATTATAGTGAAATTATGCCAGTGGAATTGAATAATGATGATTTCCTTCGTTTATTAAATTCACTCGGTGACAAAAAAGCTTTAATTGTTAATGTGGTAGATTTATTTGACTTCAACAATTCGCTGATTCCATCATTAAAACGTTTTGTTGGCAATAATGATTTTATTTTAGTTGGCAATAAAGTTGATCTTTTCCCACTCAATTCTAAGGAATCTAAGATCAAAGATTGGATGCGTCAAGAAGCAAATAGAATGGGACTTTATCCCAAGGATATTTTCTTGATTAGTGCTGCTAAAAAGAGAAACTTACAAGATTTAATTGCATATTTAGATCGAGCATCACAAAATCAAGATGTATACTTCGTAGGTACAACAAATGTTGGTAAATCAACTTTAATTAATTCAATTATTGATTTAATGGGGGATGTAAAGGATTTAATTACCACTTCTCGTTTCCCAGGGACTACACTTGACCAAATAAAGATTCCTCTTGATTCAGGGCATTATCTAGTTGATACTCCAGGAATTATGACAGATAAGCAGCTAGCATCATATTTAAATTCGAAAGATTTAGATTTGATTGCTCCTAAAAAGCCATTAAAGCCAGCAACTTATCAGCTTAATAGTGGGCAAACCCTCTTTTTAGGTGGTTTAGGTAGAATCGACTTTGTTAGTGGTGAAAAGACAAGTTTTACTGTTTATACTGCACGCGGATTGTATGTACATCGTACTAAAACTGAAAATGCTGATGAATTTTATGAAAAGCATGTTGGTGATTTACTTACCCCACCACATGGAGATGAAAATTTACCAGCAATGAAAGGCCAAACTTATCATCCGACTACTAAAAGTGATTTGTTATTTGGAGGAATTGGGTTTATTACTGTTCCAGCTGGTGTGGTAGTTAAGACTTACTTACCAGGAGGAATTGGTCAAGGGATTAGACGTGCTTTAATTTAATAGAGGTATAAAAATGGACTGTGTTGTAGCAAATAAGCCTAAAGTTAGGGCTCAAGAAATTAAGAAAGTTTCAGGTAAACAAATTGGGATTATGGGAGGTACCTTTAATCCAGTTCATATTGCTCACTTAGTCGCAGCAGAACAAGTGATGACCAAATTACACTTAGATGAAGTTTGGTTTATTCCAGATAATATTCCTCCTCATAAAGAATTGGCTTTAAATATTCCAGCTGAGGATCGGGCCAATATGCTTGAACTTGCTACAAAAAATAATCCTAAATTCAAGGTTATGCTTCTTGAATTGTATCGTGGTGGAATTTCTTATACGATTGATACAATGCATTATTTAAAAAAAGAAGCTCCTGAAAATAATTATTACTTGATTATGGGCAGTGATCAGGTAAATTCATTCCACACATGGAAAGATGCAGATGAGTTAGCGAGATTGGCTACTTTAGTAGGAATTCGTCGCCCAGGTTATACTCAAGAAGCACATTACCCATTGATTTGGGTTGATGCTCCTGATATTCGCTTATCATCAACCGCAATCCGCCATGCTGTAAAAACTGGCACTTCAATTAGATATTTAGTCCCTGATAGCGTTCGAGAATATATTGAACAAAGGGGGCTGTATCGTGACTGATTTCTTATTAAGCAAAACTTTTTCTAATTTAACTAGTGATGAATTAGTAGACAAGGTACAAGCTAATATGGATGAAGCACGCTTTCGGCATTGCCAAGGCGTTAGTATTACTGCAAGAAAGTTAGCTAAACTTAATAATTATGATGAAGATAAGGCTGCTTTAGCTGGGTTTATTCATGATTATGCCAAGCAAGTAGCTAATGAAGAATTTATTCGTGTAATTAAAGATAAAAGCAATGGATTTGATCAAGATCTATTAAATTGGAATCGGGCAATCTGGCATGGAATTGTTGGAACTTACTTTATTAAACGTGATTTAGGTATTACGGATTCAGAAATTTTAACAGCAATAAGGCGTCATACTACAGGGGATGTGGAAATGACAACTTTAGATAAGATTGTCTTTGTTGCTGATTATATTGAGCCTGGACGTAGCTTTTCTGGTGTAGATGAAGCAAGAGAAGTTACTTTTGCTAACTTAAATGATGGTGTTGGTTATGAATTGGCCCATACATTGCAGTTTTTAGCAAATAATCGACAAAAAATATATCCTAAAACATTAGCAGCATATAATGTTTGGGGAATTAAAAAGGAGAAATAAATTTGAATAGTGAAAAATTATTAGATATTACTTTAGACGCAATTAGTGACCGCCATGGTGAAGCAACTGAAGCATATGATATGCGAGGAATTAGCATCTTAGCAGATTTCTATATTGTAACTAGTGCTAGTTCTAACAGACAATTGCACGCTTTAGTGAATAGTATTTTAGATAAAGTAAGAGAATATGATTACCACGATTATCGGGTGGAAGGAACTAGAGATTCCAATTGGCTTTTGGTTGATTTAGGAGATATTGTTGTAAACATCTTTACTGAAGATGCTCGTGACTTTTATGGACTTGAAAGTCTTTGGGCAAACGGTAAAAAACTAGATATTCCTGAGGACTAGTAATGTCAGTTGTTGGAATTATTGCAGAATATAACCCTTTTCATTCAGGCCATGAATTTTTAATGAATCAGGCTAGATTAAAAGCTGGCGAGGATCCAATTATCGTAATAATGTCTGGAAACTATGTACAAAGAGGTGAAATGGCAATTACGGATAAGTGGACTCGTGCCAAATATGCTTTAACTAGTGGTGCAGATTTAGTTTTTCAAATGCCTTTTGCTACAAGTGTTCAAGCAGCTGATATTTTTGCAAAAGGTAGTATGGAAATTTTAAGCAAATTAGGTTGTGAGGAATTGGTTTTTGGTGTAGAAGATGCCAATTTAAACTTCGCTTATTTAGGTGAAAAAATTAAACAAATTCCAGAAAGTAAAATGGACTTTAATGATTATACTCAAACTTATTCAACTCAATATAACCAAATGGTTGCTCGTGAAGTTGGTAGAGAAGTTAATGAACCTAACATTATTTTGGCTTTAGCTTATGCTGTTGCTAATGCAGATTTAGCCAAAAAATTAAAATTAAGTCCCATTACTAGAATTGGTGCTAATCATGATGACTTACTTGAGCGTGAAAAGGTAGTTCAAAGTGCAAGTGCAATTAGAAATCTTTTGCTTGAAGAACCTGATTTAGCTGATTTAAAACAATGGCTACCTAAGGCAGAAGCAGAGCAATTATTAGCTCAGAGTGTTTATCCTAATTGGAATTTATTATTTCCATTTTTAAAATATAAAATTGAATCAGCTAGTTTAGCTGAATTGCAACAAATTTATCAAATGAGTGAAGGTTTAGAATACAAGTTAAAAGCAGAAATTCATGAAGCACGGGATTTTACAGAATTTTTAAGACATATTAAGTCTAAACGGTATACCTATTCTAGACTAAGAAGATTATGCTTATATACTTTATTAGGAGTAACTAATGAAGATATTGCTAATAGTCAAGCGGACGTTTCGAGTGTTCTTTTAGGGTACAGTAAGCGCGGAAGAAACTATTTAAAGAAAATACGAAAAGATGTTGAATTGCCAATTATTTCTAAAGTCGATCATAAAAATAGTCAAATAGGCAGTTTGGCACTTGATGTAAGAGTAGATCGTTTATTTGAACAAATTATTGGCCGTGATCAAAACTTTGGTCAAAAACCAATCGAGGTGAAATAATGCTAACAATTAATTTTTCTCAAATAAAAAAAAGCAAAGAACCATTAACTGAAATTACCACGAAGCTAGAAACAAGACCTGAATTTTTTGCAAGAGCTAAAGAATTGTTGCTTGATGCTAAGAATATTCAGGTTAAGGGGCAAATGTTTTATCAGGAACCTTTTGTAACAGGAAATTTTCAAGTAGAAGCTGATGTTGTTGCTCCATCAAGTAGGTCATTAGCGCCTGTTCCGATGCATTTGAATTTTTCTTTTACTGAAAATTATTTAGATCGTGAACCAACTAATGAGGAAAAAGAAGAAGTAGATATGATTGTTCCAATTGATAAGGATACAATTGACTTGCAAACAGCAATTGAAGATAATTTGTTATTAAGTTTGCCAACGACTATCCTTACCAAAGATGAAGAAGAAAATAATGAGTTCCCTCAAGGGACTGGATGGGAAGTAGTTTCGGAAGAAAGTTTAGAAAAGCAAAATGAAGAAAAAATCAATCCAGCTTTTGCTAAATTAAAAGATTTATTCCCAGATAGTGATGAAAAATAAAGCCTTTTTTAAGGCTTTTTTCTTTTGGGGCTTGATTATTGTCAAAGCTTAGTTTTTAATATATTATTGAATTATTAAAAAGGGAGGTAAATCTATTTTATTTTTAAAATGGATTTATTTTCTTAGATAACATCATTTAAAATTTTAATAAATAGAAGGTAGAGATCAGAAAGAATGGCTAAGATTTTAATTATTGAAGATGAAAAGAATTTAGCCCGTTTTGTTCAATTAGAATTACAACATGAAGAATATGAAACTGTTGTAGAAAATAATGGACGTCGGGGTTTGGATTTAGCATTAAATGAAAAGTTTGATGCAATTTTACTTGATTTAATGTTACCAGACTTGAATGGCCTAGAAATTGCTCGTCGTGTACGCCAAGTTAAAACTACACCAATTATCATGATGACTGCAAGAGATTCAGTTATTGACCGTGTTTCTGGCTTAGATCATGGTGCAGATGATTATATTGTAAAACCTTTTGCAATTGAAGAATTATTAGCTCGTTTACGTGCCGTTTTACGTAGAGTAAACATTGAAAAGAAAGTTTCAAGCAATGCAGCAATTAAGCAAAAAGTGGTTAAGTTTAATGATTTAACTATTGAAACTGCAAACAGAATTGTGCATAGAGGCGATAAGACAATCGATCTTACTAAGCGTGAATATAACTTGCTTATGACTTTGATTGATAATAAGAATAATGTAGTAAGCCGTGAACAATTGCTGAACAAGATTTGGGGACCTGATTCTAATATTGAAACTAATGTTGTTGAAGTATATGTTCGTTATTTAAGAAATAAAATTGATGCTCCTGACCGTCCTTCATATATTAAGACTGTCAGAGGTACAGGTTACATGGTAAGAGAAGACGATGCACCAGTTCCAGAAGCAAACTAAAAAGAAAGAGACCAAAAATACGTCATTAGTCAAGAAATGGGTGAGTCTTGTAGCTTTGACTATTACGGTCTCTTTTCTTGTTTTTTCCGTAATTATTTATTCAATTGTTAGCCAACAGTTTTTAAATCAAGAGCGTCAAGTTGCTGAAACTGTTGTTGAAAATTTTGAACATCGTTTAAGTTCAATTAATAAGGAATTGCAGATTTCAAATGTGGTTCCCACTTT
Organism: Lactobacillus mulieris; assembly: GCF_007095465.1. Taxonomy (GTDB): domain Bacteria; phylum Bacillota; class Bacilli; order Lactobacillales; family Lactobacillaceae; genus Lactobacillus; species Lactobacillus mulieris. The sequence continues at coordinate 34,934 of NZ_SDGL01000011.1, forward strand.
ATCACCTACAACACAAAGGATTTTAAATGGTGGTCCAACAATTTCAGCTGCTGATAATAATACTAGTTCGACTGAAAATGGCTTTAGTGATGATATTTTGCAAAATTTAACAAATCAAGATATCAGTGTAGTGATTTTTGATAAATCAGGTGATGTTGTTTTTTCTAATGGTAAAAATCAGGCAGATTTTTTATCTAATATAACTCATAAGGAAGAACAAATTAAATTAAATTTAGGTAAACAAAGTTTGACGATTTATCAGCCAATTCGCTCAGCCAATAATCGCAAAATTACGGGGTATATTGCTGTAACAGATGATATGTCCAATTTCAATTCAATGATGGACAAAGTTAGAGCATGGATGATTGGAATTTCAATTGGAGCTACTATAATCTTTATTTTGATATCTTACTTCATTATTAGAGGAATTGTTTGGCCATTGAATGCAATGTCCAAAGTTGCAAGACAAATTAACAAAGACCCTAATAGTGATGTTAGAATTCCTGATTTGAAACGGGATGATGAATTGGGAGAATTAGCTCAGAGTTTTGATCAAATGCTTGACCGAGTTCAGGGATATATCCAGCAACAAAAGCAATTTGTTGGAGATGTGTCCCATGAATTGAGGACACCAGTTGCCGTAATTGAGGGACATCTTTCTTTACTTGAACGTTGGGGCAAAAATGATCCACAAATTTTAGATGAGTCGATAAAGGCTAGTTTACAAGAAGCAGAAAGAATGAAGCATTTAATTCAAGAAATGCTCGATTTAACTAGAGCTGAACAAATTGACATTCAATATCCTAATGAAGTAACTAATGTTTCTGAAGTTTTAACCAGAGTAGTAAGTGATTTACAACTCGTTCATCAAGACTTTACTTTGCGACTTAATAATGATTTAAATGAAGATACAATGATTCAAATGTATCATAGTCATTTTGAACAATTGTTGATTATTTTAATTGATAATGCAATAAAGTATTCAACTGATCGCAATGAAGTTATTATTAGTTCAAGTGTTGAAGATGGTGAAGTAGTTGTAAGTGTTCAAGACTTTGGTGAGGGAATTTCTGAAAGCGAAAAAAGTAAGATCTTTAACCGCTTTTATCGAGTTGATAAGGCAAGAACCCGTGAAAAGGGCGGTAATGGATTAGGATTATCAATCGCTCAAAAACTAACCCAAAGTTATCATGGGAAGATTAGTGTTGATTCAGTGTTAGGTAATGGAAGTAACTTTATCTTACGATTCCCTGTGTTAACTAAAAAAGAAGTTAAGCTTTTAAATAAGAAAAAAGAAAAGGCCCAAAGAGGCAAATAAGATAAAACAGCTAGGTTTTTGACCTAGCTTTTTTTATGACAAAAGTCATAGTTTATTATGATGAAACTTACTACAGAGTGTTTTCTTTCTCCGATAGACTATAAATAGTTAAAGGAGGAAGCCAAAAATGACTTACGCAATTGAAGTACATAATCTATCTAAAGCATTTAATGAGCAAGCTGTTTTAAGCAATATTAATTTTAAAATTAAAGAAGGAGAAATTGTTGCTTTATTAGGGAAAAATGGAGCTGGGAAAACCACTTTAATTAGGTTACTTAATGATTTGCTTTCTAAAGATACTGGAACAGTTAAAATCTTTGGTCAATCAAAACCAAATCGAAATTTAATTGGCGTGATGCCTCAAAAATCTATTATCTTAGATCGAGTTAAAGTCAAAGAAGCGGTAAACTTAGCTAGATCATTTTATAAAAGTCCAATGCCTTTTGATAAATTAGTTGAATTGGCTAATATCGGTGCTTTACTAGATAAATACACGGATAAACTATCTGGTGGACAACTAAAGCGGGTTTCTTTTGCAATTGTAATGGCAGGAAACCCTAAGCTGGTTTTCCTTGATGAACCTACAGCAGGAATGGATGTTGAAGCTAGAAATGAATTTTGGCAAAAGATAAATGGTTTTAAAAAGCTAGGGACAACTTTTTTAATAACAAGTCACTACCCAGAAGAACTTGAAAAAGTCGCAGGACGTTATTTGATTATTAACAATCACCGACTAGTTTTTGATGGCAGTTTAGAGCAAATGAAAAAGCAAAATCAAACTGTTAAAGTTAGCTTTGTTAGTCAACTTGAAAAAGTTAGCTTTGTTAATTTACCTGCAGTTGTTGATATTAACGAAAATAACAATCACTATGTTTTAAAAGTTAATGGCTTGAATGCATTTTTACCAAGCTTTATCAAATATCTCAATCAAGTGGAAAACCTTGAAATCTCTCAAAGTAATCTCGAAAACTTAATGAAAAAATGGATGGAGGATTAATAATGAATAATTTTGCCTATCAATTGAAGATAAATTTAAAGCGTTTTTTACTTAGAAACCCCTTCTTCTTTATTTTCATAATTTCTTTACCTGCAGTTTTTTACTTAATTTATACCAAAGTAGCAATTACTGATGCACCTGCAGGTTGGAATAAGCGCTTTTTAGTAAGTATGATTGTTTATGGTATTTTAATAAATTCGCTATCAACACTTTCTCGAATTTTATCAAGTGACGATAAAAAAGGTTTCAAACTATTTGTTAAATTATCCCCAACTAGTTTAAACAGTTATTATGCAAATATTTTTTTAGTATTTGAGTTTATGAATATAATTGCTGTTTCGGCAGTAGCATTAGTTGGCGTTTTTATTAATAAGGTTAATTTATCTTTAGAAAATTGGCTTGTTTTACTGGTTGCAGTACCAGTTTTATGTTTACCTTTTGCCTTACTAGGAGTCTTAATTTCTTTTGTTGGCGATGAAAATGCAGTTGGTGCATTGGCAAACTTACTTATGTTTACAATTGCAATTTTGTCGGGACTATGGTGGCCTTTGAGCATGATGCCTGATTATTTACAAAAAATCGGCAAAATCATGCCAGGGTATCCAGCTTCTCAATTAAGTTTAGATTTATTACTAAAGCAAAATATGAGTGGTAATCAATTACAAACTTTATTCGTCTGGCTAATTGTGCTAATTTTAATCTTAGGACTAGTTGTCAAAAATAAGGGGCGTAAAGCTTAATAGCCAAGGAGTAAAATATTGAAAGAATTTCTTAATAGGCATGTCCTTTTTCCAAAAAAGTATGGGGCAATGCCTTATTACTATTTATTGTTTTTATTTTTTGCAGTTTTTGCTGCATTACCGATAAAAAACTTATTTGACTGGGTTTGTTTTTTAGCATTAATACCATTTGCTAAATTTTATCGTGATTCATATGGCGAAGAAATCCCAAATTATGATTGGGAAATTACTGCCATGATTGCAATTGCGGCATTATGGGTTATTAATTATCAATATTATTATAATTTTATTTTTGCAGGTTTTTGTATTGGTTTTAGTGAAATTAAACCCCATATTTTCAAAAATAGAGTAGTAATCTATCTTAGTTCTGTAACAGCATGTGCAGTTTATACGGTTATTAAGCAGGGGTTTGATATTAATTTGTTTTTTGGCTTGCTTTTTGCATACTCTTGCGTCTTTTTTGCTCATTCTTTCGCTGTTTCTCAAAGAAAAAGATTCGTGTTAAAACAAGATAATGAAAGATTATCAATTATTATTAAGCAATCTGAACGTGATCGCATTGCTGGGCAACTTCATGACAATTTAGGACAAGTTTTTTCAACTTTAGCCATTAATGCTGATTTGGCAGAGAAACTGGTTGATAAAAAACCAGACTTAGCCAAGAAGCAAATTCAGCAAATTGGCGAGAATGCGAGGGATAATTTAAATCTCGTTCGGGAAATCGTAGCTGATTTACGTAAGCAAAAGTTAGTTCAGGTCTTAGCTGTTGAAAGTGAAAATCTAGAAAATGCCAAATTTGATTTGACAACCGAAAATCAAGCACAAGCCTTTACTTGGCCTGATAATATCCAAAATGAGTTATCATTTATTATTAGAGAAGCTATTGCCAACGCGATTCGATATAGCCATGGTAATTTAGTTAGAATTACTTTTAATGAAGATTCTAATAATTATTTTGTTAGAATTAAAGATAATGGAATTGGATTTAAAAATAAAGCTAATACTAGTCGTGAACATTTTGGGATTAGTGGGATGCAAACAAGAACTGAAAAATTAAAAGGAAGCTTTGCAATTTCTGACAAAAATGGTGTTGAAATTAGTATTAGTATTCCTAAGGAGTAGTTATGACACGGTTATTTTTAGCTGAAGATCAAGAATTGTTAAATTCAGCCTTGAAGATGTTGTTAGATTTAGAAGATGATTTTGAAGTTGTAGGAACTAGCTTGACGGGTGAAGATGTTGCAAATAAAATCATCACTTTAAAGGTTGAGGTTGCATTACTAGATATAGAAATGCCGAAAGAAAGTGGCTTAGAAATTGCTAAAGAGTTACGTGAGCAGAACTATCCTGGAAAAATAATTATTTTGACTACCTTTGCTCGAGCTAATTACTTTAAAGAAGCATTAGCTCAAAAAGTTGATGGCTACCTCTTAAAAGATAGTCCAAGTGATTCGCTGGTAAAGGCAATTAGGGCTATTTTAGATGGGAATACAGTCTTTGATCCCAAGCTGGTAAGTGGTGTTTTAAATGAAGTAGATAACCCCTTAACAAATCGTGAAATGGATATTTTAAAAATGTTGGAACAAGTAGCTACCACCAAAGAACTAGCTCAAAAATTATTTTTATCAGAAGGGACAGTTCGCAACTATATTTCTTCTATCTTAAGTAAAACAGGAACATCATCAAGATTGGAAGCACTTAACTTAGCACGAAATAAGGGCTGGATTTAGAGTAAAAAAAATAAAGCCAAAAGGCTTTATTTTTTTACTTATTTTCACGTTTTTGCTTTCCAGCATTTCTTTTACGCAATTCTTCTTCTGTAGAACTAGTTGAGTCTGATGAGTTAACAGAATTATCGGAATCATTTCCAATAATATCGTCAATTATTTCTTTTGTTACAACTACTTTCATTGGCTTTTCTTTTAGTTCAGCATCAATTTTGGCTTTTGCTCTTGGTAAGATAATATAAGTTACAATTACTTGTTGAATTAAAGCAATTATCCCACCAACTAAGAAGTAAAGACCCAATGCACCTGGTGTAGACATTGAAATAAATAATGTCATTAATGGACTAATAAAAATAGTTGATTGCATTGCTGCTCGTTGTTGCTCACTAACTCCACGAAGCATTAATAAACTTTGAGCTAAGTAAAATAGTGCACCGACAATTGCAAAAAGTAGTGATGGCTTACCAAGTGATACTCCGAAAAAGCTTGATTTATATAGAGCATCTGAATAGGCTACTGCTTGATAAATACCAATCATGAAAGGAAATTGAACAATTAATGGTAGACAGCCAATTCCACCAGTGATACTTAAATTGTTTTCACGGTAAACTTTTTGTTGAAGTTGGCTGATTTGCATTTGCTTATCAGGAGTTAAAGAACGATCTTTTAAGGCGTCTTGGATAAGTTTGAATTGGTCTTGTAAGCGACTAACCTTTTCTTGCTGAATCGTTGACTTTTTAGAACTTGAAAGCATTAAAGGTAATAGTACAAAACGAATTACAGCTGTAATAATTGCAATTGCCCAACCAGCACCATTTGTACCTCCGATGGCATTTTCAGTTGCTAGCATAATATTTCTTATTGGGATACCAATAAACTGATAGATTAACCCAAAAAAGCCACCTTTTGGTGCAGCGTTTGCACCAGTCTTGTAAGCAGCACAACCAGTTAGAATAACTGCTAACATAGCCACTAAACTAACTAACAGTAAGATTTTTTTGTTTTTTTTCATTAATTAAATACACCACTTAATTTCTATAAATTCTCTGTTTTAAATAAAACAACTTGCTAATATTTTACCGTAAAACGGGTCAAAGGTGCCACATTTGTCAACTGTTTTTGTTCAATTTTATCAATTCTTGCAGTAGGACCTTGGGCAGATGGTAATTCTTGAATAAATTTTTCTAAAATATAATCTTTCCCCTGAACAAGGATAGTTACACTACCATCATTTTCATTTCTTACCCAGCCCTTTAAGAAAAACTTCTTTGCTAATATTTGAGTACACCATCTAAATCCGACCCCTTGAACTAGTCCGTATACATGAATTTCTCTTGTTTCCATAATTTTTTCTCCTTATGAATACAATCTACTATTTAATATTTTAAACTTCTAACATAAAATAGTGTAGTGAACTAAGGAGAATGACATGCAAAAAATTACATCAACAACAAATCAAACAATAAAAAATTTAGCTAAGCTAAATAAGAAAAAATATCGTGAACAAGAAGGCTTTTATTTAATTGAAGGTTTTCATCTAGTAGATGAAGCTTTTAAAAGTAAACTTAATTTTAAGTATTTATTAGCTACTCAAGCTGCTTTTGAAAAGTTGAGTATTCAATACCACTTAGACTTAACTGATAAACGCTTAATTCAAATTAATGAGCGAGTTGCTAAGCATCTTAGTGCAACAACTAATTCGCAAGATGTATTTATGGTTTTAAAAATAAATCAACCTAAGCATTTTACTTTTAATTTTGGTAAATGGATATTACTTGATTCATTAGCTGATCCTGGTAATATTGGTACAATTATTAGAACGGCAGATGCAGCTGGTTTTAATGGGGTAGTATTATCAGAAAATTGTGCTGATTTATACAATCCTAAAACACAAAGAGCAATGCAAGGAAGTCAATTCCATATTCCAATCATCAAAGCGGACCTTTTAAAAACAATTGAGCAATTTAAAGAAAATTATATTCCGGTTTATGCGTCAGTTTTAGATGATGAAGCAAAAGAATTGCCTGATTTTGAAAAAACTAAAGAATTGGCTTTAATTATTGGAAATGAAGCTAATGGTGTAAGTGGGGATGCTGTAAATTTGGCTGATGAAAAATTATTTATTCCTATAAAGGGTCAAGCCGAATCATTAAATGCAGCAATTGCAGCAGGTATTATGATTTATCACTTTGCTTAAATTTCTCACTTGTAATTAGTAAGTGAAAGCAAGTATAATTATATTAACAACAAATTTAAAGGAGGAAGACATATGTCAACTGCTTCTCAAGAAAAAGATGGTTGCCAAGGCTGTCACAATAAGTTTGAAAACTGCGAACATTTTATCAATGCCTTTGCTTTTATTGGTAAAAAATGGAATGGATTAATTATTAGCTCATTATGTAGTTTTACTCCGATGCGTTTTAAAGACTTGGCTAATGCGGTTCATGCTTGTTCAGATCGAGTATTAGTTGAACGACTAAAAGAATTAGAAGAATTAAAGATTGTTAAGCGCTCAGTTTCAGATTCAGGTATTATTACTTATAAGCTAACTAAAAAAGGCGCAGAATTAAAGCCTGTATTTGATCAAGTTCATGAGTGGGCTGATCGATGGGAAGTATAAAGAATACTAGTTGCATGTTTTTGCTAAAAGTTTTAAGATACTAACTATAACAATAAAGATAAAAACATTTAGCAAGACTAGTAGTAAGTTCTTTTACTTAACAGAGAGGATTATTTAGCTGAGATTAATCTAAGTTATGGCTTATGAATTTCACCTTGTAAGTTGAATTTTAATCAATTCCGGTATTTCCCGTTATCGAAAGTTAAGTGTAGGGATATTCTATCCCTAAACGAGGGTGGTACCGCGAAGCTTCGTCCCTGTTGGGGCGAAGCTTTTTTTGTTTAGAAAGGGACGCAGTATGGATTTATTTGAAAGATTGGCTAAATTACGTGATGAAGGTTTAGCACAAATTCAAAAAGCTGAAAATGAAAAGAAGTTAAACGATGTACGGGTAACTTTAGTTGGTAAAAAGGGAGAATTAACTGAAATTCTTCACTCAATGAAGGAAGTTGCGCCTGAAAATCGTCGAGAAGTTGGTCAAAGAGTTAATGAATTACGTGACTTGTTTAATCAAAAACTTGATGATGCTAAAAAAGATCTTTTGAAAAAGTTAGTTGCTGAAAAATTAAAGGCGGAAGCAGTTGATGTTACCTTACCAGGTAGAAAAACTCGTCTTGGTTCTAAGCACGTAATTAGAATTATTCAAGATGATTTAGAAAGATTTTTCATTGGTATGGGCTTTCAAGTGGTTCAAGGACCAGAAATTGAAACAGAGCATTATAATTTCGAAATGCTTAACTTACCTAAGGATCACCCAGCTCGTGATATGCAAGCTACTTTCTTTGTTGATGAAGGTCATCTTTTACGAAGCCAAACTTCTCCTGTTCAAGCTAGAACAATGGAAAAACATAATTTTGAAAATGGTGCTTTAAAGATGATCTCACCAGGTAAGGTTTATCGTCGTGATGATGATGATGCAACTCACTCACATCAATTTGCTCAAATGGAAGGGCTAGTTGTTGATAAAAACATTACCATGGGAGATTTGAAAGGAACTTTAGAAGCAGTTGCAAAACATGTTTTTGGTCAAGATAGAGAAACCCGGTTAAGACCAAGTTATTTTCCATTTACTGAACCAAGTGTTGAAATGGATGTTTCTTGTTTCAATTGTGATGGTAAGGGATGTCCAGTATGTAAATATACTGGTTGGATAGAAGTATTAGGTGCAGGAATGGTTCACCCTAATGTTATTAGAAATGCCGGTTTAGATCCGGAAGTTTATGGTGGCTTTGCTTTTGGTTTAGGGTTAGACCGTTTTGCAATTTTGAAATATGGTGTAGATGATATTCGTGATTTCTATACTAATGACATTAGATTCTTAACACAATTTCGTCAGGAGGAAGACTAGATGTTAGTTTCATATAAATGGTTACAAGATTTTCTAAAGTTAGATATTGATCCTAATGAGTTAGCAGAAAAAATCACTAGAACTGGGATCGAAATAGCATCAGTTGACCACCCTATGGAAGGGTTAAAAAAGATAGTGGTTGGTCACGTTTTAGAATGTGAAATGCATCCAGATTCTGATCATTTACATATTACTCAAGTTGATGTAGGTGAAGATGAACCAATTCAAGTGGTATGTGGAGCACCCAATGTTGCTGCGGGCGAATATGTTATTGTTGCTTTGCACGGAGCTAGAATTGCTGGTAATGAAAAGATTAAGCGCGGTAAAATTCGTGGTGTTGTTTCAAATGGGATGCTTTGTGGTTTACAAGAAATTGGTTTTAGCGATAGTGTTGTACCACAAGAATTTGCTGATGGAATTTTTGTATTTCCTGAAGCAATTAAACCAGGGACTGATGTTTATGAAGCCTTAGGTATGGACGATTACATTTTAGATTTTGATATCACTCCTAACCGTGCTGACACTCTTTCTATGGAAGGAGCAGCATATGAAGTTGGTGCAATTGTTGATCAAAAGCCTAACATTGAAGATGTCGCTTTAAAGGGTGACGGAAGCGATTGGACAAATGAATTAAGTGTTAGTGTAGATAAAAAGCTCGCACCAAAATTCTTAATGAGAAAAGTTTCAAATGTAAAAATTGCTCCAAGTCCACTTTGGCTTCAAACACGTTTATGGAATGCCGGAATTCGCCCAATTAACAATGTAGTTGATGCTACTAATTACGTTATGCTTTTAACGGGTCAACCAATGCATGCCTATGATGCTAGTGCATTTTCTGGTAAGTGCGAAGTTCGTTTAGCTAAAAAGGGTGAAAAATTAACTTTACTTAATGAAAATGAATTAGAATTAAATTCTGAAGATATTGTCATTACAGATGGAACTAAGCCAGTCGCCTTAGCAGGTGTTATGGGCGGGCTTAATTCAGAAGTAACAGATTCAACAACTGATGTGATTTTGGAAAGTGCAGTTTTCGACCCAGCATTAGTTAGAAAAGCTGCTTTACGGCATGATGCAAGAAGTGAATCATCTGCTCGTTTTGAAAAGGGACTTAACTGGGATAATACTGAAAAAGCACTTAACATGGCTGCACTACTTCTTAGAAATCATGCAGAAGGTACAGTTAACGAAGGCATTATTTATGCTCAAAATGAAGAAAAGCCTAAATGTGAAATTACAGCTAACTTTGCTTATTTCAACAAAATTTTGGGAACAGAATTATCAAATGAAGAAATTTTAACCATTTTCAATCGCTTAAACTTTGTAACTAAATCAGCAGGTGATGAAGTAACTGTAACTGTTCCAAATAGACGTTGGGATATTTCAATTAAAGCTGATTTAGTTGAAGAAGTTGGTCGAATTTATGGCTATGACAACATTAAGTCAACTCAACCTGTACTTGGTCAAACTCATGGTGGTTACAATGCTGATGAAATAAAGGTAAGACATTTGCGTCACTTAGTTGAGGCACAAGGTCTTGTCGAAACTATCAATTATTCATTAACTAGTGAAGATTTAGCATATTTGTTTAGAGATAAAGCATTAGCACCAGTTAAAGTTGAATGGCCACTTAATTCAGCTAGAACAACAATGAGACAAAACTTAATGGCCAGCTTGGTTGAAACTGCTAGCTATAACTTTGCTCGCAAACAAAATGAAGTTCGAATTTTTGAACAAGGGCGTGTGTATGATCATGAAAATGATGAATACAATGAACATACTCATTTAGCAGCTCTATATTCTGGCACAGTAGAAGAAGTAAATTGGCAACATATTGAAGAAAAAGTTGATTTTTACTATGTTAAAGGTCAAGTTGAAACATTATTTGATGCTGTAATTAAATCTCCTGCTAAGATTGAATATAAGGCGATTAATTTGCCTGGTATGCATCCAACTAGAACAGCCGGTATTTATATTAATGACCAATATGTGGGCTTTGTTGGACAAATTGCCCCACTTCTTAACTTGTTTGATAAGAATTTACGTGGAAAAGAACTATATGGTTACGAACTTAATTTAGATTTGATCTTGCCACTTATGGATGGTGAGACTAAATCAATGCCAGCTCCTAAATATCCAAGTGTTGAACGTGATATGTCATTATTGGTTGCTGAAAATGTAACTAGTGATGAAGTCGCAAATGTCATTCGTGAAAATGCTGGTAAATATTTAGTTAAACTTGATGTAATTGATGTATATCAAGGTAAACATATTGAAGCTGGTAAAAAGAGTTTGGCTTATAAATTAACATTCTTAAATGAAAAAGAAACTTTAACAGATGAAGTTGTAACTAAGGCTGTAAACGCAGTTAGTGAAGCTTTAACTAGTCAATTAGAAGTAGAAGTACGTTAATCTATTGACTTTCATTAGTGAATTAAATATTATTGACTGGTGAAATATCAATAAAGGGAGATTAATATGCCACAAAAAACATATCCAATGACTGCCGCAGGCAAAGAAAAGCTTGAAGCAGAACTTAAAGAATTAAAACTTGTTAAGCGTCCAGAAGTTATTGAAAGAATTAAAGTTGCTCGTTCATATGGTGACCTATCTGAAAATTCAGAATATGATGCAGCTAAAGATGAACAAAGTGCTGTAGAACAACGGATTGCTCAAGTTGAACAAATGCTTAAATATGCTGATGTTATTGATGCTGATAGTGTTGATCCTAATGAAGTTTCAGTTGGTAAGACTGTAACTTATACTGAAGTTGGTGAAGATGATCCAGAAACTTATACAATTGTTGGTTCTGATGAATCAGATCCATTAAACGGCAAGATTTCAAATGATTCACCAATTGCACAAGCATTACTTGGTAAGCATAAAGGTGATACTGTTTCAATCAGTACACCAGGTGGAAGTTTTGATGTTGTTATTAATGACGTTAAAGCTTAATTAACATTAAACAATAGAACGAAAGAGCTGATACGAAGTTGTATCAGCTCTTTTTGTAATGTTTGTTATTGATTTCGTTTATGATAAAAATAATATGCTAAAAGGCAAATTCCAGTTATTACACTTAATAGTAAGCCTAAATAGAATTGATGTGGCACATAAACAAATTTTATTTGATGTTTCCCATTAACTAACTGAATTTCTAAGAAGGTATTAGTGAATTTAGTATAGTTGATTTTTTTACCATTATCATAGATGGTCCAATTATTGTCGTAAGGAATACTAGTTCTAAGTGTTTTATTGCCACTAGTTGTAAAAGTTGAAGTTTCAATAGTACCAGCTTTTGTTTCTTTAACAATTGGTTGGTTCTCTTTAAGTTTAGTCAAAGTAGTAGTAAGGTGCTTAGAATTTAGTTCCCAAATAATGATATTTGCTAAATTTACTTTGTTTTTTAATAAAGTAAATGAAAGAACTAATTTTTTGCCTTTTTGTTTATTGGCAATATTAAGAAGTTTGACCTGATCATAACGAGCATCTATATCAACACTTTCGCCATTAATAGTAAATGAAACAATTTTTCCTGTTAAACTAGCTGGTAATTGTAAGTAATAGGAATTATTAGTTTTTGGAGTAAAAGAGTATGAAATGGTTGCAACTTGGGTCAAAACCTTTTTTTGGTAAGTTGAATTACCACTAGCTTTCGCATTTTCCAATTGTGCAGTTGGAAGATTAATTGCAGTAAATAAGTTGGTTTTATCACCGGTTGCAGCAGTATAAAATGATTGCTGATTTTTGATAGGCTGGTTTTCAAAATAATTGGTAGCCCAATTTCTTTGAGAGATATAAGCAAGAGGTAAGGCTGTTTGGTTAATTGCATAAGATAGTTGCTTAAAATCTCCACCGAATGTCATTGAATTAATATCAGTTCGATATAGTCGATTATTGTATTTCATTCTCTGACTATTTTTAACATTATCATCGCCATAATAAGGCTGTAAGGTATATTTTACACCTAACAGTGAATCTAATACTTGTGTTGAAAACTTATTGATAAATGCATTAGAGTTATGTGCTAGTCCTTGATAGCTAATGAAGCTATTAATTTTAGAATTGGCAATTGAATTGAAAACTGATAAACCATAATAACCATCACTAAATGGATCATCGTCAGAACGAGAAAAAGTTTTTTCTAAGCGATATAGGCTACTGTCTTGGCTCTTAATTGAATTGGTAGCACTTGCAACATTTTCAGTAAAGTTGCTATAATCTTCATTTACTTGATAAGAAATACTATTTAAGCTTGAATTTAGGTTTAAAGCTGTAGCAATAATGGTCAAACCCCAGATTAACCCTTGTACTAAGATATTTTTTAGAGGTAAAGCAGCTGCAATAATAATAGCAATGACAGCGAAAACTAAACTAATTAGAACCTTATTGTGATCTAGAAAATCAAATCGATTCTTAGTTAATAACCAAGTAAAGAGTCCAGCTGATATTAAAACAATTAATATTAATTGCTTAATTGAAATCTTACTTTGTCTTGACAATACTTTGAGTGCAAGTTCAATTAATAAAAAGCTAATGACAAAACTGAAGCGAGCAGGATACCAAGTTGGAAATTGTCCTAAATGCCAGAAAAGAACTAATGGATTAAACCAGCAAGAAATAAATAAAAATAATAATAAAATTGCGTAGCTCAATCGTTCTTTAAGACTGAATTCTTGGCTTAAAAAGTAAGTTAAGCTAATTAGGAAAAATAAAATTGTAAGGTATACATTAGGTAATCCAGCTTGCATTTCATGGAAACTATATGAACCTGAAATAAATTTACCTAGTAGCTTGTATGGAGTAAATTGAATTCCCCAATTAAAGACGGCACTGCTATTTTTATTATTAATTATTTCATAAATAGTAGGAATTAAGGCAAAGGCTGCTAATAAAGTAGCGGTAGTTGATTTTATTACGTAATTGAGTAATTTCTTTTGCCAATTAGTAGGATGATTGAATAAATAAATGGCAAAGTAAAAGAAGCCAAACACCAAAGCCATGTAGCCAGTATAAAAATCAGTTACCCAAAGAAGGAAAGTAACAAGAATTAACCAGTTTTTTTTGCCCACTTGATGAATTTGCAAAATTAATAATGGCAGCAAAATTAAGCTGTCAAGCCACATTAAATTCAAGTTGTAGGCAATAACATAACCAGATAAGGCAAAAGCATTGCTACCTGCTAAGGCATAAATCTTTTGATAATGTTTTTGAAAATAATAATAGCTAGTTAAGCCAATTGTGCCAACTTTAAGTGAAATAATCCAATAAATAGCAATAGGTAATTGAGTCTTGCTGAAGAAAAGTAAAAGCATATTAAATGGGCTAGCTAAATAATAGAAGAAAGTTCCGATTAAACTGCCACCTAATCCATTTGCAAAACTATAACTGTATGCGGCAGGATTAAAGAAGTGATCTTTATAAAACGCAAGCAAATCAATATATTGCTGACCTAAATCAACAGTTAAGATTCGCATACCATGCATAGCAAAGTAACCAGCAAATATTGCAAATGGAATAAAAAAACTTAATAAATATAAAATTGTACGAACATGTTTGTCTTGATAATTAATTTTCATTTTCCTCATTTACTTAAGATTTAAAAAACATTGAAACTAACATTGGGATATACATAGCATAACACAAAGCTATCTGCTAAAATATTGACTGACTAGTGAGGTTGATTTTCTTGAATTTTTTAAAAAATAATAATCATAAATCTGATCGAAAAGCGGCTGAAACGCCAATCAGAATGAAAATAATTTTAGGTGTCATTTTTATTTTATTCGCAATGTTGATAGGACAACTAGCATATTTGCAATTAATTTATGGTAGTCGTTTTCATTCAGAAGTGCAAAAAAGCGATGACACGGTGGTTACTAGTGCAGTTCCACGAGGCATTATGTATGATGATAAAGGTCGCGTTTTAGTTGGTAATAAGGCTAATAACGCTATTACTTATACTAAGGGCTCGTCAGTTACTAGTAAACAAATTTATAATATTTCTACAGCTTTGAGTCAATATATTACTATTAGTAATGAAACACCAACTGACTTGCAACTAGCTGCTTATTATTTAGGTAATAGCAGCAATTATGCTAAAGAATATGCAAAATTGCCTAAGTCACAAAAGTATGATTCAGATGGAAACGAGTTAAGTAACTCAAAGGTCTATTCCACACTAGAAAAGCAAGTTATTAAAGAAAAGAAGCATTATACTAGCAGACAAAAGACTGCTGCTTTGATTTTTAATAAGATTTCTGGTGCTTATAGCTTGTCAACAATCTATATTAAAAATCAAAATTTAACTGATAAAGAAGTTGCTTTGGTTGGTGAACATTTATCTGATTCACCTGGTGTTGGAATAGGGACTGATTGGGAGAGAACTTATCCTAATGGATCTTCAATTAAGACTATTATTGGATCTGTTTCTTCCGAAAAAGCTGGATTACCTAGTGAAAACTTGCAATATTACTTAGCTCAAGGTTATTCACGTAATGACCGAGTGGGGACTTCTTATCTTGAAAAGGAATATGAAGCTTTACTTAAAGGCACTAAGACTGAAAGTAAATTAACAACTAAGTCCAATGGAACAGTTACGCAAACTAAAACTGTCTATAAAGGGCAAGCTGGGGCAAGTTTGATTCTGACACTTGATTCTAAATATCAAGCAAAAGTACAAAAGAAATTAAAATCTGTATATTCTTCTGCCTTATCAGCAGGTGCAGCTCATTATTCAAGTGGTGCATTTGCAATTGCAATGGATCCAAATACAGGAGCAATTAAAGCAGTAGCAGGACTAGACCATGATGTGAAAACTAATAAAGTTACTGATGATGCTTTAGGTGTTATTAACCAATCATTTGTTATGGGGTCTGTTGTAAAGGGTGCGCAAGTTGCAGGTGGTTTAATTAATAAAGTTATTACACCAAGTAGTAATACTTTGCCAGATACACCAATTTACTTACCTGGTACACCAGTTAAGAAATCTGTTTATCCAGTTGGGACTTTCAGTTCATTGGATGCAGAAACAGCCCTTGAAGTATCAAGTAACATTTACATGATGCAACTTACATTAAGATGGTTGAATGCCAAGTATACACCAAAAACGTATATTCATATGCCGACTGATGCTTTTGATATTTTAAGACGCAATTTTGCGATGTTTGGATTGGGACAAAAGACAGGAATAGATTTACCAGGAGAAATTTCAGGTATTGAAGGTAAGACCCATAATTCATCTGGTCAATTGCTTTCTGGTTCAGTACTTGACGAATCCTATGGTAACTATGATGCATATACTCCTATCCAACTGGCACAATACATTTCAACCATTGCAAATGGTGGCTATCGAATGCAACCATATTTGGTACAATCAGTTGGTCAAACTAATTCAAGTGGTACAAAAGTTTCAATTAATTACTCTAAAACACCAAATGTTCAATTTAGAATACCTTGGACAAGTAGTGAATTGAATGTTATTAAAACAGGGATGTACCGTGTAGTACATGGGACCAATGCTTGGGGTACCGCCCATACATTAAAGGATGTTAAGCCAAGTATTTCAGGTAAGACTGGTACTGCTCAAACTTTTTACTATGATGCCAGTGCAAGTAAGAAAAAGAATAGTAGCAGTGATCCAATTGAATTAATCAATACTACTTTTGTTGGTTTTGCTCCTTCAAGTAAGCCAAAATTAGCTGTAGTAGTGGTTTTCCCAGGTTTGGATCCTAACTTGGAAGGTACTTACACATTGCAAGTAGCTAAAGAAATGGTTGAAGATTACTTCAAATTAAATAAATACGCAGAAAACTAATATTTTTTCTGGTAAAAGCTATTGAAAAATGCTATCATTGAACAGTCGAAATAAATTTAATAGGTGGTGGAAGAAATGGCAGATAACATTATTCTTGAATGTACTGAATGTGGCGAAAGAGACTACTTAACTAAGAAGAATAAGCGTAAGCACCCTGAACGTTTGGCTTTGAAGAAATATTGCCCACGTGAAAGAAAGGCTACGCTTCACCGCGAAACTAAGTAATTACTAAGACAACAGGTTAAAAAGCCTGTTGTTTTTTTGTTATAATGTTAAACATGAAGAAAAAAGAGTTAAGACAGCGACAAATTCTTCGTTTAAAAGAATTTGCCAAGAAGGACCGAAAAGTTGAAGAAGATATTTTATTACAAAATAAATTTTTAGCTAATTCGTTACTTGAAGGAGTGAAAACAATCGGTGTAACTTGCCCATTGGATTTTGAAATTGATAATCAAATAATTATTGAGCAAGCTAGAAAAAAGGGAATAAAAACTTATTTAGCTAAAAGTTATCATGATAAGAGTATGGATTTTGTTTATTTTGATGACCAAACCCGATTAGAAAAATCTGACTTTGGTGTTTGGGAAGTAGCAAATCCAACTGAGATTAATAATCAACTAGATTTATTGCTAGTACCAGGACTTGCTTTTTCTAAGGTAAGTCATGATCGTTTAGGCTTTGGTGGTGGTTATTATGATTGTTTTTTAGCTGAACATAATTGTAAAACTGTTAGTTTAGTTAATTCGGTTATGTTATTTGATACGCCAGCTTGGCCAATTGAAGTAACTGATAAGCAAGTTGGAGAATTAATTACTTTAACCAAGTAATAGACAAACTAAAAGGAAGAATGAAGAATAGTGACTTATGAATAATCCAAGAATTAGAAAATATTATAAGACTAATGCGATGACTAATACTATTTTTGTGGTTTTAGTTGCAATGTTTGCCTTAGAAACATTCAATGGCGGATCAGAGGATTCAGCAGTTTTATTTAAATTGGGTGCGCAATTTAACCCCGCGGTTATTATTTTAGGTCAGTGGTGGCGCCTTTTTACCGCCCAATTTTTACATATTGGATTACTGCATTTGGTTGTTAATTGCGTTACGCTCTTTTATATGGGGCAATATTTAGAACCAATGCTAGGACATGTACGTTTCTTAATTATTTATTTACTAGCAGGAGTTGGTGGTAATTTAATGACACTGGCTTTTGGTAGTGATAATGCGGTAAGTGCTGGAGCATCAACTGCATTGTTTGGCTTATTTGGGGCGATGATTGCATTAGGTATCGCTAATCGGACACATGAGGGAATGGCCTATTTAGGAAGACAATCATTTGTATTAGCTGTAATAAACCTTTTGTTTGATATTAATGTCCCACAAATTGATACTTGGGGCCATGTTGGTGGATTAATTGCTGGATTTTTATTAACAGTAATTTTGGGAGATCAAAACTTACGTGGTTATAAATTACCAATAAAAATTTTAGCAGCATTAGCATTAATTGTTTTTATATTAGCAACTTTGAGAATGGGATTTATTATTTCGGAATAATGAAAACTTTATATGATGTGCAACAATTGTTGAAAAAGTTTAATATTTTAGTTTATGTTGGTAAGCGTAAATGGGATATTGAGCTGATGGCCTTAGAACTGGATAATTTGCACCATGCTGGAGTAATTAGCCAAAAGGATTATTTAACAGCAAAACTTATTTTGCGACGGGAACATGAAATTGAAGAAAAGAATGAAAAAGAGTCGTAAGAGCGGTATTATAAAATAAAGAAAAATTTGAGGAGAAAGAAATAGTGAATACTTTTTTATTAGTTATTGATGCGATTTTATTAGTTATTATCTTGTCATTTCTTTGCTCTTGGCTATGGAACAAATACCAAGCTAAAAGAGTTGGTGGCGCTTTAAGTAATGAAGAATTTCGAGCAGGTATGCGAAAAGCGCAAATTATCGATGTTCGTGAAAGTGCTCCATTTAAACGTAAGCATATTGATGGAGCGCGTAATATTCCAATGACCATGTTTAAGTACCAACATGGTGAAATTAGAAAGGATTTACCTGTTTATCTTTATTCTGATGCAAGTTCTATTACTTTGCGTGCCGCAAGAATTTTGCAAAAAGACGGTTACAAAAAGATTTTTTGGCTAAAAGATGGTTTAGAAAATTGGGATGGTCGTACTAAGGCATCAAAATATTAATTAAACAAAAAAACTTGCTAGGATAAATACCAGCAAGTTTTTTTAGTAACTTATAATTATAATGTTAAGTAACAATTTTAAATATTGCTTTAACCTAAGTGAGCTGAGTGACTCTTACGGTTAGCGCGAATGCGGTTTTGTTCAATTCGCTTAGCTTCTTGTTCAGCAGGGTCTAAGACCTTCTTTTTGTATGTGAAAACACCTGCTGCAATTGTACCTAAAGTAGTAATCATTCCGGTAACAAAGCCGGCTCCAAACTTTTTAGCCATTTTGAATTACCTCCTAGTTCATTTACTTTAATTTTAGCAATATTTATCATTTTATTAAAGGAAAAGGTATGCAAAAAATAATAGTTGTTGTCGGACCGACAGCTGTAGGTAAAACTAGCTTAGCGATTAAATTGGCTCAGCAAGTAAATGGACAAATAATTTCTGGCGATTCCATGCAGATATATCGCGAGGTTTCAATTGGGACAGCTAAGGCAACTGAAGAAGAACAAGCTGCTGCTCCCCATTTATTAATTAATCAGAAATCTGTTTTTGAAGAATATTCTGTTAAGGACTTTGTAGCAGATGCTACTAAAGCGATTGATAAAACAATTCAAATAAAAAAAACACCGATAATTTGTGGTGGAACAGGGTTTTATATCAATGCTTTGATTAATAAATTACAGCTTGGAGAACCAGGAGAATATGAAACGAGTGTTGAACCTAAGTTTGAAGTTTTCTTAGCTGAACATGGTCCTGAAAAGTTGTGGCAACTTTTGCAAGAAAGGGATCCTCAGGCGTGTGAGAAGATTCCAGTTGAAAATACTCGGCGAGTATTACGAGCTTTAACAGTTATTGATCGGACTGGAGAAAAATTTAGTCAGCAACAAGTACAAATAAAGCCACGATATGATGCTTTATTAATTGGTTTAAATAGTGAGCGTCAACTAGTCTATGATCGGATTAATAAGCGAGTCGATATCATGATGACTGAAGGGTTACTTGACGAAGCTAAATTTATTTATGAAAATCGAGCTAGGGAATATCAAATTCTGCAAGCAATTGGCTATAAGGAGTTTTTCCCTTATTTTGAAGGGACAAGTGATTTAAATACTTGTGTTGAGAAACTTAAACAGGCCTCAAGAAAATATGCTAAACGGCAGTTAACTTATTTTAGAAATAAGTTAACAGTAAATTGGTATGATTCTCTAAATAATCCGAATTATTTTGAAGAAATTTTAACGAAAGTAGAGCAATGGCAAAATGAATAATTATCCTAAAGAACTAATTCAAATAGTTAAAGAGGTAAATAACTTAATTGCCCCTAAATTAGCAGAGCTTGATGAACAAGTTGTGTATAATCAAGCCAAAGTATTAGAAACTTATAAGCATGCTAGTGTTGCTGAAGCTGATTTAAAAGGGACAAATGGATATGGTGATGATGATACAGGGCGCGATAAGCTAGAGCAGATTTTTGCGGAAGTATTTCAAACTGAAGCTGCCTTAGTACGTCCGCAATTTGTTTCAGGCACACATACATTGGCAACAGCTATGAAAGGAAATTTACAAGCAGGCGATACTTTAACTTATTTGACCGGGATGCCATATGATACTTTACAAACTGTTATTGGTCTTACACCACATAAGCAAGGAACCTTGATGCAAAGAGGTATTAAGTTTTCTTATGTTCCATTAAAAAATAATCAAGTTGATTACCAGGCTGCTAAAGAAATTCTGCTTCGTGATAAGCCAAAAATGGTTGCAATTCAAAGATCTAAAGGATATAGCACTAGACCAAGTTATAATGTGGAGCAAATTAAAGAAATGATTGCTTTTGTCAAAGAAGTTTTACCATCAGCAATTGTTTTTATTGATAACTGTTATGGGGAATTTTCTGAAAAGCATGAACCAACAGAATATGGAGCAGATTTAATGGCTGGTTCTTTGATAAAAAATGGTGGTGGTGGAATTGCCAAAACAGGTGGTTACATTGTAGGAAAAAAGCAATTGGTTGAAAATGCCACTTATGAATTACTAGCACCAGGATGTGAAGAAGAAGGAGCTACTTTAACTAATATGCAAGATTTCTTGCAGGGCTTTTTCATTGCTCCTAATACTGTGGTAAATGCTATAAAAGGTATGGTTTTTAGTAGTGCGCTGTTAGAAAAAATGGGTTTAGAAGTTGCTCCAAGATGGGATGCAGTTAGAACGGATTTGATTCAAAATATTATTTTTCATGATCCAGAAAAAATGGTTAAATTTGCCAAAGAGCTGCAAAAGAATTCTCCAGTTGATTCTTTTGTAGACCCTGTTCCATACAATATGCCAGGTTATGAAGATAAAGTTGTAATGGCAGCTGGGACCTTTGTTTCAGGTTCAACAATTGAATTTTCTGCTGATGGTCCAATTAGAGAACCATATGCATTATATATGCAAGGTGGATTAACTTATGCCCATGTAAAAATTGCTGTAATGAATGCAGTTAATGAATTGTTTTTTAAGAAAGTTTAAATATTAATAAAAAATTAGAGCTGATTTCAGCTCTTTTTTTTAGACCAATTTTCTTTTCTAGCCTTACTTACACATATGTTTTTTATACTTTTGAAAAATAAGTAGTCCAATATAATTAGCATAAAATAACTATACCAGTTTGACAAAATAAAAAACAAAGGCTATTATATGGCTATGTTCTTAGGAAATATAATTGATTCTAGGACTATACCAATTTTGTTACGATAGAAAGATTATGTTAACAGGTGGAAATATGAAGAAAGTATACACTGAAGAAGAAATTCGTAAAATTGTTAGAGACCAAAATGTACGTTTCTTACGTTTATGCTTCACAGACATCAATGGTACATTAAAGAATGTTGAAGTTCCTCTTAGTCAATTAGATAAAGTTTTGGCAAACGAAATTCGTTTTGATGGTTCAAGTATTGATGGATACGTTCGAATCGAAGAAAGTGACATGGTTTTATACCCTGACTTCTCAACTTGGGCAGTATTACCTTGGGGCGATAATGAAGGCGGCAAGATTGGTCGTTTGATTTGTTCAGTTCATAATACTGATGGTACTCCATTTGCTGGTGACCCAAGAAACAACTTAAAGCGTGTTGTTGCTGAAATGAAAGATATGGGCTACAGCAACTTTGAAATTGGGTTTGAAGCTGAATTCTTCTTGTTCAAAGAAGATAGTGAAGGTAACTGGACTACTAAGCCAACTGATCAAAGTTCATACTTCGATATGGCTAGCGAAGATGAAGGTGCTAAGTGCCGTCGTGATATTGTTGAAACTTTGGAAAAGATTGGTTTCGAAGTTGAAGCAGCTCACCACGAAGTTGGTGCTGGTCAACAAGAAATTGATTTCCGCTTTGATGATGCAGTTGCTACTGCAGATAAGGTTTTAACTTTCAAGATGGTTGTTAAGCAAATTGCTAAAAAGCATGGCTTACATGCAACCTTTATGCCAAAGCCAGTTGAAGGCTTACCTGGTTCAGGTATGCACACTAATATGTCATTATTCAAAGATGGCAAGAATGTCTTTTATGACAAGGATGGCGAATACAAGTTATCAAAGACAGCTCTTTACTTCTTAAATGGTATTTTAAGCCATGCAAGAGCCTTAACTTGTGTTGGTAATCCAACTGTTAACTCATACAAGCGTTTAATTCCAGGGTTTGAAGCTCCTGTATATATTTCATGGGCTAACAAGAACCGTTCACCACTTGTTCGTATTCCAGATGCTGAAGAAATTGGTACTCGTCTTGAAATGCGTTCAGCTGACCCAACAGCTAACCCATACTTATTATTAGCAGCTTGCTTAAAGGCTGGTCTTGAAGGTATCAAGGAAGCTAAGATGCCAATGGCCCCAATTACTTCAAATGTCTTTGAAATGTCTGCTGAAGAAAAGAAGGAAAGAGGAATTATTGCTTTACCTTCAACTTTGCATAATGCTACTAAGTACTTCAAGCAAGATAAGTTAATCCAAGACGCTTTAGGTGAACACTTAACTCAAAGCTTTATTGAATCTAAAGAACTTGAATGGGCTCAATACACTCAAAGTGTTTCAGATTGGGAAAGAAATCGTTACATGAACTACTAATATGTAGTAATAACTATCTGAATACTATAAAAGGAGAGGTTTATACCTCTCCTTTTTATATTGCTGTTAAAATATCACAAGCTAGACCCACGACATCCTTTTGGCGCGTTTGCCCCCAGTTGCGTGCATCATGTTCAAAATTAGCTAAGCTGTCAGCAGAGTATAGAATCTGAGCAAATTGAACCTGGCGTAATTGGCAACAAGCGGCCATTGCGGCACATTCCATTTCAACAACCGATATTCCTTCAGCTAGATGCTGTTCAACTTTAGCTTTAGTTTCTCTGAAAAAGCCATCAGTTGTCCAAGTGGTTACTTCGGTGTAGGGCAGGCTTCTTTTTTCAAGTTGCTCTTTAACTTGCGTCACTAATGGACTAACTAAGTTGATGTAACGGCTTGGAGCTAGATAATGAAAACTGGTGCCTTCATCACGCAAGGCTTTAGTTGGTAAAAAGAAGTCACCTTCATTTCCAGAAGTTAAAGCGCCACAAGAGCCAATTGCTAGCACTTCTTTTACACCATAGGCAATTAGCCAATCAAGAAGTTGAACAGCAGCACTAGCACCTAAAGGTGGGCGAACAAGTGAAAGAGTTTGATTATGATACTGAACTTGGTAAACAGAAAAGTTGCAAGCAAAAGTCTCAAAGTTGGCAGCAATTTTATAATCTTTATCAGCTAAAAAAGCTTGAAAATTTTCATCAGTGACAAAAGGATAGACAAGCTTGTCAGCAAAATCGCATCCCAAATTTTCGTGATTAGGATTAAGAACAGCGTTAGGATTTGAATCGAAGTTCATTAATGATAATTTTTCCACATTTTTCACCTCTTAATAATATTTATTTAATAATATCATAATAGGCAATGCGAATCTAGCTAGTGTTTCTTAATATATAAAAGTGTGCAAATATTTGTTATTATATTTTACTATTTTGCATTGACAAAAATCGGTCAAAAAGATATCGTATTATAGAATTTGTTCGCTTTTATGTTAGAAGGAGATTTTTGATGAAGAAGACGCAAATCAAAGCTGTAGTAGCTAGTGGACTAATGGGTGTTATTCTATTAACTCTATCTGGGTGTCGTGCGAAACGTTCGCTTAGTCAAAATAATGCGAAGAATAAGCATTCAATTGCCCTGATTACGGATATTAGTGGAGTTGATGATCACTCT
This sequence comes from Lactobacillus mulieris, assembly GCF_007095465.1. Taxonomy (GTDB): domain Bacteria; phylum Bacillota; class Bacilli; order Lactobacillales; family Lactobacillaceae; genus Lactobacillus; species Lactobacillus mulieris. The sequence continues at coordinate 58,962 of NZ_SDGL01000011.1, forward strand.
TTTACTGAAGCTGCTTGGCTCGGATTTAAAGCTTTTGGTAAAGAACATAAACTTAGTCAAGGAATGGGAGGATATCAATATTTTCAATCTAATAGTGAAGGAGATTTTGTCCCTAACTTCAATCAAGCAGCTAGTGCTGGATTTGAAACTTTATATGGAGTAGGGTATGCATTAAAAGAAGCTGTTGCCACAGTAGCACAAAAATATCCTGAAAAAAATTTCGTTATTATGGATGATGTTATTGAAGGGCGAAAGAATGTAGTTAGTGCAACTTTTAAATCTAACGAAGCATCATACTTAGCAGGAGTTGCTGCGGCATATACTACCAAAACTAATACTGTTGGTTTTATTGGTGGAGCTAAATCGACAGTACTAGACTTGTTTGAAGCAGGTTTTAAACAAGGGGTCCGTGATACAGCTAAAAAATTAGGTAGAAATATCACAATCTTAGATCAGTATGTTGGAGATTTCACTTCAACTGACAAGGCTAAAGCAATTGCTCAATCTATGTATGCAAAAAAAGCTGATATTATTTATCAAGCAGCAGCAACTGCTGGTAATGGAGTTTTTCAAGAAGCCAAGAATCTCAATAAAACAAGAAGCGAAAAGAATAAAGTTTGGGTAATTGGGGTTGATTCGGATCAATCAGCTCAAGGTGAATATACTAATAGTAGTGGTAAGAAAGATAATTGTACGTTAACTTCAGTATTAAAGGGATTGGGCTATGCTGTTAAAGATATTGCTGATAAAGCATATATTGGTAAGTTCCCTGATGGTCAGCACTTAGTTTACGGCTTAGAGCATAATGGTGTTTCAATTACTAAGGGCAATTTATCTACTAATGCATGGAAGGCGAGTCAAACAGCTAGAAGTCAAATTATTGCAGGAAAAATAACCGTAGAAAAAACACCAAAATAAAGTAAAAAGTACAATTAATGATTTTTTGAAGCATCTCATAATTGTTAGGTATAGGTCTAACGATTGTGAGGTGTTTTTTTATATCTGATGTGAGAGTAATAGAACAGGCTTTGTAATTTTCTGTGAACTGAAAATTTATGGGATGTTTAGCATAATTTTCTGTAAACTGAAAATTTATAGAAATTTCAGCCAAATTTTCTCTCAACTGAAAACTTTACTAAAGATATATCGATATACTGACCAAAAATATATAGTGATTTAATAAGCAAAAATTTTAAAACTCATTCAAGCAAGAACTATAATCTTGGTATGATATAAATAGAAACAATAATAAATTCTAGGAGGAATTATGGACAAAGATAAAGGAAAAACTGTTTATACTAAAGATGTATTTTTAGTAATGGCGGCTTCATTTTTCTTCATGTTTAGCGTGATGTTTATTACGCCCTTAATCAATGGATATGCGATTAGCTTAGGTGCTAGTAGTAGCTTTGCCGGATTTGTAGTCGGAATAATGAGTGTTGCTTCACTTTTTTTACGTCCTATTGCAGGTAATATTACTGATATTTTTTCAAAATATCGGTTGTCTTTAATTGGTGGAATATTGATTGCAATCGGAATTATTGGATATGTAATCACACCTAATAGTGAGTTGCTCTTATTATTCAGATTAATAAATGGAACTGGCTTTGTGTTATGTACAGTATGTATGACTACTTGGCTTGGTGCGCTTGTTCCGCGAAGTCATGTTGGACAAGCAATGGGCTTTTATGGCTTAATGAATGCGTTAGATATGGCAATCGCACCAGCAATTGCTATTGATGTATACCATACAATTGGTTATCGTAATTCATTTATTTTGGCAGCAGTAGCCAGCATTTTGATGATTATCGTCATTCAATTCGTTGAAAATCATGCCATGCCGAAGGTAAGAAAAAATAAACTAAAGAAAAAGTTTAAGTTGGTTCAGAAAAATGCTTTTCCTGTTACAATTTTGACTGCTTTATTTGCAATTCCGTATTTTATTACCCAGGCTGATATTGTGATTTATGCTGAGCAAAAACATCTTGATATTCACGTGGGGATGTATTTTGTAATTTATGCGATTGTTTTACTAGTACTGCGGATTGTATTAAAGAACTTTTTTGATACTGTAAGGTTTGGAGTTTGGCTTTATGTTGCGGCAGCTAGCATGTTCTTTTATTTATTTATATTAGCAATTATGACTAATGACTTAATGATGGGGCTTGCCGCAATTGGAATGACTGTGGGGTATGGAATTATATATTCGGTTTTGCAGTCAACGGCGTTATTGTTAGCACCACTTGAAGAACAAGGATTAGCTAGTTCGACCTTTTATATGGGAATTGACTTGGGGATGAGTTTTGGACCAATTATTGCTGGATTCATTGATACTTATTTGCCAATTCAATATTTCTATTTGGTGCAATTGATTTTAGTACCCTTAGTTTTAATTGTTTACTTTGTTTATCGCAAGCGGCTAAATGGAGCGATTGATCAACATTAAAGTGAAAATAAGAAAGTCATCGGAAAATCCCGATGACTTTTTTGTTACTAATATAAGAATGGAATAACAGGGGAAATTTGTTTGAAAAAGGCATTTTTAGTTTCTAAACTGCATTTCCAAAACCAAGTGCCTTCTTTATGAAATCCATAAAATAATGCGAAGATTAAATCAAATCCCAAAATTGCTAGATAAGGAATTAAAAGTAATAAAGCATCTTCACTAGCTAGATTGCCCCAAGCAATCAGTTGCAAGCCAATTGAAAAAAACATGATGCCTGCATAATTGCGATGTTGCTTAATTACAAAAATTAAAATAAGAGTCATAGCTATTAATGAAACTACTCCATCAATTATTAGTAAAGAAGTATAAGTTAAGCTAGTTAAAACTTTAACAGCGATAACTAAGATTAAGTTAAAGAGTCCAAATAATATGCTTACTTTAATACCTGGCAGTAAATCCTTAACCTTTAAATTGGTATTTGTAGCAAGGAAAGTTCGTGTAAGGACTGCGGATACAATAAGAATGCAAGGGATGATGTAAAGAAATTGAAATAACATTTTGTCCACATCTTTTGATATAACTTTTCCTAATTTAATTATACAGGCCCCCATCCTTGGAAAGCGCTTTAATTACTAGCTAAATAGTAAAGAAAAAAGTAAATATAATCTAAAAATTGTATTTGCTAAAAATATTATTGAATTTATATTGTATTCTCTATACCTAAAAAGCCACTCTCCAATTACGGTGAGTGGCTCTGATTTAGGAATAAGTGGACGTCTTTCCTATAAAGAATACAGGCAAGTGTCCGCGTATTAGAATACTATATTTATATCATTTTCGCAATAAAATATATTGATATATTAATAAATTTACAGAAAATAAGCATAAATTTATTAATAGTTTATTTCTGCCAGAAAGATAATTCACTGTGGGCTAAATCAATAGTATAAGTTTCTTCTTCTAATGGACGCTTAGTCATTGCTTGGTCAGTTGAATAAACAATTAATGCTAATCGACTGCCTCGTGGCATCTTGTAGTAAGTTGGTTGAAGTAAAAAGTCTAAATAGACCATTTGATTAGCCTCTATCTGGCTTGGATGTTTCATGTCTTGATAGTTTTGTAAGTTCATATGGCCTTTACAGATTAACTTAGCTTTTGTTTCTTTATCTGGCATAAACTCTTGCAAGGTATCAACACCGAAGCGATAACCTAATTCTTGACCACCAGGCATAATGAATTTGGGTGTGGCAGTTAGGCGTTTACGCTTGCCCAGTTCAACTAAGGCACAAGATAATTGCCCTTTAGCTAGACTTGCACTAACGCGAATGCGGACACGCGGACGGCCATTGATGGTAATCGGGTGTGCATATTCATCGCTAGTGAAGCGGAGGCTGGCTTTAGTCCATTTTTCTTCTCCACAAATAAATTGATATTCCCAGGCTGATTCAGAAATTTTAGCTGCTTTAAATTCTTTGCCACCAAGGTCGGTAAAGGATTTTTTAGTGTGGCCTGGAAGGTTTTTATTTAAAGTCATATCATCATTTAAGAAGTAAACCGTTTCATTACCATCATCTGTCCAATTTTCTTCTTCATGCCAAGTGTCGGCCTCTAAGTTGTCTTGAATCATTACTTTTGGCCATTGAGTAAGTGCTCCATTTTCAATATTAAGGAGTTCATGAACAAACCATAAGTTCATTAAGTCTGTAAAGTCAATTGAAACTAAGTTGTTCATATTATAGTGAGGACCTTGATGTAAGAAAAGGTGAGAGGCAATTGGTAATTTAGAAACTTTTTGCCAAAGTTTGTAAACATTTTTAGGTTTAACATTCCAGTCATTAAGTCCATGGACACTGATAAATGAGCATTTGATGCCATCAGTGTGGTGGCGGTAGTTTCTAGCTTCCCAGAAATCTGAATATTGCCCCGTGGTTCGATCACTCTTAGCTAATAAATCTTTTTGCATTTGGTCATATTTTGCTTGGACCTTAAGACGACTGCCAGCATCCCCAAGATTAGATTGACATGTTTCAGCTAGTAAATCTAAATCTTCTCCTTGGCAAGCTTCTGGAGCGACAACTAGACCGTGTTCACGATAGTAATCATACCAAGATGAAATGGCAGCTTCAGAAACAACTGTTTTAAGTCCTGCAACGCCAGTTGTTGCAATTGCAATTTGTAAAGTACCAAGGTAAGAACGACCAGTCATTCCGACATTGCCGTTGCACCAGTCAGCCTTAATTTCAGTTTGACGGCTGCGGTCAGTATAGGCAATGCGGTCGCCATGAAGCCATTCAATGATTTCTTTGGCACTTTCAGTTTCTTCTGGTGCCCCTGTAATTCTTAAACCATCGCTACCACGGGTACCAATTGCGCCAGCATAAACATTAGCTAATCCGCGAGCCAGCATATATTCATTTAAGGTGTAAGCGGCTTTGTGAACTGCTTCTTCACTAGCTTGACTAGTATCTCCACTTGGCTTTTTAGCAGGGACGGTCGGCATTGCCTTGTATTGTGGGTTAGACCAAGAACTTGCATCACTTAAATTTTCATCAACATTGTGGTTGCGTTTAACGTTGTCAATAATTCCGCCAAAGTAGGGGTCCGCAGTGTATAAAGCTGGAACTTTAAGGCCAGCATTTGATTCAGGTACCCTAAAAATAGTGACTTGCAAGAGGTCACTTTCTCCATCTTGATCTGTATCTAAATCACTTTCAACATAGACAACTTCCCGAATTACCTTGCTAGTGTCGAAAACAGGAAGACTTTTACCGTTAAAGAACATGAACTTATTTTGACCATAAAATTGGGTAAAGTAACCACGTCCTGCTATGACATCAAGATAGGTTTGACCATTTTTAGCACGAGTGTTTAATAAGAGATAAAAGGCCGAAATTAAGTCGTTTTTGTTAGTAATATCTCCAAAAATAGGTAGAGCATTTTTCTTCATTAAACTAGTTGGCTTATCAAATGCATAGTCGTAAACCACATGATAGCCTAGTAGTTGCAATGCCGCACAATAGAACTCATCAGCTGTAATTTGGCTAGGATTGTTTTTTAAAAAATCTGCCAAACTAGTTTTATCATTAACCGCAAATTCTGCTAATTTGGCTTCTTTGCTGGCATCAGTTTTTGCTTCAACGATTGCTTGTTTAAACAAGTATTTAAATAAATCGACGAATGAGTAATCTACATAATCACTTGGTAAAAACTTAATCTCAGTTAATTCTTTTACTTTTTGATCAAAGTCAGTTTTGACAAGGGCATATTGGTTGTATTTCATAAATATTCTCCTTATTTAAGCCATAACTTTTGATAAACATCTTCTTTGAAGCCACAGGATAAGTTTTCACCATCTGTGATTAAGGGACGTTTGATTAACTTACCATCACTTGCTAGTAATTTACTTGCCTCTTCAAGAGTCATTGAATCGAGTTTATCTTTGAGATGCAATTGACGATAATGTTGGCCACTAGTGTTGAAAAAGTAGCGTAAGCCACGATCCTGATACTTTGAAAGCCAAGTTTGGAATTCAGCTTCAGTTGGTGGATTTTGGGTAATGTCTACAAATTCGTAATCGACATTATGTTCATCAAGATATTTTTGTGCCTTATTTGAGGTAGAGCAACGACGATATCCATAAAATTTCATAAGCGTATCTCCTTTAGGAATCATTTAATAATATAGTAATATTTTTTGAAGAATTTAGAAAACAATTTAATTGGTAATAGGGAAGAATATTATCAAATTATTTTATCAAATTTTAGTTGACACATAAAAAGCAATCACATATAATAATTTATGTTGCTGATGCGGTTCGGTAGCTCAGCTGGATAGAGCAACGGTCTTCTAAACCGTGGGTCGTGAGTTCGAATCTCACCCGAATCACCAGTAATATTAAGGCTTAGGGTAATTGCCCTAAGCCTTATTTTTTGTTAATTATCGAAAATTATCTATTTTAGAATAAAAAGCTCAAGAACATAAAATATATCAGATTAATATTGATATATTTGTCTTGAGCTTTTCTTTTTTAATTATTTTTTTCAATTAAAAGAGAATCACGATATTCAGAAGCTTCTGGAACTTCATGAAAATCAAAAGTAAGATCCTTGTGTTCTTTTAACACCTTTTTGATTTCATTGATTGTTATATTGAAGTATTCTTTTCGTCTGTTCACTTTATTAATTCTTTGTTTGTCGAAATAATTATGAAGTTCAGCTTCAAGTTGATAGGCTTGGTCACTAAATATTAAAGCATGGACATCAAATTTAAATGGAACCGAAGCACTACCAAGTTCATTAATTCTATCCATCGGATCTAATCGACGTGTCACTCCGATTTTGTATATGTCTTTTCCAAAAGAACCTACATTTGAAATAATATATACATAGCCAGCAGTTGGGTTAGCTGCTCGATTTTCGAGTTTTTCTTTCTTTTCTTGAATAGTAGCTAACTTAGCTTGTAATTGTTGCAATTCATTTTTTAATGAAATAAGTTCGCTTTCGTTTGTTGTTTGTTTTATTTTTTCTTCAACTAATCTTTCGGCTTTTTGGAAATGAGATTCATCTTTTTCATATTTCTTACGTTCATTTTCTAATTCGCGTTGTAATTGACGCTCTTCTTGCTCTCTTTGTCGTTGCTCTCTAAGAATTTCTTTTTCTTCTTCTTTCTTCAAAGCATATTCTAAAGCTAAGCGAGCCTCATCTATTTTACTATCTAAATATTCTGCAGTTATTCTGATACTATTTTCTTCATTTAACTTATTTAATTGCTCAAATGAACGATTAATTCTTTTTTCTATTGTAGTAAAATTAGACTTTGTGACTTTATTTATTGCAGCTTCGCATTCACCGTTGAATGAGCGTAGTAATTGTTTAATATTCTTTTTTTGCAATTTTTTCCCTTGAGATACTGAATCATTTAATGTCATTTGATGAATGATTTCAGCTGCGACTTCATTTTTAATCATCAATTTTTGATTAGCTCTAATCTCAGAAAGTTTTCCTTTATAGGTACTAGAATTTGCAAAATTATATTTTGGTTTGTAAAGACCATATGATTCATACTTTATTTCATCTGAAACATCAATAATTTTAGCATTTAATTCTTTTAGTCGGCTTGTTAGCCTAGCAATTTTTTTGTCATGATTCTTAATTTTATCTTTCTTTTGAATAATTATAGTATCTAATTTATTAAGTTCTTCATTTTTATCCTTAATGAGGTTATCAAGTTGCTCTGGCTGCATTTGTTTTATTGATAGTCTAATGTCAGCTTTTTCTTTGAGTAATTGGTTTTCTTTTGTTAAGTCAACAATTTCTTTTTTTAAATCCTTTATGTGAAATAATTTAAAAATTGAAGACTTAGTTTGGATTTTCGAAGAACTTTTTTCAGTTGAATTTACACTCGAATCCTTTGAATTGTCTATATTTTGTTTTTTATTTTTTTTAAATAGTGCCATCTTTCTCTTTCTCCCCAATGGTATTTGCTTTAAATATATATGATTATACGCGTGGTGCTAGTTAAATCGTTTTAGTTAATAAAAAAGTCCAATCTTGTTAGACTCGACTTGTAAATAGTAAT
>NZ_SDGL01000012.1 GCF_007095465.1 Lactobacillus mulieris
CAAAGCCGGTTGGAAATTGCAATTTTAGCTTATAATTTGGCTTATTGTCTAGAAAGATTTAACTAGCACCACGCGTACATTAATATTATAATTCGAAATTATTATTTTTTCAACGACTTAATGCTGATTGCCAGAATCGAACTGGCGACCTTCTCTTTACGAGGGAGATGCTCTACCGACTGAGCTAAATCAGCTTAACAAAAAATTATAGCAAAAAACAAACTAGGGTGCAATCTAGGCTTTTAATACATATTCTGGCATAATTACTAGCTGGTGATAGTATGAAGGAATATGTTTATTTGTTGATAGCGATTATTGGTGAATTAATAGGTACTACATTGTTGAAAGCATCTGATGGCTTTTCAAAATTGTTTTTGGGGTTGCTGGCATTATTTTCTTATGCCTCATGTTATTTCTTCTTTTCTAAGTGTTTAAGAACAATTAGTTTAGGAGTCGCATACGCTATTTGGTCAGGAGTAGGAATAGTTATTACTACAGTAATTGGGATAATATTATGGAAAGAAAAAACTAATCTGATTACAGTACTGGCTATAATTATGATTATCATTGGCATCATTTTACTGAATTTAACGACTACTAATAAATAATTGTGTAATAAATAGTTAGGTTTTGTAATTTTTGTAATTCTAATCTCGCAAAAAGATGAATAAAGCCATATTTAATATTACAAATATTTCAAATTGTAACATTAGACATAATATTTTTAATAATCTATCTATAGCTGTGTAACTTTTCTGAAATATTCGCCTGCTAGTATATATCATGTCAATTGAATGACAGACGAAATTTTGACAGACGAGAAAAGTTATTATTAAGGAGAGATTATTCTTGAAAAACGCAAAGTCTATCAGATTAAATTCATTATTTACGAAATTTATGGCAGTTGCAGCAGTTACTTTAACTGGTGTAATGGCAACTAACTTGAAATCAAATACTGCACACGCTGCAACTATTGTTAACAATGATACTGATGTTGTAACTATTAACTATGTTCCAGGATATGGTATTGCAATTTGGGACAATCCAGATAATCCACAATTGAAGAACAATAACAAGCTTCAACATGCAACTAGTTGGAAAGTCTTTGAAACTGCATATGATAGTCAAGGCAACAAATGGTATGATTTAGGTGGTGGACAATGGATTGAAGCCAAATGGACTAAAGCTGGTCTTAATAGTGTCAACCCATATGTAGCTTTTAATCAAGTGGCTTCACAAAGCAGTAGCTACTCTTCATCTACTCAAGCATCAAATCAAGTTGCTAATACAGCTAGTTATGCAAATGCTGCTTCTTCAAATAACTACAGTTCAGCCTCAACAACTAGTTCAACTTCAACTACAACAAGCACAACTAGTTCATACACTTCAACTGCAACTGGTTCTGAAGCAGATGCTAAAGCTTGGATTGCAAATAAAGAATCTGGTGGTTCTTACACTGCACAAAACGGTCAATACTATGGTAAATACCAACTTTCAATCAGTTACTTGAATGGTGACTTATCAGCTACTAACCAAGAAAAGGTTGCTGATAACTACGTATACAGCCGTTATGGTTCATGGACTGCTGCTAAGGCCTTCTGGTTAGCTAATGGTTGGTACTAATATTTTTGAATTTATTCTGAACAAATATAAATAAAAGGACTCCTTGAGGAGTCCTTTTTCTTTTTGGGATAAAATTATGGTACTATTTATGTTTGTAATATACTTAATAGGAGAGAAGTATGAGTAAAACAATTTACTTAGTTCGTCATGGACAGACTGTTTTTAATTATTATCACAAAGTTCAAGGAAGGGTAGATTCACCTCTAACAGTCTTAGGACAAATGCAAGCAAAAGTTACAGGTGATTTTTTTAGAAAAAATGGGATAAAATTTGATAAAGCCTTTTGCTCAACTCAAGAAAGAGCATCTGATACGTTAGAATTTATTACTGAAAGAAAAATGTCATATGAAAGACTGAAAGATATGCGTGAGAAGTGGTATGGAATTTATGAGGGGCAAGATGAAGTCACTTTACCATGGAATCATGGAAGTGTGGCAGATCCTACTATGGAAGCAGACTTTTTGGCCGTAGATAGAATGAAAAGAGCTATTGAATATATTAAAAAACAGCTTGCAGATGGAGAAACCGCAATTGCAGTTGGTCACGGAGCAATTTTAGGAATGTATGTAAGAAATATTTTCCCTGAAACTAACTTTCATTTTGAAAATTGTAGTGTAGTTAAATTAATTTTTGATGGTGATAAAGTAGAATTTGCTGGTAGCTATTGTCCAGCTAAAGGAATGAAATAGCAGAATATTTCAAGTTTTTTAATTTTTTTGTTGACGAGAATAAAATTATTGGGTATTATATTATTTGTTGAGCAACAAGTAAAAGCTCACAAACGATTGGGTTATAGCCAAGTGGTAAGGCAACGGTTTTTGGTACCGTCATGCACTGGTTCGAATCCAGTTAACCCAATAGAGGTAGCTCTGAATCGTAAGATTCAGAGCTTTTTTTTCGAAAAAACTAGTAATGAGAGTATAATAAGCTATTATTTGTAAAGGAGAATGGTTATGAGAAGAGTAGGGATTATTGGTCTAGGAAATGTTGGTGCAACTGCAGCGTTTAACCTTTTTACTCATGGCTACTGTGATGAAATTGTTTTGCTAGATGTTAATGAAGCCAAAATGCAGGCTGAAGCTATTGACTTGTTAGATACGTTGCCAGTCAATGACCATGAAGTTAAAGTTTATTATGGTGACTGGGATAAATTAAGGGATGCTGATTTAATTATTGCAGGCTTTGGTGTGAAGGTAACTAGTAGTAGTGAAGAATTAGCAATTAATAGTCGCAATGCACAAAGTGTTGGTCAAAAAATTAAAGCCAGTGGTTTTAATGGAATAATCATTAATATTGCAAATCCTTGTGATGTCATTACGACTGTTTTACAAAAGACTACGGATTTACCCAAGCAAAAGGTATTTGGAATTGGAACGATGCTAGATAGCGTGCGCTTGCGTCGAGTAATTAGCGAAAAGTTGGAATTAAACAGTAAGCAAATTGGTGGCTTTGTACTTGGTGAACATGGACTTTGTGATTTTATTGCGTGGTCAACTGTTAATCACGAATTTTCTGATGCTGAAAAAGCTGAAATTGCAAATGAAGCCAAAAGCAATGCCGAGAAATTAATTGCAGGTAAAGGTTTTACTAATTGGGCAGTTACAAGTGCTGCGATGGAATTAGTGCGTGCAGTTTTAACTGATGAATATTTTTATACAGTTTGTTCCGTTTATGTTGAAGAATATGGTATTTATTTAGGCTATCCTGCAGTAATAGGAAAAAATGGTGTTGAAAAAATTGCTCAATTATCATTACCTAGCGATGAAGAGTATCATTTGCAGGAAGCTATAGCTTTAATCAAAGAGCATTTAGCTGAAATTGATTAATTTAAAGAATGTTACTCAAAAAGTTTAATTTATCTCTTGCATTTTTTTGATAAATTAGATATCATAGTTAAGTAACGTTTCGGAGGAGTAGCGAAGTGGCTAAACGCGGCGGTCTGTAAAACCGCTCTCCCTGAGTTCGGTGGTTCGAATCCACTCTCCTCCACTTGATTTGGTTATAGCCAAGTGGTAAGGCAACGGTTTTTGGTACCGTCATGCACTGGTTCGAATCCAGTTAACCCAATAGTGTTTTTAGAACACCCAACCCGAAAAAAATAGCTCGCCAATTGGTGAGCGTTTTTTTTTACTAAAAAAAACCTTTTTGTTAAAGTATGTAAGATTATTGTTTATACTCAGAGGTGATAACGTGCCAAGAATTGTTAAAGTAGGCGCTGGTGGCGATGAAATCGATTGGAAAGAAGCTCTAAAAAATCTCAGGGCGGATGATATGTTACTCTTAAAGCCTGGTTTTTATGAATTAGAACAGGGCATTTCAGCTTGTGATGTTACTATCAAGGGGACTGGAGCAAGTCCAGAAGATACTGTAATCGATGGGTATATTTCTGTATCACCTGATAGCAGATATGTAACGCTAGAGAACTTGACTATTAATACTATTGGGGAAAGAAATGCGCTTTTTATTCCTTATAATGCAGATACTTATTTAACACTGAGAAACTGTGTTATAAAGACAGAGATTAATGAAAATGCAGCAATAGCGTTAAATGGAAAATGTACAGTTGAGTTATATTCATGTCGGGTAATAAATGGTAGTGTATCGTTCTTTTCTGGATCAGATTTTAGGCTTGAAATGAATGATTCTCAAATAGATTATCCCGTTACCGATTATTGTGGATTAGCATTAGAGGGAATTGGAACTGCAATAATAAATAATTCAACTGTAAATTCAAGTATCAATACTTTTTCTGATACTAATATTGAATTAGTTATAAATAATTCTAGATTACGTGATGTTCATTTAGCAGGGCAAACTTGGTTGAATATGCTTAATTGTCAAATATATTCTAAAGAAGACAATGCTTTTACTAGTGACGATGAATGTTGGTTAAATATTGCAAATTCTGTATTTAGTGGAGGCATGTATTTAGATGGTTCAACAACTATGCTACTTCAAAATAGTAAGTGTGATCGTTTAATGGCTATTGCAGGCACTAAAACAACAATGACTAATTCTCTTTGTAAGTCACATGCTGACTTTCAACAAAATGCGAGTTGTGATGCTACCCGATCTACTTTTAATGGTAGTGAAGAATTTGAATTCTTCTTAGCTGTAAATGGAGAAGCTGAGTTTAAGGGACATGATATTATTTTGAACCCTAATGGTGCCACATTAGCAGTTCAAGATGACGCTATTTTTAGAACTAACGTTTTATCTAGTGATCAAAAGGCACTAAGCGTAGAATATACTAATTTGCCGAATGTAAATATTTTGGGATTAAAGTGGGAAAAAAGAAAATAATTCATTATTTTTCAGAATGATGAAATCTAGACCAATTTGCTCTACAATATGTTTATACAACTTGATGACCTAATTCTGGGAGGCGATAAGAATGCAGGAACCAATTTACATAAAAATTCATAATCAAATTAAGCAAGATATCGAAAACCGCGTATATAAAGTTGGAGAAAGAATTCCTGCGGAAAGGCAGTTAGCACAGGAATTTGGGGTTTCAAGAATGACATTGAGACAAGCTATAAAAACGCTTGAAGATGAAGGAATCCTGGAAAGACGACTAGGGAGTGGTACATATGTATCAAGTCAAAAAGTTCAGGAAAAAATGTCAGGTGTTATGAGCTTTACGCAAATTACAAGGGCCAATGGCCAAGTACCATCTTCGAAACTACTTTCTTATCGAATTACTAAACCGTTTTTGTCTGAAAAAGAAAGATTGAAAATTAACGAGAACGACAATGTTCTCAGAATGGAGAGAATTCGGTATGCGGATGATATTCCTATTTGTTTTGAAGTAGTAACTATTCCTCAAAAATTAATAAAAAATTTTTCAAAACATGATATTTCGACTAGTTTATATAAGACTTTAGAAGAAAAAGGTGGATATAAGATTGGAAGTGTAGTTGAAAATATTGGGGCAAGTATTGCTAATGAAAATGATGCAAGGTACTTAAAAATTCATAGAGGAGATGCCTTGGTTACTCGGCGACAAGTAACTACTTTAACTGATGGGCAGCCATTTGAATATACGCGTGCGGAGTATGTAGCTGAAAGATTCGAATTTACATTTTCACGATAAAAGGAGATGCATAGCGCATCTCCTTTTATTTTAAATCTTCCTTTATTTTGGTAGTTGATATTCCAGGAGTTCTTGGAAGATAGACCACATCACAATATGGCTTTAAGAAGTCAAATTTTCCTTTCCAATCGTCTCCCATTACAAAAGTATTGATATCATATTTTTGTACATCTTTTATTTTTTGATCCCAGTCTTCTTCTGGAATAACTTCATCGACGTATTTAATAGCTTCAAGGATATATTTTCTCTCAGCATATGAATTGTAAGCCTCTTTATGTTTCTTGAATTCATTAAATTCATCGGTTGAAAGACCTACGATTAAATAATCGCCCAATTCTTTAGCTCGTTTTAATAAGCGGACATGTCCATAGTGTAACAAATCAAATGTTCCATAAGTAATTACTTTTTTCATAGCATAAGCTCCTTTATTACTTGATTAATAGTATCATACTTTAAGAAAAGACAAAACTTTGATAAAGCTTTCATGTAGGGGTCCTTTTTTGCTAAAATTTGATAGTAAGAATAGGGAGGATATTCATGAAAAGCGTTTTATTCGGCTTGTATATTAGATTTTTAAAATTATGTGCATTTTTTGTCCCAATTAGATCAAATTCTTTTGTAATTTTAAATGGCGCAGGACGTTCGGGATCAAATGGATATTTATTTTATAAATATCTTAGAAAAGAACATCCAGAGTTAAATGTAACTTTGGTAGAGCCGTGGCCATCATCTCATTTGAAGTGGAGTGTATGGAAGAAAATAGGAGGAGCACAATATATATTCACTACCCATCAACCATTTAAAATAAAAAGAAAGCAAATTAGTTTTTCTTTATGGCATGGAATTCCTTTAAAAAGAATGGGCTTTATGGCATACAATACAAAATACCATACAAATAAGCATAATATGAATATTTGGCAGCATCAGGCTGATTATATAGCTTCTTCTTCGGATATCTATGAAACTTTGATGGCAAGTTGCGTAGGTATAGACACAAATAAATTTATAAGAACTGGATTTCCTAGACTGGATTTCTTGAATAAACCAATTTCAAAGAGGATAATTTTAAAAGATCTATTTGATAGTGATAATGAAAAAGCAAAAATTGGAATTTATATGCCTACATTTCGATATGAACTTGAAGATAGAACTATAATGAATCAAATTGAATCAGGTAATTTTTTTGCTTTTGATGATTTTAATATTGTAGCTTTAAATTCCACTTTAGTAGAAAATAATCAATATCTAATTGTAAAACTGCATCCTTACGAAATGAAATTAGTTAGTGCTGAAATGAAACAAGCTTCTAACATAGCTTTTTTGAATAATAATTATCTTAATGAAAATGATATAGACCTATATGAGCTCTTAGGAATAACAGATTTCTTGATGACTGACTTTTCTTCTATTTTCTTTGACTATTTACTTTTAAATCGGCCTATCATTTTTGTAAGTAATTTCTTAAAGCAATATTCAAAAGCTAGAGGGTTACTAATGTCACCATATGAAAAGATTGTTCCAGGACAGCAAGTATTGAATCAAAAAGAATTACAAATAATCTTAAAAAATATAGATAAAGATCCATATAAAGAAAGAAGAAACAAGCTGTGTACTATTTTTTTTGAAAAAGATAAGAATTGTTGTCAATCTATTTATGAGTTAACCAAAAGGGTGAACTAGTTTGAAAAAAACTTTATTAAATATTTTTTATAATGCTATCTATCAAATCTTTTTAGTTTTAGTGCCATTAATTACAGTGCCATATTTATCTAGAGTGTTGGGACCTAATACGTATGGCATTTATAGTAGTGTAAATAATACGTTTCAATTTTTAATGGTTTTTTGTACTCTTTCGGTATCTTATATTGGAATGAGAACAATTTCGAGAATTAGAGCAGAAAATCCAAAAAAAGATTTAACTGAAGCTTTCTGGGGATTATGGTATTTTCAAGGAATTGCAGGATTAGTTACTATTGCCCTGACTGTATTAGTATCAATTGTTTTTAAGGTGAAATATTGGAACTATATTTTGCTAATGGTGCCATTTTTGATTTCAGCTCAATTGGATATAGCTTGGTTCTTTCAAGGCTTAGCTGATTTTGGGAGAGTAGTACTTAGAAATACAATTGTTAAGCTTATCAGTGTATTGCTAATTTTAGTGTTAGTTAAAGAGCCTAGTGATTTATATAAATATATGCTAATCATGTCGGTTTCTACAATGTTAGGCTCTTTTGTTTTTTGGTTTAATATTAGAAGTTATGTTGGAAAGCCAACTAAATATTTTTACAAGTTAAGGATCACTAGCAAAGCTATTATTACTTTATTAATTCCGCAAATTGCTACTCAAATTTATACTTCATTAGATAAACCAATCTTAAATTTCTTTCAGAATACTACACAAGTTTCTTATTATGATAATTCGCAAAGGATTGCTAATATGATTTTGGGGGTTATTACAAGTATCACTTTAGTTATGATGCCTAAAATGGCTAGTGAAGGAAAAGAAGCTCAGAAAAAGATTTTACGAAAATCATTGGAAGCAACGGTTATGTTAGGGACGTTATTTTCTGTAATCGTGATGGTTAATACTAAAGAGTTTGTACCTTTTTTCTTCGGAGAGAAGTATATTCCAATGACGCCATTAATGTTTTTCTTCACATTAACTATAATTTTTATTCCAATGGGTGGGGTATTTGCTAATCAATTTGCACTGGCAAACAAAAGAGATAAAGACTATGCAATTCCAGTATGTATAGGAGCTGTGTTAGAGGTTCTTTTGAGTATTATATTAGATCGGCAATTTGGTGCTACAGGTGCTTTAATAAGTATATTAACGACAGAAGTTATTGTGCTAATTTTAAGAATCTGGATTGTGCGAGATGGCTACGAATTTAAATATGTGTTTAAAGATATCCCCAAATACTTTATTATTGGAATAGTAAGTTTAAGTATCGGAATGTTAATCCCTCAAATTTTAGCTAGTGCCTTTTTCAATATGGCTTTAAAATCAATAATAGTTATGCTTATTTATTTAGGATTAATGTTTATGATGAAACTAGATTTTAATCAAGATATTCTAAATGTGACAAATAAATTTCTTAGAAGGAATAGATAATATGCCGGAAAAAGTAGATATTTTAGGTGTTAAGTTCAACAATTATAGTTTAAAAGGATATCAAAATGAAATTATTAGAAGATTAGATGATAAATTATCCACTTTTATTGTTACAGCTAATCCTGAAATTGTGATGGCTGCAAATGAAAACCCAGTCTTTATGAAGTTAATAAATCAAGATGCAGATTTTGTAACAGCAGATGGAATAGGAATTATAAAAGCAGCCAATATCTTAAATAAACCAATTTCGGAACGAGTTACAGGATATGATCTTTTTACGTGGCTGCTTGATATAGCGAACCAAAGAAAAAATAAGGTTTATTTCATCGGTGCTAAAGAAGAAGTGATTGATGATTTAGGAAAAAGAATTCAAAAAGAATATCCTAATATCGAAATTGTGGGTTTAAAAAATGGATATTTTAAAGATAAGTTAGACATTATTGCTCGTGATATTTCTAAGACAAAGCCTGATATGGTTTTTGCTGCATTAGGGTATCCAAAACAAGAACAACTATTAGATATTTTGAGAAAACAAGAATTACCTGCAATTATGATGGGTGTAGGTGGTAGCTTTGATGTCTTTTCAGGTCATGCTAAACGAGCACCAAAAGTTTGGCAAGACTTGCATATTGAATGGGTATATCGCTTTTTAAAAGAACCTAGTCGTTTTAGAAGGTTTTTGGCATTACCTAGATTTATTGAAGAAGTTTATCGGAGTAAGAGAGGAAGAAGATAATGAAGGTTCTGCATGTTAATGCTGGACTTGAAAAAGGTGGTGGCCTTTTTCATATTATTAATTTATTGACTGAAGCTAAAAAAGAGGGACAAGACTTTGAACTCCTTACTTTAGCAGAAGGACCAGTTAGTCAAAAAGCAATTTCCAAAGGGATAAAAACGCATGTACTGAAAACTAAAAGTCGATATGATTTAACTAGTTTAAAAAGATTATCCCAATTTATTAATGAAAATAATTTTGACTATGTACATACTCATGGGGCAAGAGCTAATTTATACCTTTCTTTGATAAAAAAGCGAATAAATGCTAAGTGGGTAATTACAGTTCATTCTAATCCATTATTAGATTTTGAGGGGCGTGGATTTATGGGCTGGATTTTTACCAAGTTAAATATAAAAGCTTTAAAAAAAGCAGATGGCATTTTAGCTATTACTCAAAATTTTGCTAATTTGTTAACTGAAAAAATAGGAATAAATAAGAAAAAGGTCCATATTATTTATAATGGAATCTTTTTTCATGAGAGTTCTGATTTACCTGCTAAGTATGACCATCCTTATTTTAATTTAGTTAATGTAGCACGTTGTGAAAAAGTAAAAGGACAGGAACTGCTTTTGAAGGCCCTTAAAGATTTGCATGATCCACATATTCGATTACATATCGCTGGAGATGGTAGTGAACTTGAAAATTTGAAAAATTTAGCTCAAGAATTAAATATTTCAAATCAAGTTACTTTTCATGGTTTTATGAGTCATGACGATCTTTCTCATTTATATGAGAGATGTGATTTAGCGGTGCTTACATCATATTCTGAAAGTTTTCCACTTGTGTTATTGGAAGCAGCTGATAATATGGTTCCTCTTTTATCAACTGATGTTGGTGATATTAAAAAGATGATTCCAAGTGCAGATTATGGTTTTGTTAGTCCAATTGGAGATTTGGATATGATTAAAGAGCAAATTCTTAAAGCAAGCTTGATGCCAAGTATTGAATTGAGGGAAATGGCTAAACGAGAGAAAGAATATTTAATGAATAATTTTAGTTTAGCTAATCAGTTAGAAATGATATTACAAGCTTATACAAAGATAAAAAATGAGGCATAAAATGATACCAAAAATTATTCACTATGTATGGGTTGGTGGTAATCCCAAGCCTGAGAAAATTCAAACCTGTATGAAAACATGGAAGAAACATTTAGGTGATTATAAAATTATTGAATGGAATGAATCTAACTTTGATATTCATGAAAATAAATATGTAGAGCAAGCATATAAACAGAAAAAATGGGCCTTTGTTTCCGATTATATTCGTGCTAAGGCAGTTTATGAATATGGTGGAATTTATCTTGATACAGATGTTTTAGTTCTAGATGATTTAAAGGATTTGTTAGATAATAAATGTTTTGTTGGTTTTGAAAATAAAGATAATCCCTTTACAGCAGTTTTTGGAGCTGAAAAGGGCCATCCATTGATTAAAGATATGTTGGACTATTATAATGACCGCGATTTTGAATTTGATAGCAGTGACCAAATGGCGGGAGTTAATACAGTTTCAGTATCGGATATTTTGAAAGATAAATATGGAGCAGTACCTAATAATCAAGAACAAGTTTTAAAAGATGATATCCATGTATATCCTGATGGCATCTTGTGTAATCCATCTAAAAATTCTAAGACAATTCACGTATTTACTGGAACTTGGATGGAGGGAAGTAAGCCATTTAAGCGTAAATTAGTAACGTTCTTAAAGCTTAGAATAAAGACTAAATGGCAAGCTGGATTATATTCAAAACTTTTTTAAAAATCAAAAATATCTTAATTTATAAGTCTGTGCGCAAGTGCAGGCTTTTTTGTTAAAATAAAAAGGTATTAATTTATTATTGCAATAGGAGAAAAGAATGTTTTATAAGCAAATCGATGAAGATGATTCATTAATATTGCATACTGATTTATATGAAATCAATATGATGTATACCTACTTTAAAGAGGGAATTAGTGAAAAAAAGGCGGTTTTTGAAGTCTTTTATCGTAAAGAACCTTTTGGTAATGGCTTTGCTGTTTTTGCTGGGTTGGAACATATTGTCCAATACCTTAATGACTTGCATTTTAGCGAAAGTGATTTGGCCTTTCTTAAAGAAACACAAGATTATGATGACGATTTTATAGAATATTTGAGAAACCTGGAACTAAACTTGACTGTTCGTTCAATGGAAGAAGGTCAATTAGTCTTTGCAAATGAACCAATTGTGCAAATTGAGGGGCCTCTTTCACAATGTCAGTTAGTTGAAACTACAATTTTAAATATTGTTAATTTCCAAACCTTGCTTGCTACTAAAGCTGCTCGAATTAAATTAGCTGTAGGATCAGATGCATTAATGGAATTTGGTACACGACGCGCCCAAGAAACTGATGCTGCATTATGGGGAACTCGTGCCGCATATATTGGTGGGTTTGATGCGACAAGTAATGTCCGTGCTGCTAAACTATTTGGAATTCCTGCAAGTGGTACTCATGCTCATGCATTAGTTCAAGCATTTGGCAATGAATATGCTGCTTTTAAAGCATATGCACAAACACATAAAGATTGTGTATTCTTAGTTGATACTTATGATACTGTTCGCTCAGGTGTTCCTACTGCTATAAAGGTAGCAAAAGAAATGGGCGATAAGATTAATTTCTTAGGTGTAAGAATTGATTCGGGAGATATGGCTTATATTTCCAAGCAGGTTCGTAAACAGTTAGATGATGCCGGCTTCAAAAATGCTAAAATTTTTGCTTCAAACGATTTAGATGAAAAGACAATCACTAATTTAAAGATGCAGGGAGCTAAGATTGATGTTTGGGGAATTGGAACCAAATTTATAACTGCATTTGATCAACCTGCTTTAGGAGCAGTATATAAATTAGTAGCGATAGAAGATGAAAATGGCAATTGGAAAGATAGTTTGAAAATTTCTTCTAATGCAATTAAAATTTCAACTCCTGGCAAAAAACAAGTTTGGAGAATTTGCGCTAATAGTGATCGAAAAAACGAAGGAGATTGGGTGGCAAGAGTAGGAGAAGATCCTAGAAACTTTAATGCCCTATTTATGTTCCATCAACAATATACATATATAAATAAAGTCGTAACAAATTTCACAGCCAAACCTCTATTAAAAGATATCTTTATCGAAGGAAAATATGTTGATCACCCACGTTCACTTGCTGAAATTAAAGCTTTTTGTCAAGCAAACTTAGAAAACTTGTGGGATGAATATAAGAGAAGTCTTAATCCACAAGAATATCCTGTAGATTTGTCACAAAACTTATATGAAAGTAAAATAGATTTAATTAGTGAGATAAGAACTAAAATTAGAAATCGAGGTTTGCATTAATGAGAGATTTGCAAAAAGAAATTATAGCTTATGAACATGTTTTACCTGAAATTGATCCGGAAAAAGAAATTAGACGTTCAGTTGATTTTTTAAAAGATTATTTAAAAGCCCATCCATTTTTAAAGAGCTTAGTGTTAGGAATTAGTGGTGGGCAAGATTCAACTTTGACAGGAAAGCTTTGTCAAATAGCAATTGATGAGTTACGAGCAGAAACTGGAAATCAAGAATATAAGTTTATTGCTATTCGTTTGCCTTATGGCGTTCAAAATGATGCTAGTGATGCAGCTGATGCTGTTGCTTTTCAAAAACCAGATGTTGATTTAATTGTTAATATAAAAGATGCTGTAGATAAAACAGTGGAAAGCTTAGAAAAAGCTGGAGTTAAAGTTACTGATTTTAACAAGGGAAATATTAAAGCTCGCCAAAGAATGATCGTTCAATACGGTATTGCTGGAGCTTATAGCGGTGCGGTTGTAGGTACAGATCATGCAGCAGAAAATATAACTGGATTTTATACTAAGTATGGCGATGGAGCTAGTGATCTTGTTCCGTTATTTAGACTTGATAAACGTCAAGGTAAAGCTTTGCTTAAGTATTTAGGATGTCCAGAACATTTATACCTTAAAGCACCTACAGCTGATTTAGAAGAAGACGCTCCAGATTTACCTGATGAAGTAGCTTTGGGTGTAACTTATAAAGATATTGATGACTATCTTGAAGGCAAAGAAGTGAAGCTGGCAGCTGCAGAAAAAATCGAAGCTTGGTGGAATAAGACTAAGCACAAGAGAGAGTTACCAATTACAGTATTTGATGACTTTTATAAAAAATAGATAACTTGAAACTTAAGCTTTTTTTACCTATAATAAAGCTATCATAAGGGAGTAACGGCAATGTAAATTGCGATAAGCTCAACAACCGAAAGAAAAACTTTCTGGGCTTGTCTTAATTAGTGAGACTTATGTGCGTCAGCACGTGAGTCTTTTTTTGTTAGGAGGTATTAAATTGCCAAAGAATTATTATTCTCAAAGTCCTGAAAATATTGAACAAGAACTTGATACTAATATTCAATCAGGTTTAAGTTCTGCTAAGGCACAAGAACGTTTAGAAAGAGACGGCCTTAACGCTTTAGCAACTGAAAAGGGCAAGAGTATGTTTGCTCGATTTATTGATCAATTTAAAGACTTTATGATTATAGTCTTGTTGATAGCTGCGTTGGTTTCCGGTGTAGTTGCTGGAGAATGGACTGATGCTGGAATTATTTTATTCGTTGTTTTAATGAATGCAATTTTAGGTGTTGTTCAAGAAGCCCGTTCTGAAGCAGCGATTGAAGCTTTGAAAAAAATGACTACACCTGTTGCACATGTGCGAAGAAATGGTCAAGTAGTTGAAGTACCAAGTACAGAATTAGTTAAAGGGGATATTGTTTTACTTGAAGCTGGGGATGTTGTTCCAGCTGATTTAAGACTAACTACAACTGAAAGCTTGAAAATTGAAGAAGCAGCTTTAACTGGAGAATCGGTTCCAGTTGAAAAGGATAAATCATTAATTTCAAAAGATGATGTTGCGTTAGCTGATCGAGTTAATATGGCATATTCTTCAACCAATGTAACTTATGGTCGAGGAGAAGGAGTTGTAGTTGCCACTGCAATGGAAACAGAAGTTGGTAAGATTGCTACAATGATTAACGAAGCTGATGAAACAGATACACCATTAAAACAAAGTTTAAATCAACTGGGTAAGACTTTAACTTGGATGATTTTAGGTATCTGTGCTTTAGTATTTGTTGTTGGTATTTTGCGTAATCCAGCTAATGAAAGTCAAGCAAGTTTAATGATTGACATGTTTTTGATTGCTGTATCATTAGCTGTTGCAGCAATTCCTGAAGGTTTACCAGCAATTGTTACTATTATTTTAGCTTTGGGTACACAAACAATGGCTAAGCATAAGGCTATTGTGAGAAAGTTACCAGCTGTTGAAACATTAGGGGCAACTGATATTATTTGTTCTGATAAAACGGGGACTTTGACTCAAAACAAGATGACCGTTGAAAAAATATATTATGATGGTCAGTTACATGATGCTAGTGAAGCGGTTGATGCTAATAGTGATATTATGCAAACTATGTTATTAGCAAATGATACTAAACTACAGGCCGATGGCTTACTTGGTGATCCAACGGAAACAGCTTTAACTCAATTTGGCTTAGATAAGGGCATTAATGTTGCTGATTTATTAGAAACTAAAAAGCGTGTGCAAGAAGTTCCGTTTGATTCAGATAGGAAACTAATGAGTACTGTTAATAAAAACGGGGATAAATATTATGTTGCCGTTAAGGGTGCTCCCGATGAATTACTTAAACGAGTAAGCAATTTATCTGATAAAGAAAAAGAACAGGTTCTTTTAGCTAACAAAGAAATGGCTCAAAACGCGCTAAGAGTTTTGGGACTTGCTTATAAAGAAGTGGAAAAGCCTTTTGAAGCAGTTAATAGTCAAACTGTTGAAAACAAGTTGATTTTTGCTGGATTAGTAGGAATGATTGATCCTGAACGTCCAGAAGCAAAAGCAGCAGTTGCAGAAGCAAAAGCAGCTGGTATTAGAACTGTAATGATTACAGGAGATCATCAAGTTACTGCTCAAGCTATTGCTGAACGATTAGGAATTATTGAAAAGGGACAGAGTAAGAGAGTCTTGACTGGTAGCGAACTAGATAAGATGGATGAAACTTACTTTAAGGAGCATGTTTCTGATTATAGTGTTTATGCCCGTGTGAGTCCTGAACACAAGGTTAAGATTGTTAAAGCATGGCAGGCTAATGAAAAGATTGTGGCTATGACTGGTGATGGTGTAAATGATGCACCAAGTTTGAAACAAGCGGATATTGGTATTGGTATGGGAATTACTGGTACTGAAGTTTCAAAAGGCGCTAGTGATATGATTTTAGCAGATGACAATTTTGCAACAATTGTAGAAGCCGTTAAACAAGGTAGAAAAGTATTTTCAAATATTCAAAAAGCCATTCTTTATTTAATGAGTTGTAATGTTGGGGAAGTTTTGACTGTTTTCATTATGACTATTATGGGTTGGGATGTATTACAACCTGTACAACTTTTATGGATTAACTTAGTTACTGATTCACTACCTGCTATTGCATTAGGGGTGGAACCTGTTGAAGATGGCATTATGAATCGAAAACCACGTGGTAGAAAGTCTAATTTCTTTAGTGGTGGTGTTGCAAGTTCGATTGTTTATCAAGGTATTTTAGAAGGTGTATTAGTTTTAATTGTATATACACTAGGTCTCCATATTGGACCACATGTTGCTGATCCTAAGCTTCAACACGGGGATGCTTTGACAATGGCATTTTTAACCTTAGGTTTAATCCAATTATTCCATGCATTTAATTCTAAATATGTTCACCAATCAATTTTTAGAAAGCACACTTTCCAAAATAAATGGTTTAATTGGGCAATTGTAATTTCTGCAATTATTATGGCTGCAGTTGAATTGCCTTTCTTAACTAACGTATTTAAAGTTACAGAATTAGATTTAGATCAATGGTTAGCTGTTTTGGGAACAGGCTGCTTGATGATAATTATTGTTGAGCTAGTTAAGCTTGTGCAGAGACGAATGGGAAAAGAATAATTACAACATTGATATATAATTTTTTAGACAACTGAAAGGTTGTCTTTTTTGTTGTAAAATAAATTTATTATGAATGAAGTAGAACTATTAAAACTGATTAGGAAAATATCTTTAGAATCATTTAGTTATCCATTTAATGGAAAAGCAAAAATTAATTATCGCTTCAAAACAACAGGTGGACGCTATCATTTAAAAGATCGTCATATTGAAATTAATGCTCATTTTTTAAAAAAAGAATATCGAAAGGATTTAATTGGTATTATCAAGCATGAATTATGTCATTATTATCTTCATACTCATCAGATGGGGTATAAACATCAAAATAGAGATTTCAAAATTCTGCTAAAGCAAGTAGGTGGAAGCCGCTATGCACCAGATATTGGCTTAGCAAAGAAGATAAAATATACCTATCAATGTACTAATTGCCATAAGTTATACTATCGAATTAGGCGGATTGACTTAAAAAAGTATGTTTGTGGAAAATGACATCATAAATTAATACTCTTAAAATGAAAAAACACTTGCATTAAATTACTGATTCGTGTATCATAATAGGAGTGTTGCGGGCGTGGCGGAATGGCAGACGCGCAAGACTAAGGATCTTGTGATCGCTTTTAGATCGTGGAAGTTCGAGTCTTCTCGCCCGCATACAGTTAGGAAGTTGTGTAAGCAGCTTCCTTTTTTGTTTATCATTTGTACAAGAAAAAGAGGCATTACTATACAAAATAGCATCTTTTTTATAGAATTATTTTGGATGGAATTTCAAAGTGAAAAATCAAAAGGCTAGAAATTTAGCAATTAGTGCAATTTTTTTTGCACTTCTGTTGCTAGAATTATTTATTCCTAATATTGGAAATATATATTTATTTCCAGCCATGCCTGCTGTGACAACTATTCCTTTAACAATTGCAATATATAGTGTATTGTTAGGTGCTAGAGCAGGAATGGGGTTGGGAATAGTATGGGGCGTAATTAGTATGTTTTTAGCTTATACACGTCCGACTAGTTTAGTAAGTATATTTCTTTTTCAAAATCCAATTATTGCAATAATTCCTAGAGCTTTATCTGGATACTTAGCAGGGATAGTTGCTTTAAAAAATAATAGATTATACTATTGTTTATCAGGATTAATTAGCTCATTGACTAACACAGTTTTTGTGATTATTTTAGCCAGTGTAATTCTTACTGGAAATCAAGAGCTTTTGGCACATCTAGGACATACTAATGGAAATTTATTGGTTCTTTTAACATCTGCTTTGGCTTTTAATGGGATATTAGAAGCTATATTTAGTGCAATATTAGCCCCAATAATTTTAAAACCGTTGATTAAAATAATGCAGTATAAATAGAAATCAGGATAAAAATGGCACGTTCACGATCTCGAGTAAAAAAAACAACATTAACTTTAGTTAAAGTCTTTGGAGTACTACTTATTTTAGTAGTGGCTTTTGTTTGTTTTCGTTATTATCGTAGACAAGCGATTAATAACGAATTAATTCGCCAAGAACAATTAGCTAGAGAACAAGCAGCAGCTAAGGAGCTGAAAATTAAAACTGATTTTATAAAAAAAATAGGCCCAATTGCTCAAAAAGCGGATCAAGGTTTTGCGCTTTTACCTAGTATTACAATTGCTCAAGCTTGTTTAGAAAGTAATTATGGGCAAAGCGAATTGTCTCAAAAATATAATAATTTATTTGGTGTAAAAAGCAGTGATCCTAATACATCCAAAACTTTGTCTACTAAGGAGTATGTAAATGGTAAATGGATTACGGTAAAAGCTAGTTTTCAAATTTATGATTCATATGAATCTTCAATTCAAGCCCATGCTAGGTTATTTCAAAATGGTACTACTTGGAATAAAGATCAGTATCAACATGTATTAGCAGCAAAAGATTATAAAAGTCAAGCTAAAGCACTAGTTACGGATGGTTACGCAACAGATCCTGATTATGCTACTAAGTTAATTAACTTAATTGAACAGTTTAATTTAAATAAGTATGACAACTAATCTTTTATTTTTACTAGACTTCTTCGTTAACGAAGAAGTCTTTTTTCGTTATAATGATAAACGTGTTAATTTAGTGAAAGGGAAAAATTTATGAGTCGCGAAACGATTTTAAAAGGGTTAAACCCTCAACAACAAGAAGCCGTTGAAACTACAGAAGGACCACTTTTAGTAGTTGCAGGAGCTGGTAGTGGTAAAACTAGTGTTTTGACAAGAAGAATTGCTTACCTCGTTGAAGAAAAGGGAGTTGCCCCTTGGAATATCTTAGCTATTACCTTTACTAATAAAGCAGCTACTGAAATGAAAGAACGTGTCCAAAAGCTATTAGGACCTGCCGGTCAAGATGTTTGGATGTCAACTTTTCATGCCCTTTGTGTTAGGATTTTACGTCGGGATGCAGATAAAATTGGTTATTCTCGCAATTTTTCAATCGCTGATTCTAGTGAACAGGTTACTTTAATCAAACATATTGAAAAAGATTTAAATATTAATCCTAAGCAATATAATCCTAGAGCTATTCTGAGTGCAATTTCGAATGCCAAAAATGATTTGCTCAATCCTAAAGATTTTGAATCAGCTAGTGGAAATCGACCTTTTGATCAGGTTGTCAGTGAGATTTATAAAGAATATCAAAAAAGATTAGTTCAAGACCAAATTATGGATTTTGATGATTTAATTATGCAAACTTTAGTCTTATTTCAAAAAGATAAAGCTACTTTGCATTATTATCAAAATAAATTCCGTTATTTATTAGTTGATGAATACCAGGATACTAATGAAGCTCAATATCAACTTTGTCGGTTATTAGCTGCTCAATACAGCAATGTTTGTGTAGTTGGTGATGGTGATCAATCCATTTATGGCTGGCGTGGAGCTAATATGGAAAACATTTTGAATTTTGAAAAAGATTATAAAGAAAAGGGTGTCCACACGGTTAAATTAGAGCAAAATTATCGATCTACTGGCCATATTTTAAGTGCAGCTAATGCTGTTATAAAAAATAATCAAAATCGAAAAGCTAAAAAGCTTTGGACAGATCAGGGGGCTGGAGAAAAGATAACCTATTATAGGGCTCAAAGTGATGTAGATGAAGCAATTTTTGTTATTTCCAAAATCACTGAAGCAGTTAAAGCAGGAAAAAGAGATTATAAAGATTTTGCAATTCTGTATCGGACTAATGCACAATCACGTGGTTTTGAAGAATCTTTAGTAAAGTCGAATATTCCTTATCAAATTGTTGGTGGCCACAAGTTCTATGATAGAAAAGAAATTAAAGATATTTTGGCCTACTTAAAATTAGTTGCTAATACGAGTGACTCAATGAGTTTTAACCGAATAGTTAATATGCCCAAACGTGGTATTGGAGCTGCTACTGTTGAAAAATTATTGACTTTTGCTAATGAACGAAGAATTGGAGTAGGTGATGCACTTTCTAACTTAGAATTAGTTCCTGTTTCAGCAGCAGCAAGTAAAAAATTAGCTGACTTTAATGCTAAATTGGTTGATTGCGTGTCTTATGCTCAAGATGCAAGTCATACTGTAACCGGATTAACTGAAAAGATTTTAGAAGATTTTGGCTATACTGAAGCGCTCAAAAAAGAAAAAACGTTGGAAAGTGCTAGTCGATTAGAAAACTTAGATGAATTCCTTACGGTAACTAAGCGCTTTGATGATAATTTTGAAGCAGAAGATGATGAAAGCTTGCCAATTAATGATTTTCTAAGTGAAGTAACATTACTTAGTGATCAAGATGATATTGAAGATGATGGAAATCAAGTGACTTTGATGACGCTCCATGCGGCTAAGGGGTTAGAATTTCCAGTAGTCTTTTTAGTAGGAATGGAAGATGGAATTTTCCCATTGTCACGTGCTATGCTTGAAGAAGATCAACTTGAAGAAGAAAGACGCTTGGCTTATGTTGGGATAACTCGTGCCAGAGAGAAATTATATTTAACCAATGCTTTTTCTAGAACGATGTATGGAAAAACAACCTCAAATCCAGCTTCTAGATTTGTCCAAGAAATTAAGCCTGAAGACTTAGAAACAGAATATGCAGGCGGCTTCAATAAACAAAGGGCCAATTCAGTATCTTCCACTAGTAGTATTCCATTCTTTAATAAAGATGAACGTGCAAGAAGTCAAGTTTATACGTCTAAGACAGCAGCTAAAGCTAGTGGTGCTGTAGGTGCTGAAAAAGAGGGGTGGAATGTAGGAGACCAAGTCACTCACAAGGCATGGGGAAAAGGTGTTGTAGTTAAAGTTAATGGCACTGGTGAAGATATGGAATTGGATATCGCTTTTGAATCTAAAGGAATAAAACGCCTTTTAGCAGCATTTGCCCCAATTAAAAAGGTATAATAAAAATAAAAACGGACAGTTGATATAAGGAGGTTTTATGGCTAAATTGAATAAAAAAAATGCTCAAGAAGAAATTGAAACCTTGCGAAAAAAGTTAAATACTTGGGCTGAACAATATTATGCACAGGATGCTCCGAGTGTTGAAGATGCTGTTTATGATCAGAATTATCAAAAATTAGTAGAACTTGAAAAGCAATTTCCAGAGTTAGTAACCCCTGATTCAATTACGCAACGAGTTGGTGGAGAAATAAAATCAGATTTAGGAAAAGTTGAACATCAAGTTCCGATGCTTTCAATGGGGGACGTCTTTTCCAAAGATGAACTTTTTGAATTTGATCAACGAATTCAAAAATTAGTGGGAGGACCTGTTGCTTATAACGTTGAATTAAAAATTGACGGATTATCTTTATCACTTGAATATGTTGATGGAAAATTAATTCAAGCTTCAACACGTGGTAATGGTCGAATTGGTGAAGATGTAACTAAAAATGTGCAATATATTGATGATATTCCTAAGATTTTGCCTGAAAAACTTACTACAGAAGTACGTGGCGAATGCTATATGGGAAAAGCAGCTTTTTTAAAATTAAATACTGAGCGTGATGAAAATGGAGAAGCAATTTTTGCCAATCCAAGAAATGCGGCTGCAGGAAGTTTGCGTCAACTTGATCCAAAAGTTACCAAAAAGCGAAATTTAAGTACATTTATCTATACTTGGGTAAATCCTCCTAAGGAAATTACTAGTCAACATCAAGCAATACAACAAATGTCCAAGTTAGGATTCCATACTAATGAAACTGGAAGAAAATTAGCTAATTTAGATGAAGTTTTTGCATATATTGATGAATACACTAGTAAAAGAGATAGCTTGAGCTACGGAATAGATGGAATTGTTTTAAAAGTTGATGATTTAACTTTACAAAAGCAATTAGGCAATACTGTTAAGGTACCACGATGGGAAATCGCTTATAAATTCCCACCTGAAGAACAAGAAACTATAGTTCATGAAATTGTTTGGACAGTGGGAAGAACAGGGGTAGTAACACCAACTGCGGTGATGGATCCTGTTGAATTAGCAGGAACAACTGTGTCAAGAGCTGTACTGCACAATCCTGATTTGCTTAAACAAAAAGATGTGAGAATAGGCGATACTGTTAAACTGCATAAAGCAGGTGACATAATTCCTGAAATTTCAGAGGTTGTTTTAAGTAAAAGACCAGCTAATAGTCAAGTATATGAGATTCCAACCGAATGTCCATCTTGTGGACAAAGTTTGGTTCACTTGGAAGGAGAAGTTGCACTACGATGCATTAATCCAGCTTGCCCAGCTCAAATTGAAGAAGGAATTATCCACTTTGCTTCACGGCCAGCTATGGATATTATGGGCCTGGGACCGAAAATTGTTCGACAGCTAATTCAACATGATTTAGTTAAAGATGTTGCAGATTTATATCATTTAACTGCAGATGATTTAGCAGAACTTGATCATTTTGGTGATAAATCTATTAGTAATTTGCTTACAGCGATTGATAATTCTAGACAAAATTCAGTAGAATTACTATTAAATGGGCTGGGAATTGATCATGTAGGTGCTAAGGCAGCACTATTAATCGTCCAAAGATTTAAAAACTTAAATAAGATTATGCAAGCAAGCGTGTCAGATTTAACAGCAATTGATACAATAGGAGAGACGATTGCGGAATCAATTACTACTTACTTTGCACAAGCTAGTGTTCAAAAATTAGTTCAAGAACTAATTGATAGTGGAGTAAATATTGATTATTTAGGTGAAGATGTGTCTGAGGAAGAAATTGTTGATAATTTCTTTAAAAATAAGACTGTAGTTTTAACTGGAAAATTGGCACATTTTACTAGAAGTGAATTTACTAAAAAGCTTGAAAGCCTTGGAGCAAAAGTTACAAGTTCAGTTTCTAAAAAGACTGATTATGTTATCTATGGAACAGATGCTGGTTCTAAACTTACTAAGGCTGAAAGCTTAAAGATTGCACTTTTGACTGAAGAAGAAGCAATCGAAAAAATTCAATAAAAGGGATTATGATTGTGAAAAAGTTTTTACAAATAGCTTTGTTGGCATCATCGATGCTTGTGTTAGCGGGTTGTGGTCGATTAGGAGATTCAGATTTAGCTAATAATGCTACAACCACTAATAATAAAACTAAAAAGTATCAAACAACATCAACTAATAGTGGTTATACTGTTTTATTAAAAAATGGGAAATATGTAACTAGTTCAACTTCTGGACTTACGTCAAGTGATCTTGATAATACAGTTGATAGTGAAGCGCTAGAACGTGGTTTAGTCAATTTAGACAAAAATGTATTTTCAACGAATAAATATGTTTTTCAAGAAGGACAAAAATTATCTAGTTCTACTATTTCTTCTTGGCTAATGAGAGAATCTAAATCATATCCAGATGGCCTCAATCCTAAAAATAATGGTAAAACAGGTGAAACAACCCGAAACCCCGTTATTTTAAATCAAATTTTGGAACAAGATTTTTTAACCGGCTCAGGATCAAATTATAAATTATCTGGTATTTCTTTGGGCTTAGCACTTAATTCTATTGATTATTATCAAAAGACAACTGGTGGACCACAATATTCAAGTAATATTTCTCGATCTAAACAAGAGGAATATGGAAAAGAAACAGCTGATAAAATAGTAGCTAGACTACGTAAGAAAAAGGAAATGAAAAATATTCCGATAATGATTTCTCTCTTTTCAAAGACTAGTCAAGACTCATTAGTTGGTGGAACTTTCTTTGCATATGGCGTAGCAGAGGGTAATAGTAGTAAAATAACTAATTGGAAGTCTGTTTCCGAAAAGAGCCAGGTCTTGCCAACTGTAAATAATGAATCACCTGTTAATAGTGATGATGCTTCAGCCTTTAATAGTTTTAAATCAGCTATTGAAGATTATTTCCCTAACTTGAGTGGGGTTGTAGCAACAGTTCGCTATCAAAATGACAAATTAACTCAGGAGAACATTCAAATTACAACGCAATTTTATGGTTACGTTCAAATTCAAAGTTTTACAAGATTAGTGCAATCAGAGGCTAAAAAATATTTAGCCAAAGATGTACCAATTGAAATAAAAATAAGTTCAGTTAATGATGTCCAGGCAATTGTTTATAAAAACAGTGGCGATGATAGTTATAGCTCACATATATATGGTGGCGAATAAGGAGGTAAAATAGTGGAAATTACAAAAGAAGAAATCAAGCACGTAGCTGCTTTGTCACGGCTTGAATTTAAAGATGAAGAGTTAGATCAATTTACTTCCCAAATGGGAAAGATTATTGAAATGGCTGAACAATTGGGAGAAGTTAATACAGAAGGTGTTCCTGAAACGACTCAAGTAGTTGATCGTGATACAGTTTATCGCGAAGATAAGCCAGAACATTGGCAAGATCGTAAGGAAATGCTTAAAAACGTTCCCGAAACTAGTGATGGCTTCATTAAGGTGCCAGTAATTATTGATAAGGACGATAACGATTAATGAATTACTTAAACGAAACTATTGACTCTTTAAACCAAAAATTAGCTAATGGTGAAGTTTCAGCTCAAGAATTAGCCGATAAAACTATTGCTAATATCAAAGAAACTGACAAAAAGATTAATGCTTTTATTACTGTTGATGAAGATGCAAAGGCAAGTGAAAACTTGGATTTTGCAAATAAGTTAGCAGGTGTTCCAATTGCAATTAAAGATAATATTGTAACTAATGGTCTTAAAACTACCGCTGCAAGTCATATTTTGGATAACTTTATTCCAGTCTATGATGCTACTGTTGTGTCTAAGCTTAAAAAAGCTGGTGCAACTGTCGTTGGTAAAACTAACTTAGACGAATTTGCAATGGGTTCAAGTAATGAAAACTCATACTTTGGCGCAGTACATAATCCATGGAATTTAGATAAGGTGCCAGGCGGTTCATCTGGTGGTTCTGCAGCAGCAGTTGCTAGTGGTGAAATTGTGGCTGCCCTTGGTTCAGATACAGGTGGTTCAATTCGTCAGCCTGCAGCATTCAACGGTATTTTTGGTATTAAGCCAACTTATGGCCGAGTATCACGTTGGGGCTTGATTGCATTTGCTTCATCACTTGATCAAATTGGTGTTTTAACTAAGCGAGTTCAAGATGCAGCAGAAGTTTTAAACGTTATTAGTGGTGCAGATGAACATGATTCAACTGTTTCTGAAAAAACTGTACCTGACTTTACCAAGGCGTTAGGCCAAGATGTTAAAGGCTTGCGAGTTGCGGTTCCTAAGGAATACATGAGTGATGCAGTTGATGAAGGCGTTCGTAAAGCGATTCAAGAACAAATTGATTTTCTTAAGGAAAACGGTGCCATCATTAATGAAGTGTCACTTCCTCACACTAAATACGTTGTCCCAACTTACTATATCATCGCTTCAAGTGAAGCTAGTTCAAATCTTCAAAGATATGATGGTATTCGTTACGGTTACCGTGCTAAGGATACTAAAAACTTGCTTGATGTTTATGTAAAATCTCGTTCAGAAGGTTTTGGTGATGAAGTTAAGCGCCGGATTATGCTAGGTTCATTTGCTTTGTCAGCGGGTTCATATGATAAGTTCTTCAGACAAGCAAGTAAGGTAAGAACTTTAATTTGCCGTGACTTTGACAAAATTTTTGAAGATAACGACGTAATTGTTGGACCAACAACTACTGAACCAGCATTTGAAATTGGTTCAGAAGTTAAGGACCCAATTAAGATGTACAATAACGATATTTTGACTATTTCTGCAAATATGTCTGGTGTTCCAGCTGCTAGTGTTCCTGCAGGTCTAGTTAATGGTATGCCTGTTGGTTTACAAATTATGGCTAAGAGATTTGATGAAGAATCTGTTTTGCGTGTTGCTGACTTTATTGAACGTAACAACAAATTTTATGAAAAGAAACCAGCTGGATTGGAGGATTAATTAATGAATTTTAAATCAACTATCGGTCTTGAAGTTCACTTTGAGTTAAAAACAAAGAGTAAGATTTTCTCTCCATCACCAGTAACTTATGGTGCAGAACCTAACTCAGAAGCTAATGTTATTGACTGGGGTTATCCAGGTGTTCTTCCTAAGCTTAATAAAGAAGTTTATCGCTTGGGCTTGATGGTAGCCTTAGCTACTCACTCAGAAATTACGCCTGTTACTCATTTTGATCGTAAAAATTATTACTACCCAGATAACCCTAAGGCTTATCAAATTACCCAATTCTTTGAACCACTTGCTAGAAATGGTTATGTGGAAATTGAAGTTCGTGGTAAAAAGAAGCGAATAGGTATCCACGAAATGCACATCGAAGAAGATGCCGGTAAGAACACTCACGGTACTAACGGCTTTTCATATGTTGACTTAAACCGTCAAGGGGTACCACTACTTGAAGTTGTTTCTGAACCAGATATGGAAGATCCAGAAGAAGCATACGCATATCTTGAAAAGTTACGTAAGATTGTTCAATTTACTGGTGCCAGTGACGTTAAGATGGAAGAAGGATCAATGCGTGTTGATACTAACATCTCAATTCGTCCAGCTGGTCAAAAAGAATTGGGTACTAAGGTTGAAATGAAGAACCTTAATTCATTTGAACACGTACGTTTATCACTTGCATACGAAGAAAAGCGTCAACAAGAAGTGCTTTTATCAGGTGGTAAGGTTCAACTTTCAACTCGTCGTTTTGATGAAAATAGTGGTAAGACTGTGCTTGAACGTGTTAAGGAAGGAAACGCAGACTACCGTTACTTCCCTGAACCTGATATTGCTCCATATCACATTAAGCAAGACTGGATTGATGAAATTAAGGCAGTTTTGCCTAAGAGTGCAGAAGAGCGTCGCACTGATTACATTAACAAGTTAGGCCTTAAGCCTTACGATGCAGATGTCATTTTGCAAACTAAGGAAGCTAGTGACTTCTTTGATAAGGCAATGGAAGCAGGAGCAGATCCACAAATGACTGCGAACTGGATGAATACCCAAGTTAATGGATACCTTAACGAACATCACGTTGAACTTAAGGACATTAAGCTTACTCCAGAAAACTTGGCTAAGATGGTAACTTTGATTAAAGATGGTGTTATTTCATCTAAGATTGCTAAGAAAGTCTTTGCTGAAACTGTTGCCAATGGAACTGATCCTAAGAAGTTCGTTGAAGAAAATGGAATGGCTCAACTTTCAGATCTTTCAGTTCTTGAACCAATGGTTAAGGAAATTGTAGACAACAATCCTCAATCTGTTGAAGACTTCAAGAATGGTAAAGATAGAGCGATTGGTTTCTTAGTTGGTCAAATTATGAAGCAAACTCATGGTAAAGCAAATCCTAAGATTATTAACCAATTACTTAATAAAGAATTACAAAGTCGTTAATTTACTAACAAGAAAAAGGGTGTTTTAAATGATTAAGAAAGCAAGATTGATATATAATCCTGTTTCAGGTCACGAACAGATGCCTAAAAATGTTGCAGATATTTTAAATATCGTTGAACAAGCAGGGTACGAAGCAAGTGCATTTCGCACCACTCCAGAAGCTTTTTCTGCACAACATGAAGCTACTCGCGTTGCTAAAGCTGGTTTTGATTTAATCATTGCTGCTGGTGGCGATGGAACAATAAATGAAGTGGTAAATGGTGTTGCAGGACTTAGTCAGCGGCCCAAATTAGCAATTATTCCAGCAGGGACTACTAATGATTTTGCGCGGGCTTTGAGAATTCCGCGTGACAATTTAGTTGAAGCTGCAAAAGTGATTTTACAAGGTAAAACTCGAAAAATGGATGTTGGCCAGGCTATTTGTGATGATAATGAAAAATATTTCGTTAACATTGCTGGTTCTGGTTCATTGACCGAGTTAACTTATGGAGTTCCATCAGAATTAAAGAGTGCTATGGGTTATGGTGCTTATTTGATTAAGGGAGCGGAAATGCTTCCGAGCATAAGTAAAAGCCATATGAAGTTAACATATGATGATGGTGTTTACGATGGTGATTTATCTATGTTTTTACTTGGAATGACTAATTCAATTGGTGGCTTTGAGCAAATTATGCCAGATGCTGAATTAAGCGATGGTTTATTTCAATTGATTGTGATTAAAACAGCCGATCCTTTAGCGCTATTATCATTGATGGTAATGGCCCTGAATGGTAAGCATGTTAATGATCCAAATATCATTTACACTAAAACTCGCTCTTTAAAGGTGGAAATGGTTGACGATGATGGTAATAAGGTACCGTTTAACCTAGATGGTGAAATTGGTGGCTATTTACCTGTAACCTTTAAAAACTTGCAACAGCATATTGAATTTTACGTTGGTAGATAAAAACTAAAAAATGACCTAGCTCAATTTCGAGCTAGGTCATTTTTTAGTTGGATTTATTTTTTATAAAAAGTTTCTTCAACAGCATGTGAAATAGCAATTTTTACATGTTCGTATGAAAGACCACCTTGAATGTATAGACGATATGGTGGGCGGAGTGGACCATCTGAAGAAAGCTCAATAGTTGAGCCTTCAGTAAAACTTCCTGAAGCCATAACTACATCATCTTCGTAACCATCTTGATGATAAGGAATTGGATCAACAAAAGAATTGAGTGGAGAGTAATGTTGAATGGCCCCACAAAACTTAACCATTGGATCTGGCTTACCAAAAGTTACAGTTTGAACAATATCAGTTCGCGGATCGTTCCATTTAGGAGCAACATTCATTCCCATTTCTTCACATAATGCTGCTGTAAAAATCATGCCCTTAATGGCTTGTCCAGTAGTATGAGCTGCCATGAAAAATCCTTGATACATATCGCGTAAATATCCCCAAGTAGCGCCTTCGCCTTTACCAGCTCCAGGAACATTAAGACGTGAGCCAGCCCCTTCAATCAAATCCTTGCGTCCAACTAAGAAGGCCCCACCTTTAACAATTCCTGCTCCTGCATTTTTAAATAGTGAACCAGCAATTAGGTCTGCCCCATAAAAAGTAGGTTCTTCACACTCTGAAAATTCTCCATAACAGTTATCAACAAAGATATTTACATCAGGACGCACTTCTTTAATAAATTTGAGCATTTGCTTAATCTTTTCCATAGTAAAGCTAGCACGAACAGCATAGCCGAGGGAGCGTTGAATCGCAATTACTTTAATTTTAGGGTCTTGTAAATCCTTTTTTGCTTGTTCAAAGTTAACTTCACCGTTTTCAAGTAGTTCAGTCGCTTTAAAGTTGATGCCCCACTCCTTCATATTACCTGGCTTATTACCAGCTAAACCGATAACTTCTTGAATAGTGTCATATGGGGTACCAGTTAAGTAATATAAAGTGTCGCCTGGGCGAAGCATACTAAATAAACCAACAGCGATGGCGTGAGTAGCTGAAGAAAATTGTGAGCGAACAAGTGCATCATCAGTTTTGAAATAATCAGCATAGATTGCTTCTAACTTGTCACGACCGATGTCATCATAGCCATAACCAGTTGATGGGACTAAGTCTTCTTCTCCTACTCGATGCTTCCTAAAAAGCTCAAGAACCCGTTGTTGGTTATGAAGGACTTGTTCATCAATTTCAGCTAGCCGAGGGGCAATCATCTTGTCCACTTTATCAATTTTTGCTTGCAAGTCTTCTGGTAAGTTTGCTTTCCAAGATAAAACCATTTAATTTGAGTCTCCTTATTTTAAAACTTCTACTTCAACATTAATTTTACCATTTGTGCCTTGAGTCCAGTAAACGCCTTGAATTTCAGGAACAAAGCCAGGAAAATTTTCCATTGCTCCAACCAAAACTTCAAAATACTCTTTATCTATTTCTTGCCATTTTTCTCCAGGGGCAACAATGAATACTCCTGGTGGATATGGTAGAGCGCCTTCTGCAGCAATTTGCCCAACAACATCTTTTAAGCTAATTAATTTGCTTTCATTGTGCATAAATAAATTATCAGCTTCAGATGGAATCATGGAATAATTTTGCATATTTTCTTTTTCAAATAAGGCTTTTTGTAATTTGAAAGTTTGATGAGTGGCATAATAAGAATGCATTTCATGACAAAGCTGTTTTAGAGTGTAGCCACGATAGCGAGTAGTATATTCTTTAGCCAACTTGGGAACCACTTTTTCTAGGGGAGCATCTTCAAAATAGAATTTTTCAAATTCTAAAAAGGCATCTAGTAGAGCATCAAGATCAGTTTGACGATCTCCAGGTGTTAATAAGAAAAGAAGTGAATTTAAATCATTTTTTGCACGGATAATTCGTTTTTCCATTAAAAATTCAGCCACAATTGGTCCAGGAATTCCATCATTTTCATATTTATTATTAGTAATATCAATTCCTGGCGTAACAACGGTAATTTTCATTGGGTCTATCATAGCTTCACCTGAAGTAATCCGGTTAAAGCCATGCCAAGTATCAGTAGGTGATAAATTCCAATATTTACTATTGGTCATTAATTTTTCAGTCGGAATTTGTACAAAATTGTCACATACTAATGGTTTAAATAGTTTGGACTTACCTAGTAATTTCTTGCGCCATTCAATTCCCATCCGCAAGGTGTCATCCCACCATTTCTGATTACCTGGTCCACTAACTAAATAAGTATTTGCAACAAGAGATGCGTAAATTGGGTAAGAGTAGCTTGAAGTGACAAATTTTAGATAGGCATGATTGAAATGCTTATGATCTACATAACGTTTTTGTCCTTTGATATGGCTATCTTTTTTCAAAATCTGTGAAGTTTGCGCCATTCCAGCTTGCTGTTTATGCAATGACTGGGTAACTAAAATCCCAGGATCTTCAGGGCTTAAATCTAGTAGTAATGGGGATAAGTGTTCCATAATTGGAATAAATTCTTCAAACCCGCCCCAAGCACAGTCAAAAAGAATATAATCGCAAAGCTTACCAATTTTATCCACAATCCATTTTGCGTCATAAAAGACACCATCATAGGTTTCGGCTTGAACTACTGCCATCCGGAATGGTCTTTTTTGCTTGGCTTTTACTGGGTCAATTTTGGTAGCTTCACGGCGTAAGTAATCTTCATTTAAACATTCAGGGTCCATCTCACCAATTAAGCCGAGCGGATTACGATCAGTTTTAATATAAACAGGTTTAGCCCCTGTCATAACTAAAGCGCTATTGTAAAGGGACTTATGGTTGTTACGATCAAAAAGAACTAAATCATCTTTTCGCAAAACAGCGCTAGCACAAATAGAGTTGGCGCTAGTTGTCCCGT
Source organism: Lactobacillus mulieris (assembly GCF_007095465.1). Classification (GTDB taxonomy): domain Bacteria; phylum Bacillota; class Bacilli; order Lactobacillales; family Lactobacillaceae; genus Lactobacillus; species Lactobacillus mulieris. The sequence goes on from NZ_SDGL01000012.1 coordinate 31,174, forward strand.
TGGTACAAAAATATACTTTATCGGCATGATAAGTTTGGGCAGCTTTTTGTTCAGCTGTTAGTGGTGTTCCTGAATGTGTCATCATATCTCCTAATTCTGGAACAGTATCACTAGTATCTGCATACATTAAATTCTTACCAAAGAACTTATTCATAATCACACCGGCTGGATGTTTATCGTAGTATAAACCATTATGATGTCCAGGAGTAGTAAAACTAATCGGCTGATCTTGTGCAAAGTTAACTAAATCTCTTAAATAACCAGGAATATTTTTATTAATGTATTCTGTTATTGCAGAAATAATTGTTGATATATCTTCACTAGAGACTTTTGAATTTACCTGTATAACGGGAATAGGTAAACCTGATTCTTTTTGCAAGTGCTGAACGGTTGCAAGTTTGATTGGATTATTTTTATTAACTATAAAAGCTACTATTTCAGCAGGATTCTTTATATCAGTTAATGGAATTTGTTGCCATTCTGATAATTGAGGTAGGTCAATAGTTGAATCAACTGCAATCTTTAGAAAAGTCATATGCCCTCCTTACTAAAAAATTCTAGAAACTATTGCTTTTTTCCAAAATTACATATAATCTATTGAACGTATATCGATACAAGTTATTGTATCTATTAAGTGATTATATAAGTAGAGTGAGGATAGAGACAAGTGGAAGTGAGAGGTTCTTTCATAGTTTTAAAGCCTCCCAATAGCTAAAAATAAAATTTAACAAGATTATTATTGGGGAGAAAAGATGAAAGAAGATACATTTAATTTAGATTTAAACAAAAAGCACTATCTTACTTGGCCGGTTATTGCCTTAATCGACTTTGTAACTATTATTAGTTTTGAGAATATTTTTTATCCATTTCAAAATCAAGGCCTATCTGTTGTCATTTCATGGGTATTTCTTTTGTTCTCATATGTTATTCCTTACGCTTTGATTTCTAGTCAAATGAGTTTGACTTTTGATAATCAAGAAGGTGGACTGGCATCTTGGGTTCGGCGCAGTAGCAATGATACTTTAGGTTATTGGACATCTTGGATGTATTGGGTTCAGAGTGTCCCTTATATTGTTGATGTGTCCAATTCTGTAATTGTTTCATTCAGCTGGATAATTCTAGGAAACAATTCTTTAGATAAAAAAATGTCGACATTTTGGTTTGGTTTATTAACTTTTGTCATAATTTTGGCATTTATTTTATTAGAAAACCGCTTGAGAAACTCATTGGAAATTCTTTCTTTAATCGGTGGTGGTGCTATGTTTATCATGTCTATGCTTTTTGTGGCACTTGCTGCTTGGGCAGTTATGCATGGTGGTCATAAGATTGCTACACAACCATTTAACTGGGGAGCTTTTAAGCCAAGCTTTAGTTTGAATTATTTCTCAACTACTGGTTTGTTGATTTTTGCAATGTCTGGGGCAGAACTTGCTGCACCATACGTTTCGCAAATGAAAAATCCTAAGCGTGATTTCCCTAAGGCAATGTGGATGTTGGCTATTATGACTGGATTTTTAACTATCTTTGGTACCTTAGCTTTGGCAATGTTCTTTAATGCACATCATATTCCACATGATTTTAAGATGAACGGTCCTTACTATGCTTTCCGTTTATTGGGTGAAAGTTTGGGTATGGGCAAAATTTTAATGTACTTATTTGCAGTAGTACAAGCTATTTTTATGATGGCACAACTAGCTGTTTTACTTGATGCATCAAGTAGAGTGTTTGCTGGGGATGTTGCAGATAAGTTTATGCCCAAGTGGTTAACCAAGAAAAACAAAAATGGTCGTCCAATTCACAGTTATACTTTCACTGTTGGCTTAAGCTTGTTCTTGCTTCTTTTGACAGGAACCTTGCCAAACATCAATACCATTTATAACTGGCTTTTGAATATTAATGGGATTATTTCACCATATAAGACTTGTTGGGTATTCTTTGCCTTTGTTGCAATGAGAATGCAGCAAGAAAAATACAAGTCAGATTATGTCTTCATTAAAAATAAGACTGGAGCATTAGCAGTTGGGTTTTGGTGCTTAATCTTTACCTTTATTTGTGCCACTTTAGGTTTTGTCCCTCAAAATGTTGATTTTGGTACTGCAGAATTTAATCACCAATTAGTTTTAAACATTATAACAGTAATTGTTTTATTCGGGCTGGGCTTTATCTTGCCATGGATGCGTAAGCGCGAAAAGAAACGAGAAGAAAATAAATACTAGTAGATAAGGGATAAAACAAGATTTTCATTTGAAAGTCTTGTTTTTTTTTATCAAATATCTTGACCTAAAGTTAGCTTTAGGCGTTAACATGATAACAAGTTGAAAATTAAAAGTAAAACAGGAGGAAAATTATGCAAGTTTTAAACATTGAAACTAAATGGGATAAAGTCTTTAAGAAAAGCAACAAGGTCGACCATAAGAAGGTAACCTTTCCTACAAGATTCGGTACGATCTTGGTAGCTGATATGTATATTCCTAAAAATGCTAATGAAAAATTGCCAGCACTAGCAGTTAGTGGACCTTTTGGTGCAGTTAAGGAACAATCTTCTGGCCTTTACGCTCAAAAGATGGCTGAAAATGGCTTTTTAACCATTGCTTTTGATCCATCCTTTACTGGTGAAAGCACTGGGACTCCTCGTTACATGACTTCACCTGATATTAATACTGAAGATTTTCAAGCAGCAGTTGATTTTTTATCAAACAATGATCTAGTTGATCCTGAAAAAATCGGGATCATTGGCATCTGTGGCTGGGGAGGGTTAGCTTTGAATGCGGCTGCAATCGACACTCGGATTAAGGCGACAGTTGCTTCTACTATGTATGACATGACACGGTTAATTGCTAATGGTTATTTTGATAAAGAAGATAAGGAATCTGCTCGCAATCAAGCAAGAAAAGCTATAAATAAACAAAGAACGATTGACTTTAGAGAGGGTCAATATAAGTTAGCTGGAGGAGTAGTCGATCCATTGCCAGATGACGCTCCAGATTTTGTTAAAGATTATTACGCATACTACAAGACTAAGCGTGGTTATCACAAACGTTCACTAAATTCAAATAATGGTTGGGCTGTAACTAGTGCGCTTTCATTCTTAAACAGTAAATTATTAGCTTATGCTGGTGAAATTGAAAATGCGGTAATGATTACACATGGTACTAAGGCTCACTCTTTTTATATGGGTAAGGATGCCTTTGGTAAATTAAAAGGTGACAATAAGGTATTTTTACCAATCGAAGGTGCAACGCACACTGATTTATATGACCAAATTGACAAAATTCCATTCAAGGAAATGACTGATTTCTTCAACAAATATTTGAATTAGAAAAGGATAGTAATTGAAATTAATTAAAGAAGCATATTATGAAGGAGAGCGTCCTCTTTTTAAAAGAAAAGATACTCAAATAATTGATACAACTTTTGGAAAAGGTGAATCTCCATTAAAAGAAAGCAGAAATATTTCATTAAATAATAGTTTATTTACCTGGAAATATCCACTCTGGTACAGCAAAAATATTGAAGTAGAAGATACGACTTTTGAAAGTATGGCTCGATCTGGTATTTGGTATACTCACAATATAAAAATTACTAATTCATCTTTGCAAGCGCCAAAATTATTTAGAAGGTCAAGCGAGATTGTTTTAGATCGAGTTCATTTTTCAGATGCACAAGAGACGCTATGGTCTTGTAAAGATATTAAAATTACCAACACAACAATTAATGGAGATTATTTTGGCAAAGGTAGTCAAAATATTTATTTAGATAATGTTGATTTGGTTGGGAATTATTGCTTTGACGGTGCTAAAAATGTTGAGGTTCATAATAGTAGATTCATTAGTAAAGATGCTTTTTGGAATTGTGAGAATGTTACTATTTATGATTCAAAAATTTCGGGCGAATACCTAGCTTGGAATAGCAAACATATTAAGTTTATAAATTGTACAATCGAAAGTGAACAAGGCTTATGCTATATTGATGGTTTAGTTCTTGAACATTGTAAACTTTTAAGAACTAATTTAGTTTTTGAATATTGTAAAAATATTAATGCAGATATTATTAGCGATGTGATAAGTATCAAAAATCCAATTAGTGGTAAGATTATTGCGAATTCAATCGGTGAAATTATCAGAGATGATTCTGAGATAGACAGTAAACAGACATTTATTAAGAGTAGACATTGTAATCTGGAATTATTAAAAGAGGCAAAATAATGTATAGTTTTGATCAAATGCCCAATAGACGTGGAACTAATTCAATTAAATGGAATGTAAAAGACCATGAATTACCAATGTGGATTGCTGATATGGATTTTGGTGTCGCTCCAGAAATCATTCAAGCAATGCAAGATAAAATAAAATTGGGAGCTTTTGGTTATGAAAGTGTACCTGATAGCTATTATGATGCAATTGTTAATTGGCAAGAAAAGCAACATAATTGCCAAATAAAAAAAGATTGGATTTTATTTGTAAGTGGGGTAATTCCTGCTTTATCAAGTGCAGTTAGGAGATTAACACATCCTGGTGAACAGATTGTAACTTTGACACCAGTGTATAATATCTTTTTCCATTCAATTGAAAATAATGGCCGAAAAAGCTTAGAAGAAGAGCTTGAATATGATGCAAATAGTCACGAATATAGAATAAATTGGTCAAGCTTAGAACAGAAATTAGCTGATCCTCTAACTAAAATGATGATTCTATGTAATCCTCATAATCCAATTGGCAAATCATGGACTTATGAAGAAATAGAAAAAATTGCTCAATTATGTAATAAATATCATGTTTATTTATTTAGTGACGAAATTCATGGCGATTTAGTTTTAAATGATAGTTTTAGTTCAAGTTTAAAACTACCAGATAATTTAAAACAAAACCTGATAATTGCCTTTTCACCAAGTAAAACCTTTAACTTAGCAGCTTTACATAGTGCAAGTGTAGTGGTTCCAAATTCTGAACTTAGATTTCAAATTTATCGAGCAATTAATAATGATGAAATAGCTGAACCAAATCTTTTAGCGATTCCTGCCACTATTGCTGCTTACACTCAAGGAAGCACTTGGCTTCACGAGCTAAAAGCATATTTATTAAAAAATCGCCAATATATTGCTAACTTTTTAGAAAATGAACTTAGTCAACTAAATTTGGCTAGTGAATTTGCTACTTATTTAGCCTGGATTGATATTTCAAATTTGAATATTAACAGTCAAGAGCTAGCTGACTTCTTGAAAGAAAATACCGGTTTAATAATTTCATCTGGTCAAGAATATCGAGGAAATGGCGATAATTTTATTAGATTGAATTTTGCTTGCCCTCAATCTGTATTAAAAGAGGGATTAGGTCGTTTGAAGAAAGGAATAAATAGTGAAAAAGCATAAAAAACGGTTTTGGATTTTGGCCGGTTTAATTTTGTTAATAATTATTTGCTTAGGGATATTTATAGGATTAAGAAAAAATCAGCCAACTAAAGCTGCCTTATCTAAAGCTACTGCCACTGTCTTTTTCCATGGTTGGGGATCAAGTAGGCATGCTGAAGAGCAGATGGCGAATTATTTAGTTAGTCATAAATACGCTTCCTCAATCGTGGTGGCTGATGTTGACTATCAGGGTCATGTAAAATACTCTGGCACTTTACCTGCAAAGACGAAACATTTCATTGTTGAAGTTAATTTACAAAATAACAAGAGTGTCTCACCAAATGGTGGGATGACTTATAGTCAATCTAGCAATTATGTAGCAGATGTTTTAGCTAGTTTAAAGAAAAAATGGCAAATTAAGAATGTTAACTTAGTTGCTCATTCAATGGGAAATTTGCAAGTGATTTATTTCATTAAAAATCACGCTGGCAGTTCAAAATATCCAAAGATTAATAAGTTAGTCGACATTGCCGGTCACTACAATGGGATTATCGGCATGGATGAGCCAAAAGACACTAGTCTAGAGGCTAATGGTAAACCAAAGATGATGAATGATACTTACCGTGATTTATTGTCAGTGAGAAATACTTTCCCTAAAAACATTCAAGTCATGAATATTTATGGCAATTATAAAAATCAGGGTGATGGCTCAGTTAATAATAACTCCTCAAAGTCCTTGCGTTATCTAGTACAAAAGCGGGCTAAATCTTATGAAGAACGAGAAATTAAGGGTTATGGTGCGCAGCACAGTCGATTACATGAAAATAAAGAAGTTGATCAATTACTTTTAAAATTTTTAAAGTAGTTATTTAGATAGAAAAATCCGCTAGAACAGAAAGTTCTAACGGATTTTGTTTTATTGATAACTTTTAGCGACGATCATTAACTCCGAAAATTTCTAATAAGAGCATAAATAAGTTGATGAAATCAAGATACATATTTAATGCCCCCATAATGGCTAAGCCACTATCAGAAACTTGGTCGCCATATTCAATAAAAATTCGCTTAGCGCTATTAGCATCATATGCAGTCCAACCAGTGAAGATAAGTACACCAATGTAAGAAAAGATATAAGCACCAGCCCCACTTTTAACGAAGAAGACATTAACCAGGGTTGCTACAATGAAACCAATCATGGCTGCTCTTAAGTATGAGCCCCAGTTGCTCAAGTCTCTTTTAGTAAAAGTGCCAAATAATGCCATTGCTGCAAATACACCAGCTGCTGATAGAAAAGCAGAAGTAATAGTTGTACCAGTATAGTAGCTAGCTATGATAGAAAATTCAACACCGTAAACTACTGATAGGAACATTAGCAATGTAAAACCTAATGTAGGATTTTTGGCTGCTTTAAAACTAATTCCTAAGCAAAGAGCAAAAGGTAGAAAAATAATAACCCAAAACATAGCTTGTGGCATGTTCATAATGGCTGAGCGAAAAACAGTCATTGTTAAGTATGAACTAGCAGCTGAAACTAAGACAGCTATTAACATAAAGCCGTACATCTTAGTTAAGAAACTGTTAATAGCAGTAACATCTTGAATTTTGCGTCGTCCAGAATCTTGTGAAAAGTAATCCATATAAAAGTTCCTTTCTATAGTTAATTACTATATTCACTACTAATTGTATCCAAAAACATGGTTTTAGACAAAAGTTTAGCATAAATTAGTAAAGATACAATAATCAATAAAAAAAGCCTAACATCAATTGTTAGGCTTTTAAATATTTATTTCTTATTCCACTTTAGTCCAATTCCAGTAAATCCACTTAAGATAGAAAAAATAGGCGACAATAAACTAAAGAAGGTAAATGGCAAAAATGCTAAAACTGGAACTCCTAAGGTAGCAGCTGCAAAAGAACCAGCAACGCCCCAAGGGATTAAGTAGTTGATTACACTTCCCCCATCTTCAAGCACTCTACTAAGTGCAAGTGGATGTAGGCCTACTTTATCAAAGGCCCCCTTAAATGCACGTCCAGGTAAAATAACTGAAAGGTACTGTTCACCGACAAATAAGTTAATTCCAATACCAGATAAAATTGTTACTAAAATTAAACTACCAGCCTTTGGCAATTTCTCTACAAGAGGTTCCATTGCTTCCTGAATAATGCCGAATTTCATTAGTAATCCACCAAGTGATAATGTAGAAACAATTAATGCAACAGTTCCCATCATTGAACTAATACCTCCACGGCTTAGGAGGGCGTTAACTTGACTGTTATCTGTTTTGGCAATAAAACCATTCATTAACAAGTCAGTTAACTTAGGAATTGTCATTTTTGTATCTTGGATAAAAATCATGATAGTTGTCAAAATAATATTGGCGAATAAAGTGGGGATTGCAGGAATCTTCTTCCAAGCGCAAACAAACATCAAAATGATTGGCAATAGTGCCCACCAAGAAACAGAAAAGTTACTGTTTAAAGTGGAAACAGTTTTGTCAATTTTAGTTAAATTAATATGACCTCCATTACCTAAAAATGCAAAAAGAATTAAAGAGCCAAGAAAAGCAGGGATAGTTGACCACATCATGTTTTTTATATGGGCAAATAGTTCACTTTCTGCAACGGCACTTGAAAGGTTAGTTGAATCAGAAAGTGGTGACATTTTATCGCCGAATACTGCGCCAGATATAATAGCTCCGGCAACTAATGCTAAATTTTGATTCATTGAAGCTCCGATGCCTAAGAAGGCAATTCCTACGGTGGAAATTGTAGTGAAGCCAGAACCAATTGCTAAACCAACAATCGAACAAACTAAAAAGACTGAGGGAACAAAGAATTGACCACTAATTAAGTGAAAGCCTAGAACCATAATGGAGGGGATGATTCCGCCTTTAATCCAAACGGCAATTAAAGCGCCAATTAAAATGAAAATAAAAATTGGAATAATTGCAATATTAATTCCTTCCTTAATTCCATCTTGAATTTCATCCCAAGAAAATCCCCGGATTTTTGCCCAGAAAATGATTAATGCGGCAACGAATAGTACAGGAACTTCAGGATTGATTCCAAATTTTATAACACTGGTTCCTAAAATAGCTAGTAATAGAATTAAAATCGAAATTGATTCTCCAAAACCAATCTTCTTTTTCATAGTTATTTCCTCCGAATAAAAAAGTCCCTGTTGCTATTAGCAACAGGGACGAACTTATAAAGCCGTGGTACCACCCATATTCTCTGCAATATCTGCAGACTCAAGTACGCAGGTGATAACGGCACTGCGTAAGGCCGAAATAAGTAATTCGCATACCCTTAGTCTGTCCGACTTGCACCAACCGTCGGTTCTCTGAACGCTGAACTAAGGAGCTACTGGTTTATTAATTGAAATTATAATAGCGTGGTCCGAATTAAATGTCAAATAAAAAGTTAAAAAAAGATGATATTCTGTTAGCGAGCAATGCAACTGATTTTTTAGTATTATATATTATAGCGATTTTAGAAAAGGTAGATATCATGCAAAAAAATCAACTCGTTGAATTAGAAATTACGGACTTATCTTATGAAGCAATGGGAGTTGCCCATTTAGATGGAATGACGATTTTTGTTAATAATGCTTTGCCAGGTGAAGTAGTTGAAGCTAAAATCTTAAAAGTTAAAAAGAGTTTTGCATTTGCTAAGATTGAAAACATTATCAAGCAAAGCCCAGATCGAGTAACGATTAAACTTAATCAATGGGTCCAAACTGGACTTGCCAGTTTAGCACATATTAAATATGAAAAACAGCTAGAGTTTAAGCGTCAGCAAGTTATCAACTTACTGGAAAAAGCACACTTGAACAAGAAAGTTAATGAAACAGTAGCTAGTCCTGAAGAAGTGGGCTACCGTAATAAAGCGCAAGTACCTGTGCGTAATGTAAAGGGAAAGCTGGAGATTGGTTTTTTCCGGAAGCATTCACATGATTTAGTTCCAATGGAAAACTTTTTTACCACTGACCCTGAAATTGACCGGGTATTAGTGGCAACACGTGATATTTTGCGTAAAAATCATGTACCAGCTTATGACGAAGTTAAAAATAAAGGCGAAGTTCGCTATCTTGAGGTGCGTAGAAGCAAGGCTAATAGCGATATGATGGTAATCTTGGTATGTTTACACAAAGATTTTCCACAGCTTGTAAAAGTAGCTGATGAAATAAGTCAAATTTCAGGTGTTGTTAGTGTGATTTTGAATCATAATCCTAAGAAAACGAACGTTATTTTGGGGAAACATGACTATTTACTCGCAGGAAATCCACAAATTGAGGATAAAATTGGGGATATTCGTTTTAAGATTTCTGCTCAAAGTTTCTTCCAGATTAATTCTTTGCAAACGCCCCGGCTGTATAATTTAGCAATTGAAAAAGCTGGTTTGTCAAAAAAGGATACTGTAATCGATGCTTATTCAGGTATTGGAACAATTGGCTTGAGTGTTGCTAAGCATGTTAAGCAGGTTTACGGAGTAGAAATCGTAAAACCTGCTGTACAAGATGCTAGAGAAAATGCATTACTCAATGGAATTGAAAACGCTGAATATGTTTGTGGAAAAGCTGAAGAATTGATGCCAAATTGGGTTAATGAAGGGATGAAGGCAGATGTGATTTTTGTTGATCCGCCAAGAAAAGGGTTGACCCCTGAATTCATCGAAGCTAGTGTGAAAACTAACCCACAAAAGATTGTGTATATCTCATGTAATCCCGCCACGATGGTGCGTGATTTAACAATGTATCAAGAGTTGGGATATGACTTTGAAGAAATTACTCCAGTTGATATGTTTCCACAAACTCCACATGTCGAAAGTGTAACGGTGCTGGAAAAGAAATAAATGTATACTAAGAAAAAACAACAGCAAGTTGAAGATGTACTCTTAACTCAAATTGTAGTTACATCAGAAGCGAATAATATTTTTAAATATGATGGCAAAATATACTCAAGTCAATCATATAATTCAGGTTTAGATCCTGATATGTCAGATTTTGCTGTAACTTTTTATGAAATAATCTACAATAAAAAAATTATTAGAGATGGGCAAATTATTAATACGGATTTTGCTGGAGATACTATTAATACTGGTATTTACAAAAAAGGGCAAAGAAAAAAGGTAAAGTTAAAAAATCGCCATTGTTTAGCAAATTTTTGGGCAATACCTTATATTCATGGAAGAAAACGTGAAAAGCCAAAAAGAGATTATTTAGATTCGTATTTAACTTTTGTTGAAGAAAAAATTTTGATACAAGATGATAATTTTAAGGAGTATCATGATTTTAATGAATTTAAATTGGCTCAGTTTATTCCTGAAGGAATTAATTCTAATACGTTAGTTTCTCAAGAAATATCGATAAAAGATAGAGCTCAACTGCTGGCAAAATCAGAAATAGGTAAAACTTTATGGCAATATTTTAATGAGCATTGTTTATTTTAAACTTATATTTCAAAAAAACTGCTAACTCATTGTTAGCAGTTTTTTAATGCCTATTTTTCACGATTCTTTTTAAGAACCCAATATTCAGTAACTACACTTATTAATCCTAATATGCTGATTATAATTCCTAATTTCAAACCTGGCATTGTATGCTTTAAAGTAACTTTATGTTTCCCTTTTGGTAAATCTAAAGCAATAAATCTATTTAAGGTTTTCACAATCTTGACAGGCTTTCCATCACTAAAGGCTTTCCAGCCAGATGTGTATGGAATAGTAGTAATTAAAGATTGCCCTTGTTTGATATTAACAGTCCCTTCAATTTGATTATTTGTCCATTTGGATAATTTAAGTCGGTTGTTTTGTGCATTAGAAATTGTCTTATTAAGAGCTTGTTTATTGAGTAAGTAAAGTTCAGGATTTAATAGTGATCCTTTTGAAATTTCTTTCTTTAACTTAATTTTCAAAGTAACTTTGCCACTCTTAGGCACATATACGCCAATTGGTTGATAAGTAATTGGCATCAAACAAATTTCTTGATTATTGACTGTTAATTTAGAAATTTGAGTAGTATAAAGCTGATTATTATCTAAAACAATATAACCAACTGAATTAGGTTTAGCTTTATAGGTGAAAGTAAGAGTAGAAAGGATAGCTTTTTTACTTTGATAATTTAGTTGATTTTTGTCTTTTTTGACCACTAAATTAGTACTAGTAATTTGGGCAGAAATTGGTTTAGAAAAGTAGACTTGCTTAGAGCCAGTGAGGGCATTTAAAACTTTAGTTTGATTTTCAAGTGGTTGTTTGATAGCTAATTTTAAATTATTAGCTTTGTAACCGGCAAAAGCTAAAGGAAAAGTATTACATTGGTAGGCAGTATTATATTTATCTTTATACCAGACTTTGTTTTTCTTTAAATCATTACGTAAACCATAATTCTTAAAACCAACAATTGAATCAGTTAAGCGAGTAGTTGTAATAAAGGTCTTAATATCAAATAAAGCATCTGTTAGTTGTGTACTAGTAGAGTAAAAGTAAAAGTACCCATATCCTGGAAGGCCTAATAATGAATAAAAGTCACTAATTTTAGGGTCGTTATTTGAAGAAAAGACTTCAGCTCCACGATAGTTGAAAGT
>NZ_SDGL01000013.1 GCF_007095465.1 Lactobacillus mulieris
CTCTTGTCTGTGGTTTCACCATCTAAGGCTGACTTTGCATTGTTAATTGCAGTTGTAGCACTATCCACTTCGCTTTGAGTAGCGGAATCATTGTTCAACACTGTTTGACCAGCAGCTACCGCATCATCGTACGCTTGCTTCTTTTCGTCACTTGCGTTGTAGTAAGCTGAGGTCTTTTGAACATTGCTTTGGTCATTCACTGCTGTTTCCAAAGCTCTCTTGTCTGTGGTTTCACCATCTAAGGCTGCCTTTGCACTGTTAATTGTAGTTGTAGCACTATCTGCTTCACTTTGAGTAGCGGAATCATTGTTCAACACCTTTTGACCAGCACTTACTGCATCATCATATGCTTGTTTCTTATCATCACTTGCGTTGTAGTAAGCTGGAGTGCTTTCTACTGTTGATTGTTCATTTACAGCAGTTTCTAAGGCTGTCTTATCTGTAGCTTGACCATCTAAGGCTGACTTTGCATTGTTAATTGCACTTGTGGCACTATCCACTTCACTTTGGGTTGCGGAGTCATTGTTCAACACTGTTTGACCGGCAGCTACCGCATCATCATATGCTTGTTTCTTATCATCACTTGCATTGTAGTAGGCTGAGGTCTTTTGAACATCATTTTGATCATTTACAGCAGTTTCTAAGGCTGTCTTATCTGTAGCTTGACCATCTAGTGCTGATTTTGCATTATCAATTGCACTTGTAGCACTATCCACTTCACTTTGAGTAGCGGAATCATCATTCAACACTGTTTGACCAGCACTTACTGCATCATCATATGCTTGTTTCTTATCATCACTTGCGTTGTAGTAAGCTGAGGTCTTTTGAACATCGCTTTGGTCATTCACTGCTGTTTCCAAAGCGTTCTTGTCTGTGGTTTCACCATCTAAGGCTGACTTTGCACTGTTAATTGCAGTTGTAGCGCTATCTACTTCACTTTGAGTAGCGGAATCATTGTTCAACACTGTTTGACCAGCAGCTACCGCATCATCGTACGCTTGTTTCTTATCATCACTTGCGTTGTAGTAAGCTGAGGTCTTTTGAACATCATTTTGGTCATTTACAGCTGTTTCTAAATCAGTTTTGTCAATAACATGAATTTCAATTCCCGAATTGGTTTGACTAACAAGGTAACTATATGTACCTGAAGTTGAATTAATTTTAACATCTGTCACTGTCAATGCATCACTAGTTAATAGATCACTTGCTAAAGCCGATGAACTAACTGTTGTACCAGATGGAATTGCTTCAACATCATAATAATTTTGAGTGTAATTATTACTTGCCGATAAACTTCCTGAAGTACTATCATCTGTTGCATTAACATAAGCAGTTGAATTAGCTTCTTTCAAGCTACTTGCACTTTTAGTTAAGGTATAATCAACACTTGTAATATTACTTTCAGATGAACTATTATCAAATACTACACTAACTGGAATTGAAGTTGATGCCACTCCAGTTGCATTAGTCATAGTAGTTGTTGTGGTATTAGAAGCAGCTTGCCCTTCAGCAATTGTAGAGCTTGTCACAGCCTTGTAAGTACTCATGACTACTGGGGTATCACCCAACATATCTCTAATACCTGAATTATTATTCCAAAGGGATTTAGGAATATAGCTTTCAATTGCATTTACCCCTGTGAAAGAAGTTGAAACACTTGAATATACAGTTGCTACAATCGTTACATCAAGTCCTTTAGAATTTGAAGCTTGGTAATAAAGTGTTGTGTTCGGTGAAAAAATAATTGTTTGCCCTATATCACTTGATACAGAACTTATTGCATTACTTGATGATAAGCCAGTTGTGCTAGTATTCGCGTAAGTGGTGTTTGATACAATCATCTTTGTTGCAGTTCCATTAGTTGAACTTGAAGAAAGTGTCCCACCACCTGATGTATAAGTAGAAGTTCCATCGGTCATATTACCGTTATAGCCATATGAAATAGATACCACTTTCAAATTCTTACTAATTTCAATTGCATATTGAGCAGATGCATCAGTTAAAGTACTTCCAGAAGTAGTTACTATCCCATTTGACGGATTAAAATGAATTGTATATGTAACTGTATTAGTTGTTGCGTCATATACTGGATCCGAAATCACTACATTTGAACTAGCATTTGCTTTAATATCTTTATTGCTATTAATATAACTCATCCACATATAATATTCTGGCAAACCTGAATATTGGCTAAAATCAAAGCTAGATTTTTGAGTTGAAGCTGTTGATTTATTATCATATGCTGTAGAAATTGTAGTTGTTGTGGTGGTAGTTTTATTATCTTCTGTAATTTTATTAGCAGCTGAAGTTGCACTTGCTTCATCTGTATAAAGAGATTGGTTAGATGAAGAAGATCCATCTGCACTTGAACTTGTTTGATCAGTTGTTGAATCATTAGTGTCAGCAGATGAGGATGATGAAGTAGAGACTACATTAGAGCTAGTATTAGTTTCATTTTCATTTGAATCAGAACTTGAACTAGAACTTGAAGAAGAAACTGAACTAGTAGATGATTCTGATGAAGAAGCAGATGAGGATGCTTCACTATTTGAAGATGTAGTAGAATTAGTTTGTTCACTAGTAGAGCTTGCACTTGTTGCTGAACTAGATTCTGAGCTACTTGTTTGTGAACTTGATGAACTCGTATCACTACTTGAGCTTGAGGTAGTAGCTTGACTAGTTTGAGAATCACTAGTAGTATCCGCATGAACTAAAACATTTGTTGAACCTAAATAAATAGTAGTTGACAGCAATACAGAGGCCATACCTAATGTAGTCTTTCTCAAAGACCAGTGTTGCCGGCCATCTGCATGTTTTAAATCATATTGCTTTTTATTTTTCTTTGAAAACATTTAAATAAACCTCCCAGATTATTCGAAACATTATTCCAAATACAAAAATTTGAATTACCCACTATCAAACTTTGTATTTCTATTATTTGCTAACTAGTTTATCTAGGAGTTGTGCTTATAATGGTATAAATTTGTGACTTTTTTGTTACTTATCATTTGTAAGTTCGAAAAAATGAAGATAAAAATGTGAAGAATTTATGAACAAAAAGAGCTTTGCTTCCGCAAAGCTCTTTTCTACTAAATTTTTATTACAAATCTTTTATTTTCTTTTCTGCCCTTGAATAGAAAATCCAAGCTACTACACCAAAGAAAACTGGACCAAAGGCTGTCCAAAATGCTGTTGCTGGATCACCTTCAACTATCGGTTCAATAATCGTAAAAATAATCCCAGAGGCGATAACAATCCAAACACACTTTTGACTTCGATAAAATACAAAAGGTCGATCCAAATCTTTCTTCATCTTAAAAAATGGAAAAGCTCCAATCAAAAACAAGTATGGCGCTGCTGATGAAACATTCATCATATCTGTGAGAACTGTGTAAAAAGCACTTGCAGAACTACCACCAAATGAAATAAGCAAAATAATCAATGATACAAAAGCCACTTCACACCACATAGCAAATTCTGGCATATCATATTTGTTTAAAGTAGTTAATTTCTTCGGAAGTAATCGCTTATCACATCCTTCAATAAATGACTTAATAGGAGAATAAAGCATAACAAAAGCTGCACCTAATCCACCTAATACATCACTAATAGCTGTAATTTGTGAAAATACTTTACCTAATATTAATGCTTGGGCATGTCCTAAGCCAAAGGCTTTACCGAAAACCAATCCCATATTATTGATTAAAACATATTCAACATTAGCCAAATTTACATTCTTTTGACCTAATATCTCTGACCAATTAGCTGTAACACCACATAAAAAAATAGTCAAAATATAAAGTACGGTCATCATAATCATAGCCCAAATCAAACCACGAGGGAATGTTTTTTCTGGTTTTTCAACATTGTCAATTACCCCAGCCATAGTTTCCAAACCACCATACGCAAACAAAGCATATACAATGAAAGAAACTACTGCAAATGGACTAGTAAATGATGAATTCGGTGATTTTACTAAACTCGCTGCTGTTAATGGCTCAGCTAATTGACCATGTTGCATCATTAATATAATCAAACTAACAACAATAAAAACTACTGAAATCCCTAAAGTTGCCACTCCGCAAATACTTGAAATTCTTACAATTCCATTAATACCTTTTGATGCAATTGCACACACAAGTACCAAAAAAATTATTTCTAAAATACCTAAAGTTTGATCACTTGATAACCCAAATAAATGCCAACTAGTTGTAGTATCTTTACCAAAAATTGCTGTTGCAACTGATACCAAGAAAAATTGTGTAGACGATACCAACCAAATTACCCAAGCAGCTAACCAGATAAAAGTACCGACAAAAGCAGGCTTTTCACCAATTGAGCCACGTAGCCAAGAAAAAATTCCACCCTTAGCTGCTTTAAATGAAGCACCATATTCTGCAAACATCAAAGCTGACGGCAAGAAAAACAAAACTGCTGTTAATACGTACCAGATAATACTAGCATAGCCCATCTGATAAAAAGCTGTTAATGAGTTACTATAACCATAAATTGAGGAGAAAATCATTAAGATTAACCCAACCAAGGTTATCTTCTTTTTCTTTTCGCTCATAAAATTCCTCATTTCAAAATATTCTTAAAATCGATATACGACACTATACATTTTAATACTAATCAAAGTATGAAAAAAGGGCTCTTTGTCAAATACTGTTGATATGGAGTGATTTAAAGAATCAAGCAATATATAAATTGCTTGGTTCTTTTTCTTTAACCCTGTTTTCTCTAATCTAATTCTTGTTAGTAAGTAAATATAATTTGAATAACCATAAGCAGTACGCTCAATCTGTTTAATCTTGCTATTAAAACCTTCTAAACAACCATTAGAGTAGCTGAATCTAGCACCATTTAAGACTGCTCGTAAGTTGTGCTTGAAGGTCAATAAAGTCTTGCAGTAAGTTATACGCATTATCTAGCCTTGGATCACAACTAATACCTTCCATTACAACTTGTTCTTGAGTTAGATAGTCTTGGGATGTAAGTAAAGGTGCCTATGGCCTCTTTTTTATGCAATAAAAAACCCGTTAACAGTTTAACTCAAATAAGCTATCAACAGGAAAAATTATAGAGCCGAAAAAAGCTATAGTTTAAAACTTTGAAACTTATTAGGAATTTTTGTTTATTTTTTAAAAAAAGCTCTTTCAAACCGACTACAAATCAATTTAATCAATACACCATCAAATATTAAACTGCTTAGCCAGCCAGTAATAAACATCAAAATTTGCAAAGTTAGATTATACTTGTACCACCCATACAATACATACGTTAAGAAAAAACCGGTAAAATGCGCACCAGTTGCCCCCAGTAAAACAGCTGACCAAGTAAAATGTTTTCGACTTTTAGATGTCAAAAAGCCTACTTCATTTCCCAATCCCTGTACAAAACCCGCCAAAATAGTAATTGCACCCCACTGTCCTCCAACAAGCATTTCACCAAAAGCAGCTAATGTTTCACCTAAGGTAGCACTACCTTTTACTGGAACAAAATAAACTGCTAAAGGTGCCGCCATATACCATAAGCCACTCATTAAAGTATCAGTCAATTGAGCATAGCCTGTTGGTAATAGGGCTGCTTTGGTTAAATTATAAATCAAATTAAATCCATAAGTATAAATTACGCCCATTATTAATCCAACTAAACTTACCAAAATAATTGCTTGAATATCCCAATTTAATTTCTTCTTAAACATAAAAATCCTCCTTTTAACTTAGTCAAAAGGAGGGTTAATTTCTAAATTTAATCCACTTTCCTCGCGCTGGCATTATCCAGTTCAGGTTCAAAGGGTCGACCTAAGTCTCTCAGCTACTAGCTCCCCTAGTGACAAAACAATTATAAATATTTAACTATAGTGTTAGTATATCATGGCTTCTTTAAAGTGGTTACTAAAAAGTCTTAAAGCTTGCTAACTTTTCAGCAGTCATATCTTTTAAAATTGCTTTGGTTAAATCAACACTAGCTCGATAATCTTGATAACTACTGAAACAATATGGTGAATGTTCATATCTTACCGGAATTCCTATTACTATAGTTGGAGCACCATTTTCATAGTAAATTGCTGCTCCATCTTGTCCACCACCAGTTCGAACACTTCTAGTGAACGGAATATTATTTTTAGTAGCTAAATCACAAGCATATTGTTGGAACTTAGGATTCGGCAAAAAAGTAACATCCATATCTCTTAACATTACACCACGTTTAAGCCCAGTTTGACTAAGCCAATCTGGTTCAAAGGTATCATCTGCAGGACAACTTTCAAGAACAATACACAAATCGGGCCTTACCTTTCGAGCAGTTACATATGCCCCTCGAAGCCCTACCTCTTCTTGACTAGACAGAGCAGCAGTTACATTAACATCTAAATTCTCACCCTGCAACTCTTCTAAGACAGTTGCCATTGCAGCTGCTCCAAAACGATCATCAAAATCTTTTCCGAAAAAGAGTCCAGTCTTTTCATTATATTCACATTTAACATCAACAAAAATTGGGCATCCAGTATCAATTTGATAATCATTAATAGTTTCTGCTCGACTACTAGAACCAACGTCAATAGATAAATCGGCTACTTCTGGTAACTTATTTCTCTCACTAGCATTCATAAAATGAGGTGGCTTAGTTGCCACAACACCGGATATATATTCACCATTTTTATTTCTAATCTTTACTTTTAAAGCAGGAATATTTACTCGTGACCATCCGCCTAATGGAACAAATTTAATTAACCCATTGGGACGAACTGCTTGCGTAATAAATCCCACTGCATCAGAATGCGCATCAAGCTGTACTGTCAATCGACCAGCCTTATTTTCTTTTTTGTTTGCATAGACATTTAACATGCCATCAACTTCGATATCAGCATATTTTTTAATAGTGTTGGTAAAAAGCTTAACAAATTCTTCTTCGAAGCCAGAAGTTGCATTAGCATCAGAAAAATTTTTTAACATTCTGATTTCATCTTTTTTGTCCATAAAAATACCTCATAATAGCATATCTTTCTATATCATCTTTACTTTATGTTATCATGTTATTATCAGTTTTAGTATAAAGATGATTTTAAGAAAGGATGTTGCATCCCCACATGGGTGAACAAAATCAACAAAGTAAAACAGAAATAAAACGTAAACAAAAAAAGAACATATTTTATAAACGTAAAAGTTACAAAAAAGCCCCTTTTTCTGATGTACATGCTCAATTATATTGGGCATTAGTTTTAGGGCAAATTGCATGTGCTTATGCACTAGGGATAGCTGGTAGTGCTTTTAACCATGCTAAAGCTTTTCTAAGTATTAATGATACTTGGCTAGGTCTATTAGGGGCAGGGTCACTAATCGGATTAGCTGGTAGCTTCATCATGGGCCGTATTTCTGATCGATTCGGGCGTAAGCATTTGCTGATGGCAAATATGTATATTTACTCACTTTTATCAATATTACAATTCTTTACCAGTAACTTATTTTTATTATTTTTACTCAGAGTAGGAATTGGATTGATGATTGCAATTGACTACACAGTTGGTAATTCTATTTTAGTCGAATGGATGCCAACCAAAGATGGAGCTAAAAAACAAAGTAATCTTTTATTATATTGGTCATATGGATTTGGATTATCCTTTCTAGCTAGCCAATTTATTAGCGATTGGCGCTTTATGCTTTGTTCGTCAGCAGTTTTAGGCCTAATAGCTGCTATTTATCGGAGCATTGTTCAAATTCCCCACTCTCCATCTTGGCTTGCTAGTCAAGGTGAGCATCGACAAGCACAAAAAGTTATTCAGAAAAATCTTGGTAAAAAATGGGGACTTCCAAAAAGTTTACTAAGAGTAAAAAAGAAAACTGATGCTTCTCCACTTGAACTTTTTGGTAAAAAATATTGGCGAGCAACATTAGCTGGAACGGCTTTTTATGCTACCCAAGCTTTTGCTTTCTTTGGTATTAGTATATTCTTACCAATCTTATTGAAGAATATGCACATGAATAATGCCTTCTTATCAGGTTTACTTTACAATTTAGCCATTATTGTTGGTACAGCAATTGGGATTTGGCTTTTCAACAAGATGAGTAGACGAAGTTTCTTAATTGTTACATTCTCTATTTCAATTATTTGTTTATTTATTTTAGCTTTGTTCCCTCAATTACCTTCAATATTAACCTTGATTATTTTTACAATTTTTTCAATTGTTTTATCAATTTCATTGTTACTAGACTTTACTTATACTACTGAATTATTTGATTTAAGAATTAGAGCAACTGGTGTTGGTTTCGTTATCACGATGAGCCGTGTTGGTGCTGCTGCAGGTACATTTTTATTACCTATAATTGTTAATTTAGCTGGTGCCTATATAACATTATGTGTTTGTGGCGTTGTTTTATTAATTGGTACAATAATTTGTATCTTTGTAGCTCCTGAAACCAATCCACAATTTATAAAAAAAGAAAATAAATAAAGATGTTTAGAAACAATATAAACACAATAATTATAGCCATCCGTAGATGGCTATTTTTTTATTAGACCAATCATGGTATTATTTCTATTGTGTGTTAGAAATTTGGAAAGGAAAAAAACCCAATGACTCAAACAAAAAATTATAAAGATGCACCATTTTCAAAAGTGCATTCTCAAATTTATTGGGCTATGAACATCGGGCAAATCGCATGTGCCTATGCCTTAAATGTTGCTGGAATTGCTTTTGGTAATGCCCAACAAGAATTAGGAATTAATAATTTTATCTTAGGTCTTTTAGGAGCAGCCAGTTTAATTGGTCTAATTGGAAGTTTCTTTATGGGACAACTTGCAGATAAATTTGGTAGAAAACACATGTTAATGAGTAACATGTATATCTTTACAATTTTATCTTTACTACAATATTTTACAACTAATGTTTGGATTTTATTAGTTTTACGTCTATTGATTGGTTTAATGATTGCTGTTGACTATACTGTTGGTAATTCATTAATGGTTGAGTGGCTACCTACTAAAGATGCTGCAGCAAAACAAAGTCACTTACTTTTTTATTGGACATTAGGCTTATTAATTGCTTACGTTACTGGACATTACATAAGTAATTGGAAGTTGCTTCTAGCTTCAAGCGCTGTATTTGGATTGATTGCTGCACTTAATCGTAGTTTTATCCGTTTACCAGCTTCACCATCTTGGCTTGCTAGCCATAATCAAAATGAATCTGCAACTGAATTAATTCATGAACGCCTTGGAGAAGAATGGGGACTACCAAAACACTTAGTAGAATTAGAAGAAGATCCAAGTATTAACTGGATGACTCTTTTTTCAAAAAATTACTGGCGCCAAACTTTAGCTGGTACTGCTTTTTACACAACGCAATCTTTTGCTTTCTTTGGTATTAATATTTTCTTACCAATATTGTTAAAGAGTATGGATGTAACAGATACATACCTAGCTGGTTTATTTTATAATATTGCAACTGTTGCTGGGCCAGCTATTGGTATCTACTTCTTTAATAAATACCGCAGAAGAAGCTTTTTAATTGTTACATTCTCAATCTCTAGTCTATGTCTATTTATACTAGCTTTTGGCAAATCAATTAATTCAATTGTCGAAATAACAATCTTTACACTTTTAGCAGTTATTTTAACCGCATCTGTATTGTTAGATTTCCCTTATACATCTGAATTATTTGATATTAAACTTCGTGGTACTGGAGTTGGTTTTGTCATTGCTATGAGTAGAATTGGCGCAGCACTAGGAACGTTCTTACTTCCTGTTATTGTTAGTGCATATGGTTCATACGTAACAATGGCTATTTGTGGAGTGGTCTTATTATTAGGTACAGTAATTTGTTATTTTGTTGCTCCTGAAACTAATCCTAGATATATTAATAAAGATTAATACAAAGAGTCTGGAAAAAACTCTTAAATTACAAAAAACGTTGATTATCTTGGTTTTATAAACCTTGATATATCAACGTTTTTATTTTTAGAATTTATCGAAATCTAACCTGAAATCGACTTTTTTTCCCAGACCCTTTGTATTATAAGGTAATTCTAAATATATACAATCCCCCGTACATATTTACTTATTCAAAGAGGTTTTATAAAATATAATTGATTTTTTCATGTTCTTAGAGAGGTTTTATATTAATGAAACGAATTTTTTATATAGATTTTTTAAGAATCATTTCAATGTTGGGAGTTATTCTATTACATGCATCTGCAACTAAACTACGTATGCCTATCGATTTTTCATGGCATTTAGTTAATTTTTTAACATCTTTTGCAACATGCAGTGTCCCTATTTTTTTCATGATTTCTGGTAGTTTATTATTAAATTCCGATTCAACAGCTAATATAAACATATTATGGAAAAAAAGGTTACCTAAATTATTAATTCCATTTTTTATTTGGTCAATTATCAATATTATTGGATACTCATTTATATTGAAAATTAACAATCTCAAACTTTTATTAATATCAATACTTCAAATACCAGGAAGGCCTGGAGAAATATCATTATGGTTTATGTACCCTTTTATTATTATATATGTTTTTTCGCCAGTTCTTTTATTGATAACCCAAAATAAATCATTATTAAAATACGTGTTATTTATTTGGCTAATATTTGTAATTATTTTACCAACATTCAATAATATTCTTCCATTTCCATTAAAACTAATTTTTTCAACGAGTCAAGATTGGAAAATAATAGGTGGCTATGCTGGATATTTTTTATTAGGATATTATCTTTCTAAAATAGACACACAAAAAATTTCATATAAAAGATTATTAATTGTATTCCTATCAATAATCTTTGTTATAGCTCTTGGAACTTATTTCTTCACATTAAAAAATAGAGGAGCATATGATGAAAGTTTTAAATTATACACTTCTCTTTTTGTATGTATATTAGCTTCTACCTTTTTCTTATTATGTCAAAAAGCACAAGAAAAGTATCCTATAAAATTAATTAAAATATTTGAGTTTATTGTCCCATCATGTTATGGAGTCTATTTAATACATAACTTATTAATCTTATTTTTTAATAGAAATATACCTTATTTTATTGAAAACAAAGGCACACTTGCTGTTTTTCTATTATTTATTTTAGTTAGCCTAACTTCAATATTAATAATTTATCTATTAGGATTAATACCAACAGTTGGTAAATATTTTACAGGAGTAAATCAAAAAGTATTTTATACTAAACTTAACTTTTTAGTTAAAAAGAATTCCAATTAAAAAAAGAGGTGAGAATTCTCGAAAATTCTCATCTCTTTTTTATTCTCCTGCTAGAGCATCAATAGGATTTAAACCTGCCGCATGTCGTGCTGGTAAAATTGCTGCTAATAAAGAGATAACTATTGAAATAATGAAAGCAGAAATAATATTAGAAAAACTAATTTGAATAAATGAATAATGCGCAATTTGACTTAATGCTGAATTTGCTAAAGATTGTACGGCTAAAGCAATAACTGTCGCAAATGTTGCACTAAATATTCCTAACAAAATAGATTCACTAGTAAATAGACGGCGAATATCTCTTTTACTTTCACCTAATGCACGCAAAATTCCAATCTCTTTAGTTCGATCAGAAACTGACATATACATTGTTACGATAATCATTAAAGCTGATACTAATAAAGAAATACCTGCAATTCCAGCTAAAACATTGGTAATTAAACTAATATAAGTTTCAATTCTATCAAGCATTGAAGACACTGCAGTTGCAGTAAATCTAAGTTTACCTGAGATTTTTAATTTATTAATGCTCTTGGCAACTTTTTTAGCGGTATTCATACTACTTGCACTAACACCTAATGCAGCTACATCTGTTGACATATTCGCTGCTTTTAATGCATTTTCAATAGTATTGCCACCAATTGCATTAATTTGACTCGATCCGCTACTTTCAGTTAATCCAACTACTTTTACTTTAATCATTATCGTTGCTTTTTGACCTAATTTATTTAATCCAGCATAGGTTAAAGTAATTGTCTTGCCAATTAAAGAATTAGGGTTATTAGTCAAACTTTTAGCGATATTCTTTTTATCTAAAACTACTTCACCAGTTTTTGGCATTCGTCCTTTTTTAATACTTGAAGCATTTAAAACACTAGTCCAATTAGTCACTGTTGTAATATTAGTGTTTTTTTTTATTAAGACTAACATCAACATTGGTAAGGGTATGAATTTTTTCTACTTTAGAAACATTTTTCACTTTCTTTAGAGCGCTAATATCTTTATTTGAAAAGGTATTAACAGTTTTATCCCCTGCAGTTAAGTTCACATATGAATTTTGTTGATTATTATTACTACTTTTCACATAAGGTGTGACAAGAACTTGTTTTGGGTTAACTAAACTATTAATTTGTTCATTTACATATCCTTTAACACCAGTCCCTAATCCATTAAAGGTAATGACACTAAAAAGGCCCACAGCTGTACCAAGAATTATTAGTAAGTTTCTCTTAAAATGATATTTAAAATGCTTAAAGGCATTTCGCATACTTGTCACTAATGGTAATTTTCTCGATTGTAATTTACTTTCCACTTTAGCATTATAGGCTGACTTTAATCGTTGATCCGAGATTATTTTTCCATCTGCTAAACGAACAATTCTGGTTCCAGAGTCGGCAACGTGCTGAGAGTGGGTCACCGTAATAACTAATCTACCTTCAGCAGCTATTTTATTTAATAGTGCTAATACTTCCTCAGTATTTTGGGAATCAAGTGCTCCAGTTGGTTCATCCGCAATAATTACTTGTGGATCACTAGCTAATGCTCTCGCTATTGCAACACGCTGCTTCTGTCCACCTGATAATTGTTTAGGATACTTTTTCACATGATCTTGTAACCCTACTTGCTCTAATAAATCTAAAGCACGCTTTTTTCTTTCATTAGCAGTTAGCGTTGTCATATCTAGTGCCAATGCCACATTATCTAAAACATTTAAATGCGGAATTAAGTTATAGCTTTGATAGATATAGCCAATAGTTTCTCGCCGATATTTATTCAGACTTGCTTCTTTACTATGATTTAACTTCTGTCCTGCTAATAAAACTTCACCACTAAAAGCACGATCTAAGCCACCAATAATATTCATTAAGGTAGACTTTCCACCACCAGATTCTCCAAGAATTGATACGAAATCTCCCAATTCAAAATCTAAATTTATCCCTTTTAAAACGGGAAATTCTTCTTTTCCTAGAAAATATGATTTATAAATATTCTTCAATTCTAAAAAAGCCATAATTACCTCCTTGGAAAAGTTAAACGTTCTAACACTATATTTAATTTTTATAAATAATAATACAGACTAGAATGCTTTGTCAATAAAATTAAACATTAACATTAATTATTTAATTTTTATGGTATTATTTTGTTGAAAGGTAGTGATTAAATGCAACGTGAAGAAAAGAAAGAACTCAATCGCAAAAAAATTATCACAGCAGCTAAAACATTATTTTTAACTAAAGGAATTTACGCTACTAATGTACGTGATATTAGCAAAAAATCAGGAATCTCATACGTAACAATGTATAAATACTTTTCTGACAAAAATGAATTAGTTAATCTAGTTTGCCAAGAACTTATTGATGAAGCGATGGCCAATGCATATTCTAAACTAAATAATGACACTTTAACTTTTTTTGAAAAATTACAGCAAATAAATTTTGAAGCCGAATTTAAACAAAAATACGGTCCAAAAGTTTGGGTCGATTTTTGCTCATATACAAACAATAATCCTGAGCTCACATCTTATATAGAAAAGAAAGTAAACGATAGTTGGCTAATGATTATCAGAGTTGGCCGTAAAGACAAATTTATTCAAGCTTCTGCTTCAGATGAACAAATTTGTAATTTCTTATCACTTGTTTTGAAATTAGATCATAAAGAATTTAAAGAAAACATTGACGCATATTGGGAATTATTTTGGTATGGATTAGCTGGCAAAGAAGGACACATCAAAAATAAGTAAAATTATTGACTTACTTTTTGTAAGATGTTAAATTATTAATCAATGAGCACTAACAAAAAGTTAGTAATTTTATGAGGAGGATTTGCCATGCGTTGGTTTAAAAAAATAAGTTTATTTGCTGGATTAATTGCTATTAGTTTGGGGCTTGTAGCATGCAGCAACCAAAAATCAACAAATAGTGAAGTTTTAAATAAAGGCACTTTAACTGTTGGACTTGAAGGAACATATGCACCATATTCCTACCGTGAAAATGGAAAGTTAAAAGGTTTTGAAGTTGATTTAGCAAAAGCAGTAGCAAAGAAAGCTGGTTATAAAATTAAATTCGTTCCTACTAAATGGGACTCACTTATTGCAGGTTTAGGTGCTAAAAAGTTTGATATTGTTATCAACGATATTGCAATGACACCTGAACGTAAAAAAGCATATACTTTTTCGACTCCATACATTTATTCAAAATCAGCTTTAATCATGAAGAAAACGAATAACACTATTAAGAGTGCTAAAGATATTAAAGGTTTAAAAATTGCTGCGGCTACTGGTACAGCCAATGCTGATAATGTAAAGAAATTTGGAGGACAAAATGTATCTTCTACTGATTTCTCAACAGCTATGGAGTTAATTCGCCAAAATCGTGTTGTTGCAGCGATGAATTCTAAAGAAGCATTCCTGTACTATCAAAAGAGTCAACACGTAACTGATTTAAAATATGTTGAAATCCCAACTAATCAAATTCCAGCTCAAGAAATCGGAATCATGATGTCTAAAGGAAATAGTTCTTTACAAAAAAAAATCAACAAAGCTCTTAATGATTTAAGAGAAGATGGTACTTTATCACAACTTTCTAAGAAATACTTTGATGGTGATATTACTAAAAAATAACTTTATATAAAAAAGTGTTGATATATCAAGGTTTTATGTAACCAAGATTATCAACACTTTTTTGCTTTATAAATTTTTCCCTTCAGACACTTTTATCTATTTATTTTTATTCATCCTCCTTTTTCTTTTTAATTCCCAATACTGCTAATAACAGACCAATAACTCCAAATCCTAACCAAGTATTTGCCTTAGTTGTTTCACCAGTTTGTGGCAATTTAGCTTGTTTTGGCAAAGTGTTGCTCTTAGCTTTATTAAGCCTTGAATCAGCTTTAGTTATAACTACTGACTTAGTTGGAGTTTGAGGAGTTGAAACAGGCTTTTCTACAGTTGATGTTAAGTTAGCTAATGCCGTCTCTATTGATTGACTAGCTTCGTTCACTTGTTCTTGAGTGCTTGCCTTATCATCATAAATCTTTTGACCATTATCAAGAGCTGTTTCTAATTTGGCCTTTGATTCCGATGTAGCAGATTGATATTGAGGGCTATTTTGAACTTCTTTACCCTTATCAAGTTGGCTCTGTAGTTCTGATTTATTAACTTCAGATTTTGTTGGAACAACTTCTGGCTCTACTGGGGCAGGTTTAACACCAGTCAACGAATTAATTGCTTTAATCAGTTCATCAGTAATTTGATCAACTGTCTTTTGACTAACATTAGTTTGCCCCATTTCAGCCTTAGCTTTATCAAGCATTTCATCAAAGGCTTCTTTATTAGCATCACTTTCGTAAACATATTTTTCACTAGTTTTTGCTTCTTCAGCCTTCGCAATAGCTGCTATCAACTTATCAAAATTAGTTTCTTCGCCATCTAATGCATCTAACGCTTTCTGAATTTCACTTCTTGCATCTGTTACTGCTTGCTTAGTTGCTTTCTCATTGTCAAGTACAACTTGACCTGCTTGAATTGCTTCATCATAAGCCTGCTTGGTTTCTTCACTTGCATTATAGTATTTAGAAGTTTTATGAACAGCTGCTTGCTTATTTACATCTGATTGTAGTCCTGTTTTATCTACTGCCTTAGTAGTCTTATCATTAGTAATTTGACCAACTGAACCATCCTCAAATGTTACTGTTGCGTTACCTTGGTTATCAACGCTCACCTCAAACTTATCATTTGGATTCTTTGCTTGTACTGCATCTGTCACATTCTTAGTAATTTCAGACTTTTCAGATTCAGTTATATTTTCTTTATCTCCTACTTCTGTCTTCGTTACTTCCACGTTAAGCTTTTCAGCTAGTGTTTTAATTTCGTTAGCTAAGTTTCTCTTAGCTTCTTCAATCTTTTCTTTAGCTTCATTCACTTCGCTTTGTGTGGCATCAGAATTATCTAATACATCTTGGCCTGCTTGAATTGCTTCATCATAAGCTTCTTTAGCTTTAGTTGAGGCATTCTTATTAGCTTCTTTAACTTCTGGTGCCTCTTTAACAAGTGCTTCAAGTTCACTTTTATCTGTTTCTTCGCCATCTAATGCATCTAATGCTTTCTGAATTTCACTTCTTGCATCTATTACTGCTTGCTTAGTTGCTTTCTCATTGTCAAGTACAACTTGACCTGCTTGAATTGCTTCATCATAAGCCTGCTTAGTTTCTTCACTTGCATTATAGTATTTAGAAGTTTTATGAACAGCTGCTTGCTTATTTACATCTGATTGTAGTCCTGTTTTATCTACTGCCTTAGTAGTCTTATCATTAGTAATTTGACCAACTGAACCATCCTCAAATGTTACTGTTGCGTTACCTTGGTTATCAACACTCACCTCAAATTTATCATTTGGATTCTTTGCTTGTACTGCATCTGTCACATTCTTAGTAATTTCAGACTTTTCAGATTCAGTTATATTTTTTTTATCTCCTACTTCTGTCTTCGTTACTTCCACGTTAAGCTTTTCAGCTAGTGTTTTAATTTCGTTAGCTAAGTTTCTCTTAGCTTCTTCAATCTTTTCTTTAGCTTCATTCACTTCGCTTTGTGTGGCATCAGAATTATCTAATACATCTTGGCCTGCTTGAATTGCTTCATCATAAGCTTCTTTAGCTTTAGTTGAGGCATTCTTATTAGCTTCTTTAACTTCTGGTGCCTCTTTAACAAGTGCTTCAAGTTCACTTTTATCTGTTTCTTGACCATTTAATGCATTCTTAGCATTACTAATTTCAGTCACTAAAGTATCAACAGATGATTGATCAATTTTTGTATCACCCAGAGCTTTACTACCTTTATTTACTGTTGTAATATAAGCAGTTTGTAGTTCTCTATCAGCATTCTTATATTTAACGCTTTCCATCACATCGTTAGCTTCATCAACTAAAGGCTTCAAGGTATCAAATGATACATTACTAATCAAGTTAATCTTCTTCACACCAATTTGTGAACCATCTTCAAACTTAACTACTGCTTCATCCCCGCTAAAGGTAATATCATCAGTAGCCTTTGGGTTCTTAGCCTTGATAGCATCAATAATCTTTTGAGCATATGGATTAGTTGAATCTTCCAAATTATCTTGATAGTACTCAGGTACAACAGTCTTTTCTGGCATTATAATTTTACTTGCTTCACTATCGCCAAAACCGGCCATGGCTTTTTGCAAGGCATCATTAGCATCATTTACTTCTTTTTGAGTCGCATTGTCTTTCTTTAAAATGCTATCAGCATCGCTATATGCCTTGTCAAATGCCTCTTTAGCTGCGGCAGTCCCTAACTTGTAACTGTCTCCATCCTTTAATTCAGTTGCATTAGTATAGGTAGCACGCAAGCCGTCCTTATTAGTTTCAGCACCATCTAAAGCATTCTTAGCCTTGGTAATATCAGTTACTGCTTGTGCGACATCTTCTTTAGTTGCACTATCACTAGTTAAAATATCATTACCATGACTAATTGCAGTATCATATGCATCTTTAAGTTCATCGTCAGCATTGTAGTATTTTGCACTAGCCTTAACAGTATCTGCTTCTTCTACCAATGGGCGAAGTGCTGATTTGTCGACATCTGTTACAGTCTTGGATTTATCTAAACTAGTAGTTGAACCATCTTTCATAATGACAGTAACATTACCCTCATTATCAACCTTAACAATATCAACATTTTCATCAGCTGATTTAACAGCATCCCTAATCTCACTCTTAAAGTCATCAGTTAAATTACTCTGAATACTCTTGGGGACTTCAACTGGAGTTACTGCTCCCATCTTTGTAGCTTGACTATCGGATAATGCTTTAATAGCTTCATCCAAAGCTGCATAAGCATCATCAACCTCTTTTTGGGTAGAACTATCATTATCTAAAACAGCTTTAGCTCTATTAGCCGCACTATCTAAATCAGTCTTAGCTTTCGCAGAAGCATTAGCATAAGTTGAGCCAGCTTTAACACTATCAACAGTTCCGTAAAGTATTCTAAGTTGCTCTTTATTAGTATCTATACCATTTAAATTATTTTTAGCGGTCTGAATATTAGATACTTGTTCATTAATTGCTTCTTGGCTATCACTATCACGGTCTAACATAGTTTGACCAACTGTGATTTGATCAGTATATGCAGTTTGCAATGCTGCATCTGCATTGTAGTATTTTGCTGTTCCCTTTACACTAGGCGCTTCATTAACTGCATTTACCAAGGCACTCTTATCTACATCTTTAATAGTTTGGCCTGAAGTTAATTTAGCGATTGAGCCATCAGTAAAGGTTATAATTGCACTGCCATCTGAAGCTACAGCAACTTGTTCTATTTTACCTTCATTAGCCACTTTAATAGCATCTTGAATTTTAGCTACATAACCAGATTCTTCAGTAATATTACCTTGTATACCCTTAGGAACTGCTACCCTCTCTGGGGCAATAATTGCACTCGCTAAGCTATTAGATAAGTTTTGCATCGCTTCATCTAAAGCGGATTTAGTATTATTTACGTCGTCTTGTGTAGCAGTCGCTTTAGCTAAAGTTTCTTTAGCCTGATTATATGCTTCATTGAATTTCTCTTTAGCATTGGTTGAAGCATTATTAACAGTATCAGTATCTTTGATTCCAGTTGCTTGGTCAAAACTTGCTTGAAGTTGGCTCTTATCAACATTAGTTGTAGTGTAATCATTACTTACAAAACCCTTAGAACCATCACTAAATTCAACCGTAGCATTTCCTTCATTATCAACAGTTACTGTTGTATTTGGATTCTTTGCTAAAACCTTATCATGAATACTTAAACTTTCTTTTTCAGTAATGTTAGTCTTGTTACCAACTGGAGTTCTTTCAACATCTTTATTAACTTTACTTTGAGCCGTCTTAACCGAATCAGCCATGGTTTCAAAAGCAGTCTTTAAGGAGTTAGTAGCGTCATCAATTTCTTTTTGACTGGATTTTGTCGAATCAAATACTTCTTGTGCTTTAGTCAACGCAGTATCAAAGTCTTGCTTAGATTGAGTCGAAGCATTCTTATAGATATTGCCATTTTCCTCTTCATTTTTGGCATTAGCTATTGCATCTTTTAAGGCATCTTTAGTCGTATCTTTAGTTGTCTTAGACTTATCAATTACAACCGTTGTACCATCGCTTAAATGAACAGTTACATTACCATAAACATCACTTTCAACACTTGAAGCATTAGGATTTACTTCTCTTACAGCTGCTTCAATCTTGCCTTTTTCATTATCCTCTTCTTTAGTGTATAGTTCACGGTCACGTCCTACGGCAATTTGAGTTGTTGGCTGCTTTACTTTACTTGAAGCGGCTTTAATGCTTTTAATTAAATCACTCATAGCTTGTTCAAGTTCACTAGCTGCTTTATCAACATCTTCTTGTGAAGTTGGATTATCATTAGCGGCATTAGCATTAGTTAATTTTTCTTCAAAGTTTGCTCTTGCTGCATCAGTTGCTTTATCATATTCAGTTTTATTGCCCTTAAGATCATTAGCAATTTCAATATCTTTTTGTAAAACACTCTTATTAACTGCTCTAACTGTAAACTTCTTATCAACGTGAACTTTTGAACCATCTTTCATGGCAACAACTGCACTACCTTCAGCATCAATTGTAGTAGCATCAATATCAACTAAAGTTTGACCATCATCACCTTTATTACCTTCAGCGATCTTTGACTTAATAATTGTCTTTTCTGAATCAGAAACATTATCTAAATTAATTACCGGAGTCAAACCAAAGCCGTAATTAAAGTTAACTTGAGCATTAGTTGCGGCGCTTACTAATCCCTTAACTGCATCATTAATGCGCTTAGTTGCGGCATCAATTTCATCCTGTGTAGCTTTGTCATTGGTATAAACTACTTTTCCTGCTTCAATTGCATCGTCATATTCTTTTCTTGCAACAGCTGTTGCAGATTCATAAATTTTAATGTCTTGACCATTATAATTTACAGTTTGTTGAGTTTTAACATAATCTTCAAGATCAATTGCATTCTTTAAAGCAGTTTTATCAGTCTCTTTTATGGTATATCTACTATCAATTGGAACACTCCACTCGAACCATCTTTAAATTTAACGTTTACACTACCATCATTATTAGTAGTAATTTCTAAAATATCTGGATCTGTGTTAACCTTTTGCACTTCAGCCTTAACTTTATCTTTTTCACCTTCAGTTAAGCTTTCTTTATCACCAACAGGAGTTTTATTAATGGAAAGATTAATTTTACTTGCAGCTTCATCAGAACTTTCTTGTAAATCACGCTTTGCTTTTTCAATAATCTGAACCATTGTATCGACTTCTTTTTGAGTAAAGGTATCTTCATTATAGACCCCACTACCAGCATTAATTGCTTGGTCATAAGCCTGACGAGCTTCATCAGAAGCAGTCGTATATGGTTCGGTCAATTTATAGCTTG
Organism: Lactobacillus mulieris; assembly: GCF_007095465.1. GTDB lineage: Bacteria > Bacillota > Bacilli > Lactobacillales > Lactobacillaceae > Lactobacillus > Lactobacillus mulieris. The sequence continues at coordinate 20,655 of NZ_SDGL01000013.1, forward strand.
GAGCTTCATCTAGCAATTCCTTTAAGGCTTGTTTATTAGTTTCATAACCATCAAGCATTGATTTGGCATTTTCAATTGCATCAGCTAAGGTATCTACTTGATCTTGGGTTAAGGTTGGATTTTCCAAGCCATCTAATCCATCCCCAATAGTGCTATCATATCTGCTTTGAGCACCTTCACTAGCATTAATATATAGGCCAGTCTTATGAATACTCTCTTGTTCATCAGTCAATTGTTTAAGCCTGGAAGTATCTACTTCTTTAGTAGTTACTGTGTTTTCAAAGTATTTCTTAGAACCATCTTTAAAGACAACATTTGCAGCACCTGGATCATTAACAGTAACTGTATCAACTACATCTGGATTTGCTTGTCTAATCTCATTTTCACCTTTACTCTTTAGATTGCGAGTTAATTGTTTTTGATAATAAGCTTTAGGTATAGCTACTTTTTCTGGGTTATTAGCAAAGAAGGCTTGACTTTTGGCTAATAAATCTAAAGCATCTTGTAATTGTTTAACAGCTACATTTACTTCTTCTTGAGTAGCTTGGTCATTATCAATTACTTGCTGTGCAGTAGCTAGCGCTTCTTTCAGAGCATTTTGACCAGCAGTAGATCCATTAGTATAAACTTGGCTTTCTTTAGTAGAATTGCCTTTTGCATATAAATCTTGTAATTGCTGCTTGTCAGTTACTTTACCATCAAGTGCTTTTTTAGCATTGGTAATAGCTGTAGTTGCTGTATCAACCATTTCTTGACTTGCCGTTGTGCTGGCAGAAGCTTCTTGTCCATCTGCTTTTGTCTTATCATAATTGTCTTTAGCATCTTGACTGGCATTATAGTATTCTGGTGTTCTAATAGTATCTGAATATTCACTTAATGCAGAATTTAATGCTGTTTTATCAACGTCTTTAACTGTTTCATCTTTAGATAGTTTAGCAATAGAACCATCTTTAAAAGTAATAACAACATTTCCTAAATTATCAACTACAACTAAATCAGCATTTTCATTTGCTTCTTTAACTGCTTCAACTATCCGATTCTTATATTCATCGTTTAAGTTATCACGATAAGCTTCTGGAACGGGAGTCTTAGTTGGAGCTTGCACATCTTTTGCCTGACTGTTACTTAAACCACTAATTGCATCATTTAAGTCACTAATTGCCTTATCAACGTCTTCTTGGCTAGCATTTTCATCATTTAACACATCTTTTGCCTTTTGAATTGCTAAATCCAATGCTGACTTGGCAGCGTTAGAAGCATTTCCGTAACTTTCTTTCCCCTTTTCCTCTTCAGCTTTCTTAATTGCTTCTTCAAGACCAGTTTTATTAGTTTCCTTACCGTTTAAAGCCTCTTTAGCTACTTTAATTTGGGAAACTTGACTATCTATTTCATCTTGGCTAGCTGTATCACTATCATATAATGACTTTCCATCGGTTAAAGCTTGGTCATATGCAGTCTTTTTACTACTATCTGCATTAATATAAACAACTTGAGTTTTAGTTGTAGTTCCATCTTTAATTGCTGCATCAAGTTCCGATTTATCAACATCTTTAATTGTACGATCACTTGTAACCTCTGCCTTAGTTTCTCCAGGGAAACTAACAGTTGCATTCCCTTTAGAATCAACTGTCACATCTTGAGCATTAGGATTAGCCTCTTTAATAGCAGCAATGATTTTTTCTTTATATTCTGTAGTTAAGTCTGTCTGATAGGCCTTAGGAACGGGTGTTTTAACTGGATCCTTAACAGAATAAATAGCCACTGGGACGTCTAAAGTTCTGGTGTAAGTTGCACCACCTTCACCACGCATTCCCCAGGCTCCACTACCATTGTAGGTAATATTTAATTTGGCAGTCTTTTGACCAGTAGTTTGAGTATCTAACTCTCCCCATTCGATTTTCATTGCACCTTTTTTAACAGTATTATAATTAGCTAAAACCGTTGATGGATCAGGTAAACTAGCACCAGGTTCAAGATTAAGTCCCTTTTTCGCTACTTCGGTTAATTCAGGTGCTTGATAAACTTTGAAATTATTATAATTTATCCCATTACCTAATTTTGATGAGTAAGACGCTACAATTACAGTATTAGTCCCTTGAGTAATATTGTAATTTAGTTGAGAAAGAGTTCTTCCATAATCTTGTTTACTATAAATATAAAAAGTAAAGTTCTTTGTCCCATATGGACTCAAAGTAATATCACTTAAAGGCAGATAGTCAGTTCTTGATGAAGTAGCATCTAACGTAGGATAAGTAATTGAAATAGCTGATCCATCATTTAAAGTAAATGAACTACCATCTGCTGAACTAATTCCAACATAACTAGTAATTCCTTGAGCACCTGAAATATTTTGCTGACTTGTAAATAAGGATTGTTCACTATTTGCTGTATTTTCAGCTCTAACAACTACAGAATTATGCTGTATATTAGTAATTCCCCATAATAAAGTAGTTGACAATAAAACTGAACAAAGCCCAATTGTTGTCTTTCTAAATGACCAATTTTGCCGTTGTTTGGCAGATTTAAGAGTTAAACGTTTCCTTATATTGCTAAATTTCATATTTCTCCCACCTCAAAAAACATATATTGGTTCGTTAATAATAATTTAATAAATAATACAAATATATATGTAATAGTTAAGTTAAATATATTTTGCACGTTTTTAAATATAACCATTCACAATTTAAGTATACTACGTTTTTGACACCGCTTTCAAAGATATTAACTTGTTGAAATGTAATTTAATCTATCGTTAATTTATTTTTATTATTTATATTTTTACTTTAAATTTACTAGCATTATATTTGACTTACTTTTAGTAAGATGATAGATTGTTAAAAGAGTTTCTAACAAAAAGTAATTGAATTTTATTTAAATACAAAAATAATATATAGAAAGGATTAATCATGTGGGAAATTATTAAAACAAGTGTCCCAGAAATATTAATCGCTGGATTAAAATATACAATTCCAATTGCAATTATTTCTTTTATATTAGGAATCATAATTGCATCTATCACCGCTTTAATTCGAATGTCTACTCCAAAAGGTAATCCATTAAAGAAAAGTCTTTGGCAACTTCTAAAAGGCTTTTTTACTTTTTACGTTTGGATATTTCGCTCTACTCCATTATTAGTTCAACTATTTATAGTCTTTTATGGCCTACCTAGTATTGGCATTCAATTGGGAGCCTGGACTGCCGGTATATTAACCTTCTCTTTGAACACTGGGGCATATGCTTCTGAAACAATTCGTGCTTCTATTTCATCAGTTCCTCAAGACCAGTGGGAAGCAGCTTATTCTATTGGCTTAACATATCGAAAAGTTTTAAGTAGAGTTATCTTCCCTCAAGCCGTAAGAATTGCAATCCCACCTTTATCCAATTCATTTATTGGCTTAGTAAAAGATACATCTTTAGCTAGCTCTATTACCTTAGTAGAAATGTTTATGGTCAGCCAAGAAATTGCTTCTCATAACTACCAACCAATGATTATGTATTCAATTGTTGCCATTATTTATGCAATTTTCTGTTCTTTACTTTCTTTATTGCAGCTATATCTTGAAAGACGCTTTGAGGTGAAATGATGCTTAAACTTACCAACATAAATAAAAGTTATGAAAATAACAAAATTTTAGACAATATCAATGTTGTTTTTCCAAAAAATAAGACTACTGTTATTTTAGGCCCCAGTGGTGCCGGGAAATCCACACTTCTTCGCTCTATAAACTTATTAGACCAACCTGAAAATGGCACAATTGAATTAGATGATATAAAAGTAAACTATAATGAAAATTTATCAAATAATGAAATCTTACAACTTCGTCGAAAAAGTGCCATGGTTTTCCAAAGTTGGAGTCTATTTCCTCACATGACTATTCTAGAAAATATAATTGAGGGACCTACTCAAGCCAAAAATGAAAATAAAGATCAAGCAATCCAAGAAGGTAAAAAATTACTAGCCGAAGTCGGATTAGAAGGTTATGAAAATCGTTATCCATCAGAATTATCCGGTGGACAGCAACAGCGCGTATCAATCGCTCGCGCTTTAGCATTAAAACCTAGTTATATCCTATTTGATGAACCTACAAGCGCACTGGATCCAGAACTTGAAGCTCAAATTTTACACTTAATGCAAAAATTAGCCCTAGAAGGCAAATCAATGATCGTTGTAACTCATAATATGGATTTTGCTCGCAAAGTAGCTGATAAAGTGATTTTTTTAGAAAAAGGTCACGTCATTTTTGATGGAGAATGCAAGGACTTTTTCAACAATAATAACCAGAGAATACAAGATTTTTTAAATGCTATGAAATTTTAAATATGCAAAAAGGTCAACCTTTATTTTAAAGGTTGACCCTTTTATTTAGGGTAGCCTACTATACGTAAACGCCCTCGAATATATTCAGCTAAATAAACATCCACTGCATTATTAATTCCTTTTTGTTTCAACTGCTCATTTAGCCATTTTTCATCTTTATGAATTAAGTCCAAAACATCATGATTTACTTGCCCATCATTAATTACTGGGAATTTAACATTACTTTCGTTATTTTCAATAACCACAAATTGTCCATTGGCATCAACAAAAGCGCTTTTCACTTGGCTAGTGTCATTAATTCCATTAGCTCGTAAGCGCATCATGATTTCATTTGCAGTTATACCATTTTTGACACATGTTTTTACTTGAATTTGTCCATTTTTGATAATGTTAAACGGTTGCCCATCTATTAAAATTCGCGCTAAACGTAAACGAGCCTTCAAAACATAAATAACAAAAACAATTAAAGTCCAAATCAATAAAATAATTACAAATTGAATTACAGTTATTGATTCGTTATAAATAATCCCACCGATAATTCCACCAAGAACAAAATTCTGAATTTGATCAATTGGAGATGAAGGTGCTAAATTTTTCTTGCCAAATAAATTAATTTGCAAAATCAGGCAAAGCATACCGATTGCAAATTTCAAAGTAACTGTAGTATAGTCCATCTTATCCTCCTAATCATGATATTTTACTTGCTTGGAAACTAAATGAGTTCTAACCAAACTATAACTTGCTGCATCAGAAGATAATGTTACACGATAAAAACGATCTTGGATCTTAACAATAATTCCATCAGCAAGTTGTGAAGAATTAACATATACGTTCTTAGTTTTAACGTTATTTTCTCTAGCAACCGATTTAATAAATGGAGCCATTTGTGAGGTCTTATTACCTTGTTGCCTAGACTGATTATAATTTTCAACTTGCCGAAAAACCTGAATAGAAATAAATAAGCCAAAAATAATTGCAAAATCGCGATATTTTATATCGTAGTTATGCCGAAAATAAAAAATGACTGCCCAAATAAGGAGGATAATTGAAACAACAATTGATCCCATAATCAAGGTCGAATTAAAACTTTCTTGGTTTTGAATATAATCAAGCGAATAAAAATCCATTTTCTTTTCTCCTTTGCATAGCCTTATTATAACAAATAAAAAAATCGCTCAAACGAGCGACTATAAATCTTTTTTTAATACTTTAACAGTTTGCGCATAGTGTCCTAAAGGGAAAGCATTATTACTAACGGCAACAAAATTATTTTCTTTAAAGAAATTCAATGCTACTTTATTTCCTTCCCAAACTTCTAACCAGACTGTTTGTTTTTCAAGTTTTTGAGCCAAATTTAGTACAAAGTCCATTGCTTTTTGACCTAAGCATTGCTTTTGATATTTAGGCAATAAATATAATCTTTGAAGTTCAAAATCGTGAAGGTACTTTTCATTAGTTACTGATTTATCCCAGTTCACCTTGAAATATCCTGCTTTTTCGCCATCAACTTCAATAAAGTAAAATCTTGAACTTTCAGATGAAAGCTCCTTCCTCAAAATAGCAGGATTATAAGCTAAATCAAGGTACGCCTCTATTTCTCCTTTATCATAATATGGAGAAAAAGTGGCCTTAAAGGCATCACATGATAAATTTACTAAATAATGTAACGCTCGTTCACTTTTTTCAACAGGGATAATCTCAAAATTCATTTAAATAACCTTCAATGCTGCTTATCTTAACTAATTTATTAGTATATGATATAAGACTCTGTATTAAATCTCAACACAAGCTTAACTAATTCAAAATATTTTAAATTAATTACGATGATTTTCTTCAAAAATTGCACCTGGTAACAACCCTAAATGAATAATAATATCAGCCATTTCTTCTGGACTTTCTTTTTTGCCATTCATTAGCCAATATTGAGTTACTCCAAATAAGCCATTAGCAAAAATCAACGCTGCATAATTCAATTTAGTCTTATCCTTAATTTTTAAAGACAATAACTTTTGCGCCTCTTGATACATTCCCTCTTTAAAAAGGTTTTGAATTTCAAGAGAACCATTATATGAAAGAAGTCCTTTTAATAATAAGTCTTGATTACCAATATGTCTAAAGTAAGTTGTAATATAATTTTTATCTAAAAACTTATAGTGGGCCTGTAATTTTGAAAGTTCATCAAAAATTTGATTTTCGTATTCTTCAATTAATTCAATCTTATCTTGATAATGACTATAAAAGGTTTTTCTAGTCGTATGTGCCTGTTGAGCTAGATCAATCACAGTAATTTCATCAAAGCTTTTTTCATCAAGTAATTCCCCCATTGCCCGATAAAGTTTTTGCTTTGTTTTTACTACTCTCGCATCCGTCATAAAAAATCCTCCAGTCCCACCTTGAACTAAACAATAGTCCTATTATTTTTTATAGATATTTTACTATTATTAAATGCAAAATAAAATTGGACATTCATTAATTAGTGCTATTTACGTTAACATATTTAATTACGTGTTTTACTTCTGATTGGTTTTGAGGTCGATTAACGACAAATATAATCTGTCCTAATTTAGCTGAGCCAATTTCAATAAGAGATGACATATTGGATCCATCATAAAAATGCACATTCTTATTCTTATCTATTGAATAATACACTTCTCTATCGTCTACTTTAACTTTATAGACAGTTCCTTTATTCATAAAAGCTGAGATACCGTTACTACTTGAAACAAGATTAATATTAAATTGCTTGTTTTTAAGAGCATTATTCCAAAGTGCTAAATAATTAGGATTATGGATACTTTTACTTACAAAACTTACAACACATACACCAAATTGATAGCAATTAAGTTTTTTCAAATCAGTATTATTTTTATTAACTAAGGTATTTACATTATTGATCGTAACATTTTCTACATTATCATCTACATTAATTATTAAATGTTGATTTTTTACATTATCCTTTGCCGATGGAGCCACTTTTTTTGTGTTATTGCTAACCTTTGTCGTTTGTAAAGTCTTCGAATTTTCCGATGATATATCGTTAGTCTTAACAATATATACCGTTCCTATAACTAGAACAACTACTATCGCAAGTAATCCAATTATAAAAGTTTTATCTAGCTTAAATTTTGCTTTTTTCATTACTATTCCTCCACCAAAAGCCAAGTGTTTCAGTATATACCATTATACCGATTTATAGCAAGGAAATCTTTTGAGTAATCAAACTGAAAAGAAATTACAATATGATTCTTCCTCATTAATCACGTATATTATATTTACTTTAATTAAAAATGGTTTGTATTTAGTCCTAAATTAAATGTATAATACACCTATAAGTTATTAAAAAAAGGAGCAAATATGAACATAAACAAATATATACTAGCAAATATTTGCCATCCTCCCGAATATGGCAAAGTGGAGTTCACAAATCATGCATTAATTGGTTTAGATAGAAGTGGAATCATTCAGTTTTTACTTAAACCCACTGACGCAACCTATCAAGAAAAGCTTAAACAAGCAAAAAAGGAAGAAAGATTAATAGCTTTTGATGATAGTAAGTTGATATTACCAGGCTTTATAGATTTACACATCCATGCCCCACAATGGCCACAAGCTGGTGTGGCGCTTGATAGTCCTCTTTATGATTGGCTTGACAACTGTACTTTCCCTCTTGAGTCTAAATACTCAAATCCCGAATTTTCAAAAGAAGTTTATAACAACTTGGTTGATACTCTTTTAGCTCATGGGACAACTACTGCACTCTATTTTGCCTCAGCTAATAAAAATACAAGTCTTAGCTTAGCAAAAATTTGTGCAAAGAAAGGACAGCGAGCATTTGTCGGAAAAGTGGTAATGGATAATCCCGATCAAACACCTGACTATTATCGTGATGAAAGTAGTCAAGCTGCTTTGTTAGAAACAGAAGATTTTTGTAAAGAAGTTGAAAAACTAGCTCAAAATACCCTGCAAGGAATTTATCCTGTCATCACACCCCGCTTTATTCCTAGTTGTACTGATTCAACACTCAAAAATTTAGGAGAATTAGCCCAAACACATAACTACTACGTTCAATCTCATTGTAGTGAAAGCGATTGGGAAGACAGCTATGTTTTTAATCGGTTTGGAAAAAGTGATGCAGAAATGCTTAAAAGCTTTGGCTTATTAGGTCCAAGAAGTATTATGGCACACTGTGTAAAATTAGATACCACTGGAGCAAATATTTTCGCTGAAACAGGTACCTCAATTGCTCATTGTCCAATTTCTAACGCCTATTTTGCTAATAGTGTGTTACCTGTAGCAAAATTCCAACGGTTAGGAATAAATATCGGTTTAGGGTCCGACATTTCTGGAGGATTTAGTCCAAGTATTTATGACAACTTACGCCAAGCAGTCATTGTATCAAGATTGTTAGAAGATGGTGTCGACAGTTCCTTACCTAGTGAAAAACGTGGTAAAGCAAATAGTCGCATCACTCTCGCTAAAGCCTTTTGGCACGCAACAGTCGGAGGTGGTCAAGCTTTAAAACTAAAACTAGGATTATTTAAAAAGGACTATTCTTTTGATGCTCAAGTTATTGATTTATCAACCTTGCCAACTTATGGTGGCTTTGATAATCAAGATAGTTTATGGCAAAAAGCACTATATTTAACAAATTCACCATCAATTAAAGCAGTTTTTGTTCAAGGAAAAAAGGTATATCAAAATCAACTATAAGGAGTAAAAAATGGCAAACAAAAACGGTAATTTAACCATCGGTCCAGATCAAAATGTTCCAACCTCTCAAGCAATTATTTTAGGATTGCAGCACGTCCTAGCAATGGATGTTTATGTTCCTCCATTTATTATTGCGACTAGCTTAGCACTTTCTAGTAGCGATGCTTCTGGGTTAATTCAATCAACATTTTTAGGTGCAGGATTGGCAACACTTGTACAAGTGTTGTTCTTTATGAAACTTCCAGTATGTCAAGGTCCATCGTTTGTTCCAATTGGAGCTATAATTGGAATTTATCTAGGTACAAGTGGAAAAATGGGTAGCGTTCTAGGGGCATGTTTAGTAGGTGCTATTATTGTTACTCTTTTTGGTTTTTTAGGTGTTTACCAGTGGATAGTTAAAACTTTTATTCCTCCACTAGTCAGTGGAACAATCATTACAATTGTAGGACTTAGCTTAATTCCTTCCGCTTTAAAAGACAATATTTATACCGTGACAAAAAATGGTCCTTCTCTAAGTCAAAATATTACTTTAGCAATTATTACTGGTATTACCTTAATCTTCTGTTCCATGATTTCCGATTATTTACCAAAATGGGGTAAATTCTTCAGAATTGCTTCAGTTATTATCGCTTTATTTGTTGGTTGTGTTTTTGCTTCATTTATGGGCGTTTTAAATTTATCTTCAGTTAGTTCAGCACCATTATTTAGCATCCCTCATATTGCCTTTATTAATTATCATTTAAGTTTTTCTTGGTCCACAATTCTCACCATGTTAATCATTTATATGGTTCTTCTTGCAGAAACTACCGGGACTTGGTTTGCAGTAAGCTCAGTTATTGATGAACCACTTTCTGATAAGCAAATTAACCATGGAGTTATTGGTGAAGGTGTAGGTTGTATTTTAGCAGCACTTGGTGGTGCTACACCAGTTACTGGTTACTCTACAAATGCCGGTGTTATTTCAATTACTGGAGTAGCAAGTAGAAAAGTGTTCGTTTTTGCTGGTGTTTGGTTTGTTATTCTGTCTTTCATTGGAAAACTCTCCGCTTTAATCAATGCTATTCCAGCTGCTGTTATTGGTGGCGTATTTGCCATTGTAACTATCATTATTATGTTAAGTGGTTTTAGAGTTATTAAGAATTATGATTTTAACGAACGTGAAATGTATGTTGTTGGTATCCCACTTGTATTTGCTTTAGCACTAATTTTCTTACCTAGTTCAGCAACAACACATCTTCCTCAATTTTTAAAGTTCTTATTTGACTCCCCTGTAGCAATTGGTGCTATTATTGCAATTATTATGAATAAGGTTTTACCTGAAAAGAATGCTTAAAGGATGCGTAAAAGGGATGATGCGTAAAAACATCATCCCTTTTAGTATGCAATCAATTATTTATTCCATAAAAACTTAATCAACACCTGATCTACTTGTTTATTTTCATGAAGCTTACTATGTTGACCCATTTTCCCTAAAATTTCTTTTTCTGTATAGGATTTAACATGAGGTGCAATTAAATACTTGAGTGAGCGTGAAGATACATTTGATACTATACCATCAGAATTACTTCCATCATTTAAATTACCATAAATATTTAAAACTGATACCCCTTTAGGATATAGAGATCTCATCTTTAGCAATTCCTTGTAAATATTATTCATTTGTTCAGGCTTACCATCATGATTCAAGGTAGTATAAGAGGTTTTATCATAGGCAATAATCCCATTGAAATGGCCTGCTATATCTACCTGTTTTTCCAACTTAGGCAAACTTTTTCTTTTTCCATAATCCATCAACAAGTACATAATACTCATATTTCCCATTGAATGGCCTACTAAATTCATTTTCTTATAATGATATTGCTTTTGTACAGCCATAATCGCTGCATAAGCATACTTAGCATCTGTATGATAATTAGTATTTTCGTTATCCAAATATCCAACTTTTACAATTGGATTTTTTGCTTGCTTAGAAATAGCATTTTGAATATGAGCTACTCCATTTGAATCAACTATTACAGTCAAGACATCTTTAGTAACACCAGCTTTTTTAGCCGCATTTACCATCTGCTTTTCAGCATTAATGCTTGAACCCCAACCATGAAAAAAGAAAGTAACTACTCTTTTATCAGCTTGTTTAGCATTTGTAGCAGGTACGCTACTAGCGCTTTTTTCTGCTTTTTTTGTTGAAGAGCAAGCCGTCAAAGTTAAACAAGCTACTATACAGTAGAATATCTTTAGTATTTTCTTCATCATTAATTACTCTTTTCTATTAACTTACAAAAAAAGCCCGCACTTAGGCAGGCTTTTAGTGTTTAGGATTATAGTAATTGATATGTAATTTTCTTTCTAATTTGCTAATTTTAGGTCCTAAAATACTATGCGCTAATCCGCTAATTAAAGCTAAGAACGCATAAACTAGAATTCCAACTCCAACACAAATTCCAACCAGAATCATTGCAGTAACTCGGCGATCAGCCGGAATGAATCTTCCCAGAATAAACTGTAAAGCAAAAATTACTATAAACATTATTGCTGAAAAACTTACGATTCCAATAAAGCGACGCTTCGTTCTTTTAAAGTTGAAATGAAAGGCTACTTTTAAATGCTTCAATGAAAGCAAAATTGTAAACATAAAAGCTAAATCAGTCGCAAGTAATGGCCCATTAATCTGGAACAAGCGGATAAGTGGATATTGGATGATACATTTAATAATTAAGCCAACTACTAAATATTTTATGGCGAGTATGTTTTCTGATAATCCTTGTTGAACAGCCATCAAAACAGTAAATAGTCCTAAAATGATAGCTGTAAATGATGCAATGAATAACACGTTGCTACCCACAGGATCAAAACCATAAAAGATAGTATAAATTGGAGTACTAATAGCTGCCATCCCGAAAGCAGATGGAATCATAAAGAAAAAGAATAACTCTAATGTGTTTTCAATTTGTTTCCGAATATCCTGATAGTCTCTTCTTGCTCTAGCACCTGATAAAAGTGGTATTGCAGTAACTGCCATTGCTGTTGACAAAGAGACAATAATCATAATCAGCTTATTAGCATTTAGTCCAAACAAAGCATACATACTTTCAATTTGGTCAAAACTAGCATGTACAAAGCTAGCCATGATTGGATGGAATGTATATTGATCCACTAACTGAAAAATGTTAATTCCTGAATCAATAATAATAAAAGGAATAGATTGTTGTACTATTTCTAATAATAAGCTATTAGTCGAAACTTGAAGTTCATTATTAGAATTTTCAACCAAATCATCCATTTCTCTTTTTTGCTTTTGATAATAGTAAACCAAAAGTAAAATTCCAAACATCGCACCAATTGCCGCAGCTAAATTAGATTGGGTAACTGCTCGCAAATAATTTCCGTCTTGCATCTTCATAATGACATATGCAGTCATAAGCATCCATGCCACTCGAGCAAGCTGTTCAATAAACTGCGATAAAGCACTCGGCATCATATCATTAAACCCTTGAAAATACCCACGCATGATACTCATTAAAGGAATAATTAATATTGCATAAGATAAGCTTTTTAACACAGGAATTTGTCTTGGATCTTGTCCAGCTAATATTGGAGCCAGTCCAAACATTAAGCCCGCACAAACAATTCCAAAGCCAATCATTAAGAGCAAGCCACGATGAAATAATTTACGAGATACGCCATACTCATTTAAAGCATTATATTTGGCTATTTGCTTGGCAACTGCACCAGGAATACCTGCAGTTGAAACTATTATAAATAAACTATAAATATTATAGCTTTGTGCAGTTATGGCATTAGCTAAATTACCATCTTTCCCCATCCATGCATACCAAGGAATAATGTATAATGCACCTAAAATTCGTGAAAGAATCGAACCAGCTGTCATCCAAGCAGAGCCTTTTAAAAGTTGGGCCTGAGAATCTTTATTTTCTATATTTTTATTTTTCATACTTTTTCCCATTCAAGAATGTTATGTATTAATTCTACTATCTAAAAAATACAATCTAATAGAATTAGCTCTATTTAGGAAAAAATTAACCTATTTAGCCACAATATTAACAATCTTGTTTGGAATTACAATAACCTTCTTTACATCCTTACCTTCAAGGAATTTTTGAACATGGTGATCTGCCATAGCAGCTTTTTCAAGTTCATCTTTTGCTGCATCTTTTGCTGCTGAAAACTTACCACGTAACTTACCGTTAACTTGAACCATAATTTCAACTGTTGATTCAACTAATTTTTCTGGATCAAATTTTGGCCATTCAGCATAAGAGATACTTTCGTTGTGACCCAAAACTTGCCAAATTTCTTCCATCATATGAGGAGCAACAGGTGCAAGCAATTTTACAAAGCCTTCTGCATATTCCATAGGGATTGTTTTAGCCTTTTGTGCTTCATTTACAAAGACCATCATTTGTGAAATAGCAGTATTAAAGTGTAAGCTTTCGAAGTCTTCGGTAACTTTCTTAACAGTTTGGTTGTATATCTTGTCTAAACTGCCATCATTTTCTTCAACTACTTTATCGCTAACAATTGGATCTAAGTCTAAATCATTTACAAATAAACGCCATACCCGGTCTAAGAACTTTTTAGTTGAAGCTGGACCATTATCATCCCAATCAATTGAAGCATCTAATGGCCCCATAAACATTTCGTAAGTTCTAAGTGAATCAGCACCATATTCTTCAATTACTTCATCAGGGTTAACAACGTTACCCTTTGATTTGCTCATCTTATCATGATCTTTCAAGATTAAACCTTGATTGTATAGACGTTGGAATGGTTCTTTAGTTGGCACAACACCCAAATCATAAAGAACCTTGTGCCAAAATCTAGCGTATAACAAGTGACGCACAGCATGTTCTGCACCACCAATGTATAAGTCAACTGGTAACCACTTCTTAAATAATTCATAGTCACCTAACTTTTCATTGTTGTGTGGATCGACATAACGTAAGTAATACCATGAAGATCCAGCCCAATTAGGCATAGTATTAGTTTCGCGCTTACCTTTTCGACCATTTTCATCAACAACATTTACCCAATCAGTTAAGTTAGCAAGAGGACTTTCCGGAGTTCCACTTGGCTTGATATCAGTGGCATGTGGCAATACTAATGGTAACTCATCTTCAGGAACTAAAGTAGTTTCACCATCTTCCCAGTGAATTACTGGAATTGGTTCACCCCAGTATCTTTGACGACTGAAGTCCCAGTCACGAAGTTTGTAATTAACTTTAGCTTCACCTAAGTTATGTTCTTCAAGGTAGGCAATAATCTTCTTCTTAGCATCTTCAATATTCAAGCCATTTAAGATATCACTATTTACGTGTACACCATCATCGACAAAGGCTTCTTTATCCAAGTCGCCACCTTCAATAACACGTTTAATTGGTAAATCATGCTTTTTAGCAAATTCATAATCTCTTTGGTCATGAGCTGGAACTGCCATAACAGCACCAGTACCATAGCTTGCTAAAACATAATCCCCAATCCAAACTGGTACTTCTTCACCATTTACAGGGTTAATTGCAAATGCTCCGGTAAATACACCGGTCTTATCCTTGTTCAAATCAGTTCTTTCAAGATCTGACTTAGATTCAACTTCTTTGATATAAGCTTCAACAGCCGCTTTTTGTTCAGGAGTGGTAATTTCCTTAACAAGTGGATTTTCTGGAGCTAATACAGTGTAACAAACGCCATATAAAGTGTCTGGACGGGTAGTATATACTTCAAAGTTCTTATCGCTATCTTTAATCTTAAAACGAACTTGAGCTCCTTCAGACCGACCAATCCAGTTTCTTTGCATTTCCTTAACTGGTTCTGGCCAATCTAACTCATCTAAGTCTTCTAAAAGTCTATCAGCATAAGCTGTCATTTTAAGCATCCATTGGCGCATATTACGACGGTATACTGGATAACCACCACGTTCAGTTTTGCCATCAACGATTTCTTCGTTAGCTACAACTGTCCCTAAATCTGGAGACCAGTTAACTGGAACTTCTGCTTCATAAGCAAGTCCCATCTTATACATTTGTTCAAAAACCCATTGAGTCCACTTATAGTAATTAGGATCACTAGTCTTAACTTCACGGTCCCAATCATAAGAAAAGCCCAACATATTAAGTTGTTTCTTAAAGTTAGCAATATTTTCATCAGTTACAACTGCTGGGTCTTGTCCAGTCTTTAAAGCATATTGTTCAGTTGGCAACCCAAATGCATCCCACCCCATTGGGTGAAGCACGTTGTAGCCTTGTGCGCGCTTCATTCTTGAAACAATATCAGTTGCAGTATATCCTTCTGGGTGACCTACGTGAAGTCCTTTACCAGATGGAAATGGGAACATATCCAAGGCATAATAATTTTTCTTCTTTGGATCTGTGCCGGTTTTAAAAGTATTATGTTCTGCCCAATACTTTTGCCACTTCTTTTCAACTACTTTGTGGTTATACATAAATACCTCCTAAATAAAAAAGTCCTATGAAAAAATCATAGGACGAAACATCGCGGTACCACCTAAGTTCCATGAATAAACATGACACTCAATAGTATCTTAAAGCGATACCAAACTACGGGCTCGTAAAAAGGCGAGTTCAAAATCCTACTTAAAGTCTTTCACCAACCGACTTTTCTCTAAACAAGCAGTTAATTTTTACTACTCCTTACCCTTTATTATCTTATTGACAATAATTATAATTTACCACATAAGCTTAATTTTAACAAAGGTGAATATTGATATGAAAGAAAAAAATAATCTTATTCGTTTTAGCATCTTAACCCTCTTTTCTTGTGCTTTTTATGTATTTTGGGTATTCAGTGTTGCTTATCAAGCAAGTTTTATTAAAGGGTTCGACAAACTATTTATAAGTTTAATTGCTAATCAAAACAAAACTGAATTATTTATTTTGAAGCATTTAACAGTTCTAGCTAATACTCCTGTAGTCATTGGATACACCGTAGTCTTAGTAATATTTTTACTTTTTAAAAAGAAATATGCATTAGCAAGTTTTAGTACTTTTGTAATGGTAACTGCTAATGGAAATAATTGGCTATTAAAGCATATTGTCCAGCGTCCACGTCCAACAGTTCCACATTTAGTAAAGGCAACTGGTTATTCATTTCCTAGTGGACACTCAGCTGGAAGTATGTCAATCTGCCTAGTTTTGATAGTAGTTGTCATCGTGTTAATGAAAAAAGGTATATTGAAGCGATTATTATTAATCACTCTCCCAATACTTCCTTTCATTATTGGAATGAGTCGTATTTATGTCCACGTTCATTATCCAAGTGATGTAGTCGGTGGATTTATTGAAGCAATAACTTTCTTCTTGTTAGGATTATTAATATTTAGAACTAAAATTACTCAACAAAAAAAGGTGCGTGATTAATCAAATCACACACCTTTTTTGTTATTTCTCTCTATAAGTTTGATTAATTATTAATGCTAATATAATCACAATAAAACTCGTAATATAAACACTCTGCAAGCTGATATGTAAAACATTTCGCAAGTCTGGTATTAAATTACTTGCCAACTGATGTACCTTTTGTGAGTTAACCACCTTATTCATCATCGACATATTTAATTTGGGATATTGAGCCAACTTATTAGCCATTACACTATTAAAGACAATTCCATAAATTGAAACCATAATAGTTTGACCTAAATATTTCATAAGAGTATTAAAAGCAGTAGCCACTCCTATATTCTCTTTACCAACAATTACCTGACTTTTAACTTGGGTAGTTGTAGTAATTGCACCAAATGTTAGACCATGGAAAAAAGTAATAGTACAAAATACCCAAAATGGAGTATATCTTGGTATTATTATCAAACTTAAATTTGCTATAAGTAAAAGTACTATTGAATATGCAATTAACTTTTTAGAACCTAATTTGGTCATTAAATTACCTACAACAAATGAGCCAACCACCCACATAAGCGCACTAGGTGTTACTGCAAAACCTGCAATAGATGCTGATAATCCATTTATACCTTGCATCCACGTTGGTAAATAAAACTCTAAGCCTATTACTACTCCCATAATAAGTAAAGTGATTGCATTTTGAGCAACAAACTCTTTATTTCTAAACATTTCAAGTGGCATAAGTGGATCGGCTGCCTTTTGCTCAGCTTTCTTAAAAAGTACCAAAGATGCACAACTTAAAACTATTAAAATCCCTAAGATTAAGATTGAATACTTTTCACTTAGCCCTTGTAAAAAGAGCATAAATGCTAATAAAAAGCTAACTAAAAAAATTGTCCCTTGAAGATCCAATTTTCCTTCTTTAGGAGTAATTTCTTCTTTAAAGAAGAAGCTAATTAATAAAAATGCCAAAATTCCAAAAGGTAAATTAATATAAAATACCCAATGCCAAGTAAGATGTTGAACAATAAATCCTCCAAGTAGTGGGGCAATTACTGATGCTAATCCCCAAAAACTTGAATTTAGACCTATCATTTTGGCACGTTTATTTAGGGGATACATGTCAGCAAGCATTGTAATTGCAACTGGCTGAATCGCACCAGAACCTAACCCTTGAACAACTCTAAAAATAATCAATTGGAGCATATTTTGTGAAAGCCCACATAAACAAGAGCCAAGTACAAAAACAAAAATTCCAAATAAAAATACTGGTTTTCTTCCAAAACGGTCAGCCATTTTACCATATAATGGAGTTGAAATTGCAGTCATTAACAAAAAGGTTGAAACAACCCAGTTCATAATTTCTAGTCCATCTAAATCAGAAACAATGGTTGGCATAGCAGTTGAAACAATAGTCCCCTCAACTGCACTCATAAAAGTAGTCAAAAAGATAGCAAAAGTGACAATCGCAATTCTTCTTTTTCCCATTTATTTGACCTTCTAATTTTCTTTAATAAAGTCTAAAAGAGCTTGGGTTTTATCGGTTCTTTCCCAAGGTAAATCAATATCAGTTCTGCCGAAATGTCCATAAGCAGCAGTTTGACGGTAAATCGGGCGTCTTAAATTAAGCATTTCAATAATTCCTGCAGGTCTTAAATCGAATACTGCCCTAACAGCCTTTACTAAAACATCATTTGCTACTTTACCAGTTCCTTCTGTATCAATTCGAACAGAAACAGGGTGGGCTACTCCGATGGCATAAGCTAATTGAACTTCACATTTTTTGGCAAGTCCAGCCGCCACAATGTTTTTGGCAACATATCTAGCTGCGTAACTAGCACTACGATCCACTTTAGTCGCATCTTTACCAGAAAAAGCACCACCACCATGACGTGCATATCCACCATATGTATCAACAATTATCTTTCTACCAGTTAAACCAGAATCTCCCTTAGGACCTCCAATAACAAATCGGCCAGATGGATTAATTAAATATCTTGTATCGCTATCAAGTAACTTTTCAGGAATAACTACTTTAATTACATCTTCAATCATTGCACGCTTAATTTCTTCATTTGAAACTTCAGCATCAGTTTGAGTAGAAATAACAACAGTATCTACTCGCTTAGGTTGATCATTTTCGTCATATTCAACAGTAACTTGAGCTTTACTATCTGGTCTAAGCCAGTCAAGAATATGATTTTTTCTAAGTTCCGCAACCTTTCTCATTAATCGGTGAGCTAAAGAAATTGGCAATGGCATCAATTCAGGTGTCTCATCAATTGCGTAACCAAACATTAGCCCCTGATCACCTGCGCCAATTTTATCCAAGATATCAGAATCTTTGCTATCTCTAGTTTCAATAGAATGATCGACCCCTTCAGCAATATCTGGGGATTGTTCATCAATATCAACCATAACAGCACAATTATTACCATCAAATCCAAGACTTGGATCATTGTAACCAATATCTAAAATTGTTTGGCGTACAACACTCTGAATATCAACATATGCAGAAGTGGAGATTTCACCAAAAACAAAAACCATACCAGTAGTTACAATAGTTTCACAAGCAACACGACCATTTGGATCTTCTTTTAAAATGGCATCTAAAACAGCATCAGAAATTTGATCAGCAATTTTATCTGGATGTCCTTCTGAAACTGACTCTGAAGTAAATAAACGTTTTTCCATAATGTCCCCCTATAGACAAGCTATTCGGTTACAAGGCATCTTCGTATAACGAATCCTATCAGGACTTGAACCGATCTGATAAATTTAACAATTTGTTCCTAAGGTATAAAAAAAGAACCACCTAAATGGTGGTTCTCTTTAGGAACTATGGAGGATACAGGGCTCGAACCTGTGACCTCCTGCTTGTAAGGCAGATGCTCTCCCAGCTGAGCTAATCCTCCATAAATGACCCGTACGAGATTTGAACTCATGTTACCGCCGTGAAAGGGCGGTGTCTTAACCACTTGACCAACGGGCCAGATCTCTCGAGCACGAATATTAATATACCAAATTTATTGATAATTGACAAGTCTTTTTTTAAAACTTTATTCGCTTTCAAGTTAACGGAGTGTGAGGGATTTGAACCCTCGATACAGGTTAAAGCCCGTATACATGATTTCCAATCATGCTCCTTCAGCCACTCGGACAACACTCCATTACTCCGGTTGCCAGATTCGAACTGACGACATCTTGATTAACAGTCAAGCGCTCTACCAACTGAGCTAAACCGGATTATTAAAAAAGAGCGCGGCGGCTACCTACCCTCGCAGGCAGTTTCCCACCAACTACTCTCGGCGTGAAGAAGCTTAACTTCTGTGTTCG
>NZ_SDGL01000014.1 GCF_007095465.1 Lactobacillus mulieris
TTACTATTTACAAGTCGAGTCTAACAAGATTGGACTTTTTTATTAACTAAAACGATTTAACTAGCACCACGCGTATTATAATTAATAATAAGAGATACGATGAGTTGATTGAAAGTGTAAACTAAATGGTTAAAACTGAACAAAAAAAGCATAGATTTCCGACGGCTTATACCGTAATTATTATTGTATTATTACTAATCGAACTTCTGACATATTTTATCCCAGCGGGTAATTACGCCACTTTGTCATATAATTCAGAAAATAATAATTTTGTGATTACTAAACCAAATGGAGATACCCAAAAGATTGCTGCATCGCAAAATAATTTGGATAAGTATAAGATTAATATACCAATTCAAAAGTTTAAAGATGGTACTATTTTTAAGCCGGTTGCGATTCCTAATTCTTATGAGCGAATTTCTGCTCAAAAGCCTAATCTATGGCAAGCAATTGTTAATTTCTTTACAGTTCAAGTGCAAGGAATTGTTCAAAGTATTGATATCATTGCTTTTGTTTTAATTTTAGGAGGCTGTATTGGAATTGTTAATGCTAATGGCGCGATTAATTCTGGTATTGCAGCTTTATCAAAGAAAATTAAAGGAAAACAAGTTCTTTTAATAGTAGTAATTATGGCTTTTGTTTCAATTGGCGGAACGACGTATGGATTAGCGGAAGAAACAATGGCTATGTATCCTATTTTGATACCTGTATTTTTAATGGCAGGATACGATACGATGACAGTTATCGGTACTGTCTTTTTAGCTGATAGTATAGGAACGATGGTTTCTACAATTAATCCTTTTTCGACAATTATAGCTTCAAATGCAGCAGGGGTTAACTTTTCACACGCGCTTCCAATGAGAATAATAATGTGGGCTTTTTGCACTTTTATCGGAATGCTTTATGTAATTCATTATGCAGAAAGAGTTCGTAAACATCCTGAAACTTCATATGTGTACGACCAATATGAGAGTGACCGTAAAAGTTTTTATCAAGTGATAATTTACAAAATCCCAAGTTCACTTGGCAGCAAAAACTAACGCTTTCGATTTTTGCTATTGCTTTTATAGTAATGATTTGGGGCGTTCAATCACAAGGATGGTATTTTACTGAAATTTCTGTAATTTTTCTTGCAGCTGGTTATTTAATGGCAATTTTTTTCAGGCCTAGACGAGCATAAAGTGATCGATGCTTTTGTTAATGGTGCAAGTGAATTGTTGGGTGTTGCCCTAACAATTGGTTTAGCACGTGGGGTTTCGATTATTATGGATAATAGTCATACGAGTGACACAATTATGAATTTCTTTAGTAAACAAATTTCAGGACTGCCACCACTTGTTTTTATTTGGTTGTTATTTATAGTTTATATTGTTTTAGGTTTCTTTATTCAGTCATCATCAGGATTAGCGGTGTTATCAATGCCTATTATGGCACCACTTGCCAATGTGGTAGGGATTGATCGAGCTAGTGTGATAGATGCTTACAATTTAGGTCAAGGCTATATATCTTTAATTGCCCCAACAGGGTTGATTCTAATGGGATTAATGATGGTAGGAATTGACTTTAGTAAATGGTTTAAATGGTGTTGGAAATTGTTGGTCATTGAATTTATACTTTGTCTAATGTTTTTAGCATTGGGATTATTAGTTTATTAATCATGATATGGACTTCATAATTGAAGTTCATATTTTTTTATTCAAGATTGTAACTTTTACAGGTTTATCCTATAAATATAGGAAGAAAAAAATAATAAAAAAATCAGTCAAAACCCTTGATAAATAACGAAATAGTCGGTATACTATTCTTTGTGCATTTTAGAGGTTAACTGTGCTCTTGTGCACATTTTTGTTGTAGCTTTGACGCAAAAGGTTGCGGCACACCAGGCTGCATTGCCACAGTGGTGTGTCGGTAATTTTTGTAGAGCTAGTCATCTTTTAAAGAAGACGCAAGGAGGTAATTTGATGGCAAGTCAACAAATCCGTATTAGACTTAAGTCTTACGAACACGGTATTCTCGATGAATCTGCTGCTAAGATCGTCGCAACAGCAAAGAGAACTGGTGCAGAAATTTCAGGTCCAGTTCCTCTTCCAACTGAAAGAACTTTATTCACTGTTCTTCGTTCACCACACACGAACAAGGACTCACGTGAACAGTTCGAAATGCGTACACACAAGCGTTTAATTGATATTTTGAATCCAACACCAAAGACTGTTGATTCATTAATGAAATTAGACTTACCTAGCGGTGTAGACATCGAAATTAAACTTTAATTTTTATAGATTTATGGAGGTGTAATCATGACCAAAGGAATCTTAGGAAGAAAAGTCGGTATGACTCAAATCTTCACTGACAAAGGTGTCCTTGTTCCCGTAACTGTTATCGAAGCAACACCTAACGTTGTTATGCAAGTTAAGACTGTTGAATCAGATGGTTACGAAGCAGTTCAATTAGGTTACCAAGACAAGCGTGAAGTATTGAGCAACAAACCGGAAAAAGGTCATGCTGATAAGGCAAAGACTTCACCTAAGCGCTTCATTCGAGAAATTCGCGGTGTTGAGCTTAAGGATTATGAAGTCGGCTCAGAAGTTACTGTGGATACATTTAAGGAAGGTGACGTAGTAGACGTTACTGGTACTACAAGAGGTCACGGTTACCAAGGTAACATTAAGCGTCACGGTCAATCTAGAGGACCTGAAACACACGGTTCAAGATACCACAGAATCCCTGGTTCAATGGGTTCAATCATTAACCGTGTACCAAAGGGTAAGAAATTACCAGGTCACATGGGTG
This sequence comes from Lactobacillus mulieris, assembly GCF_007095465.1. Lineage (GTDB taxonomy): Bacteria > Bacillota > Bacilli > Lactobacillales > Lactobacillaceae > Lactobacillus > Lactobacillus mulieris. The sequence continues at coordinate 2,791 of NZ_SDGL01000014.1, forward strand.
TGAAGACTGTTACTATTCAAAACTTAGTAATTGAAAAGGTTGTAGCTGACAAGAACGTTCTTTTAGTTAAAGGTAACGTTCCTGGTGCTAAAGACTCATTAATCGTTGTAAAATCTGCTACTAAAGCTGACAAGTAGGAAGGAGGACTAGAATGGCTAATTTAAAACTTATCGATCAAACTGGTAAAGATGCTGGTGAAGTTACTTTAAATGACAACGTTTTTGGTATTGAACCAAACGAAAACGTAGTTTTCGATGCTGTTATTAGACAAAGAGCTGGTATGCGTCAAGGTACTCATGCTACTAAGAACAGATCAGCTGTTCGCGGTGGTGGTAAGAAGCCTTGGAGACAAAAGGGTACTGGTCGTGCTCGTCAAGGTTCTATTAGAGCTCCTCAATGGCGCGGTGGTGGTACTGTATTTGGCCCTACACCACGTTCATACGCATACAGCTTGCCACGTAAGGTTCGTCGCTTAGCTATTAAGTCAGTTCTTTCACAAAAGTTGCAAGACAATAACTTAATCGTATTAGATCAATTAAGTTTAGATGCACCAAAGACGAAAGAATTCAAGGCTGTTTTAGGTAACTTGAATGTTGACAGCAAAGTTTTAGTTGTTTCTGATAACGAAAACGTTCAACTTTCAGCAAGAAACTTGGAAAACGTTAAGGTTGTTCCAGTTAATGGCTTAAATGTTGTTGATGCAGTTAACTATGACAAGCTTATCTTGACTCAAGACGCTGTTAAGAGAATTGAGGAGGTATTGGCATAATGAATGCACATGACATCATTTTAAGACCTGTCATTACTGAAAAGTCTACTAACTTAATGGACAACAAGAAGTACACTTTTGATGTGCTTTTAACTGCTACCAAGACTCAAGTTCGTAACGCAGTTGAAGAAATTTTTGATGTTAAGGTTAAGAGCGTTAACATTATGAACGTTCGCGGTAAGGACAAGAGAGTTGGTCGTTACACTGGTAAGACAGCTCGTCGTAGAAAAGCAATCGTTACTTTAACTAACGATTCAAATGATATTAAGATCTTCGCAGAAGAAGACAACAAATAATAGGAGGTTAGTCAATTGGCGATTAGAAAGTACAAGCCAACCACTAATGGTCGACGCAATATGACCTCTTCAGACTTTGCAGAAATTACCAAGAAAAAGCCTGAACGGACTTTACTTGAATCACAATCACATACTGCTGGTCGTAACTCATATGGTCATATTACTGTAAGACACCGTGGTGGTGGTCACAAGCAAAAATACCGTATCATCGATTTCAAGCGTAATAAAGATGATGTAAAAGCAGTTGTTAAGGCAATCGAATACGATCCAAACAGAACTGCAAACATTGCTTTACTTCACTACACTGATGGTATCAAGGCTTACATCTTGGCACCTAAGGGTCTTAAAGTTGGCGACATCGTTGAATCTGGTGTAGAAGCTGATATCAAGCCAGGTAACGCACTTCCACTTGCCAACATTCCTACTGGTACTTCAATTCACAACATCGAATTAAAGCCTGGTAAGGGTGGTCAATTAGTAAGAAGTGCTGGTACTGAAGGTCAAGTTCTTGGTACAGATGGTCGTTACACTTTGGTGAGATTACAAAGTGGTGAAGTTCGTCGTATCCTTTCAACTTGCCGTGCAACTATCGGTGTAGTTGGTAATGAACAACACTCATTAATTCAATTAGGTAAGGCCGGCCGTAAGCGTTGGTTGGGCAAGCGTCCTCAATCACGTGGTTCTGTAATGAACCCTAACGATCACCCACATGGTGGTGGTGAAGGTAAGGCACCTGTTGGTCGTCCACAACCTATGACCCCTTGGGGTAAGAAGTCACGTGGTATTAAGACTAGAAATACCAAGAAGGCTAGTGAAAAGATGATTATTCGTCACCGTAAGGGCAACAAATAATTAGAAGGAGGGTACTGATTAATGAGCCGTAGTATTAAAAAAGGTCCATTTGCTGATGAACACTTATTAAAGAAGGTCGCAGCACAAGAAAACGCCGAAAAGAAGCAAGTTATTAAGACTTGGTCTCGTCGTTCAACTATTTTCCCTTCTTTTGTTGGTTTGACAATAGCTGTTTACGATGGTAGAAAGCATGTTCCTGTGTACGTTACCGAAGACATGGTAGGTCACAAGTTGGGTGAATTTGTTCCAACTAGAACTTTCCGTGGTCATAAGGCTGACGACAAGGCTACTAAATAGTTAAGAGGAAGGAGAAAATCTAAATGGCAGAACAAATCACTTCAGCAAGAGCTGAAGCAAGAACCGTTCGTATCGCTCCTAGAAAAGCACGTTTGGTTATTGATTTAATCCGTGGTAAGAGCGTTGCAGAAGCATTGGCAATTTTGCAATTTACGCCAAGAGCTGCTTCCCCAATCGTTGAAAAAGTTTTACGTTCAGCAATTGCTAACGCAGAACACAATTACGATCTTGAAAGTGCAAACCTCTACGTTTCTGAAGCCTATGTCAATGAAGGTGCAACCCTTAAGAGATTCCGCCCTCGTGCTAAAGGTATGGCTTCTCCAATCAACAAGAGAACCAGTCACGTAGTTGTTGTAGTTTCTGAAATGAACGATTAAGGGAGGTATATCGATGGGTCAAAAGATTAACCCACTTGGTTTCCGTCTCGGTGTTAACCGTGATTGGGAAGCAAAATGGTTTGCTGACAAAGACTACAAAGAAACTTTAAATGAAGACTTACGCATCAGAGATTTCGTTGCTAAGAAATTAAAGGATGCCTCAGTTTCAACTGTAGAAATTGAACGTGCAGCAAACAGAATCAACATTTCTATCCACACTGCTAAGCCAGGTATGGTAATTGGTAAAGGTGGTTCAGAAGTTGAAGCATTAAGAAAGCAATTAAATGCATTAACTGAAAAGCAAGTTCATATCAATATTGTAGAAATTAAGAAGCCTGATCTTGATGCTGAACTTGTTGGTGACAGTGTTGCTCGTCAATTGGAAGCTCGTATTGCTTTCAGACGTGCTACTCGTCAAGCTACTCAAAGAGCTATGCGTGCAGGTGCTAAGGGTATCAAGGTTCAAACTGCAGGTCGTTTGAATGGTGCAGACATGGCAAGAAGAGAATGGCATACTGAAGGTAGTGTACCTCTTCATACTTTGAGAGCAGATATTGATTACGCATGGGTACAAGCTTTAACTACTTATGGTCAAATTGGTGTTAAGGTTTGGATTAACCGTGGTGAAATCTTACCTGGTCGTAAGAATAGACCAGCTTCTAAGCGTTCGAAGGGAGGCAACAAGTAATGCCATTAGTACCAAAGCGTGTAAAACACCGTCGTGAATTCCGTGGTAAAATGCGTGGTGCTGCCAAGGGTGGAAAGACCATTGCATTTGGCGAATACGGTTTGATGGCTCTTGAATCTCACTGGATCACTAACAGACAAATCGAAGCAGCTCGTGTTGCGATGACTCGTTACATGAAGCGTGGCGGTAAGGTTTGGATCAGAATCTTCCCACACAAGTCATACACTGCTAAAGGTGTAGGTGTACGTATGGGTTCTGGTAAAGGTGCACCAGCAGGTTGGGTAGCTGTAGTAAAAAGAGAAAAAATTATGTTTGAAATTGGTGGCGTTTCAGAAGAAGTAGCTCGTGAAGCTTTAAGACTTGCTTCTACTAAGTTGCCAATCAAGTGTAAGTTTGTTGCAAAAAGTACGGAAGTAGGTGGCGAATCTAATGAAGGCTAAAGATATCAGATCATTAACCACTGATCAAATGTTAGAAAAGGAAAAGCAATACAAAGAAGAACTTTTTAACTTGCGTTTCCAACAAGCAACGGGTCAATTAGAGAACACTGCCCGCTTGAGACAAGTCCGTAAAAATATCGCCAGAATTAAAACTGTTCTGAGCGAAGAAGCGTTAAAGCAAAACTAATTAATGGAAGGGAGTCATTAACTTGAGCGAAACAATCGAAAGAAATCGTCGTCACGTTTACCAAGGCCGTGTGGTTTCAGATAAGATGGACAAGACTATTACTGTTGTTGTTGATACTTACAAGAACCACCCAGTTTACAAGAAGCGTATTAAATACTCAAAGAAGTACTACGCTCACGACGTAAATAATGATGCTAAAGTTGGCGATACTGTACGTATCATGGAAACCCGTCCATTGTCACGTCAAAAGCGCTACCGTTTAGTTAAAATTGTTAAGAGACGCGTTTAGTTTGCGGATTTAAGTGAGGGGAGGATTACATAGTGATTCAAAACGAAAGCCGCTTAAAAGTTGCTGACAACTCCGGTGCCAGAGAACTATTAGTTATCCGTGTTATGGGTGGCTCAAAGCGTAAGACCGGTAATATTGGTGATATCGTTGTTTGTGCTGTTAAGCAAGCAACACCAGGTGGCGTTGTCAAAAAGGGCGACGTTGTTAAGGCTGTTATCGTAAGAACAAAATCAGGTGCACGTCGCGAAGATGGTTCATACATCAAGTTTGACGAAAATGCTGCTGTCGTAATTAATGCCGACAAGAGCCCTCGTGGAACTCGTATTTTTGGGCCTGTAGCCCGTGAACTACGTGAGCACGACTTCATGAAGATCGTCTCTCTTGCTCCTGAAGTATTATAAAATTTTTAGGGAGGTGCACTGATGTTTGTTAAAACAGGTGACAAGGTAAAGGTTATCGCCGGTAAAGAAAAGGGCAAAGAAGGTACTGTAATCAGAGTAGACCGTAAGAATGACCGTGTTGTTGTTAAGGGTCTTAACATGATTAAGAAGCACGAAAAGCCATCACAAACTAACCAAAACGGTGGTGTTGTTGAAAAAGAAGGTTCAATTCACGTTTCAAACGTTATGCTTATTGATCCTGAATCAGGCAAGCCAACAAGAATTGGTCACGAAATCGTTGATGGTAATAAAGTTCGTATCGCTAAAGTTAGCGGTAAGGCAATCGATAAGAAATAGAGAGGAGGATCCTAATGGCAAATCATTTAGCTGTACAATACAAAGAAGAAGTTGCATCAGCATTAGCTGAAAAGTTTGGTTACAAGTCAACTATGCAAATCCCTAAGATTGAAAAAATCGTATTGAACATGGGTGTTGGTGACGCTGTATCAAATGCTAAGAATTTAGATGAAGCTGTTGAAGAATTAACTTTAATTTCAGGTCAAAAGCCTTTAATTACTAAAGCAAAGAAGTCAATCGCCAACTTCCGTTTGCGTGAAGGTATGTCTATTGGTGCTAAGGTAACTCTTAGAGGTGATAGAATGTATGACTTCTTAGATAAGTTGATCAATGTTTCTCTTCCACGTGTTCGTGACTTCCGTGGTGTTTCAACTCGTTCATTTGATGGACGTGGTAACTACACTTTGGGTATTAAAGAACAATTGATCTTCCCAGAAATCGACTTTGATAAAGTTAACCGTACTCGTGGTTTGGATGTAGTTATTGTTACTACTGCACAAACTGACGAAGAAGCACGTGAACTTTTGCAACAATTTGGATTCCCATTTGCAAAATAAATTGGAGGACATCAATGGCTAAAACATCATTAAAAGTTAGAAATCATCGTCCTGCTAAGTTCTCAAGCCGTGCATACACACGCTGTGAAAGATGTGGACGTCCACATTCTGTATACCGTAAATTCGGTTTATGCCGTATTTGCTTAAAGGACTTAGCTCACAAGGGTCAAATTCCTGGTCTTAAAAAGGCTAGTTGGTAATAAAGAGTAAGGAGGAAAGCATAATGGTCATGACTGATCCGATTGCTGATTACTTAACTAGAATCAGAAATGCTAACATGGCAAAGCACGATTCAGTTGAAATTCCAGCATCTACGATTAAAAAGTCACTTTCAGAAATCTTGAAGCAAGAAGGTTTCATCCGTGATTACGAAGTAACTGATGACAACAAACAAGGTATGATCAAGATTTTCTTGAAGTACGGTCCAAATGGTGAACGCGTTATCTCTGGTTTGAAGAGAATCTCTAAGCCAGGTTTGAGAAACTACGTTGGTGCCGAAAACTTACCTAAGGTATTAAACGGTCTTGGTATCGCCATTGTCTCAACTTCTGCTGGTGTTATTACCGATAAAGAAGCTAGAGAAAAGAATGTTGGTGGCGAAGTTCTTGCCTACGTTTGGTAATTCTGACAGAAAGGAGAACAACTAATGAGCCGTATTGGTTTTAAAGTTATTAACGTTCCTGACAGTGTCACTGTTACCAAGGAAGGTAATGTCATCACTGTTAAAGGACCAAAAGGTGAATTAAGTAGAGAATTCAGTCCCAAAATCACCTTTGAACAAAAAGACGGAGAAATTACTGTTTCTCGTTCAAGTGAAAATGATAAAGCTCTTCACGGTACATCAAGAGCCAACCTCGCATCTATGATTGAAGGTGTTGTTGATGGTTACAAGAAGAACTTAAAGCTTATCGGTGTTGGTTACCGTGCACAAGCTCAAGGAAACAAGCTCGTATTGAATGTTGGTTACTCACACCCAGTTGAATTTGAAACTCCTGAAGGTATTACTGTTAAGACTCCTTCAGCAGTTGATATTGAAATTGAAGGTATTTCTAAGCAAGTTGTTGGTCAATTTGCAGCTGAAGTACGTGCAGTTCGTCCACCAGAACCTTACAAGGGCAAGGGTATTCGTTACGTTGATGAATACGTTCGTCGTAAGGAAGGTAAGACAGGTAAGTAATAGAAATTTTTGAGGTGAAATTGTGATTTCTAAACCAGATAAAAATAAATTGCGCTTAAAGCGTCACAAGCGTATTCGTGGCAAGATTTCTGGTACTGCTGAGCGCCCACGCTTGAGTATTTTCCGTTCTAACAAAAACATCTACGCTCAAATTATTGATGACGTAGCGGGTGTAACGCTAGCAAGTGCCTCAACTTTAGATAAGTCAGTTTCTGCAGAAGGAACTAAGCTTGAACAAGCTCAAGCAGTTGGTAAAGCAATTGCTGAAGCAGCAAAGAAAAACAACATTACTACTGTTGTTTTCGACAGAAGTGGTTACTTATACCACGGCCGTATTCAAGCATTAGCAGATGCAGCTCGTGAAAACGGATTAGAATTCTAGGAAAGGAGATTTAACTGATGGCAAACCGCAACGATTCTCGTAAAGATCGCAGACCTAAAGACGAAATTGAAGATCAATTAGTTGCTGTAAACAGAATCACCAAGGTTGTTAAGGGTGGTCGTAGAATGAGATTTGCAGCACTTGTTGTTGTCGGCGACAAGAAGGGCCATGTTGGCTTTGGTACTGGTAAAGCTCAAGAAGTTCCAGAAGCAATCCGCAAAGCTGTTGAAGCAGGTAAGAAGAATATGATTTCTGTACCAACTGTAGGTACAACTATTCCTCACGAAGTTATCGGTCACTTTGGTTCAGGTAACATTTTACTTAAGCCTGCTGAAGCTGGTTCCGGTGTTGCAGCTGGTGGTGCCGTACGTATTGTTATGGATATGGCTGGTATTGCTGATATTACTTCTAAGTCACTTGGCTCTAACACTCCAATCAACGTTGTAAGAGCAACTATCGATGGCTTGAAGAAGCTTAAGACTCGTGAAGATGTATTAAAGCTTCGTGAATCAGCAAAAAGCTTACAAGATTAGGAGAGACTAGATGACTGATTTAAAGATTACTTTAATTAGAAGTGCTGCCCACCGTCTACCTAACCAACGTAAAGTTGTTAAGGCTCTTGGTCTTGGTAGAATTAATAGCTCAGTTGTCCTTCCAGACAACGCAGCTACTCGTGGCGCATTAATGAAAATCGCCCACTTAATTTCTGTTGAAGAAGTTAACAAGTAAGATTTAAGGAGGTGCCGAATAAATGAAGCTTCATGAATTAAAACCTGCAGAAGGTTCACGTCGTTCAAGAAAGCGTGTTGGCCGTGGTACTTCTAGTGGTTATGGTAAAACCTCTGGTCGTGGACAAAAGGGTCAATTGGCACGTCAAGGTGGACATACTCGTCCAGGTTTTGAAGGTGGTCAAATGCCATTGTTCAGAACTATGCCTAAGCGTGGTTTCAAGAACATTAACCGTAAGGAATATGCTGTAATTAACTTGGATGATTTAAACAAGTTTGAAAATGGTAGCGAAGTAACTATCGCTGACCTTAAGGCAAAAGGCTTGGTAAAGAAAGAATTATCAGGTGTTAAGTTACTTGCTAACGGTGAATTAAAAGTTAAGGTTACTGTTAAGGTAAACAAAGCTTCTAAGGCTGCTGAAGAAGCAGTTAATGCCGCTGGTGGATCAGTTGAGGTGATTTAATGTTCTCGACCTTGAAGAACGCCTTTAAGGATAAGGAAATTAGAAATAAAATTTTCTTTACGCTCTTTATTCTTTTGTTGTATCGGATCGGTGCTAATATCGCTGTTCCTGGTGTCAACGCAAAAGCGATTAACCAAGTTGCACAAACCGGATTAGTTCCTATGCTTGATACGGTAAGTGGTGGTGGATTGGATAATTATTCAATCTTTTCATTAGGGGTTTCCCCTTATATCACCGCTCAAATCGTAATTCAACTTCTTCAAATGGATATTGTTCCAAAATTAGTTGAGTGGGGAAAGCAAGGTGAAGTTGGCCGTCGTAAGACGAATCAAGTAACTAGATATTTAACTTTAGTTGTAGCTTTTATCCAAAGTATTGGTATTACACTAGGCTTTAATGTATTAACACAAATGGGTCTTGTGAAAAGCCCAACCCCACAAACTTATATTCAAATTGCGATTATCATGACAGCTGGGACATTTTTATTAACTTGGCTTGGTGATGAAATTACTGATAAAGGGCTAGGTAATGGGGTGTCTGTGATTATTTTTGCAGGTATCATATCCCGATTGCCGAATGGTATCGCACAAATCTTTAAAGAAGATGTTTCAAATGCAAGTAGTAGTGATCGCTGGAAAGGTATAGTGTTCTTCGTTGCAATTATTATTGCAATTTTAGTAATTACGAAAGTAGTTACTTGGGTTGAACAAGCTATTCGTCGTGTGCCAATTCAATACACAAGACGAGCAGCTGTCAGTGGTTCTGAAAGTTTCTTACCACTAAAAGTTAACGTATCTGGAGTTATTCCTGTTATCTTTGCTAGTTCCTTTATTATCACTCCTTCAACCATTTTAATGGCCTTTCAAAGTCACCAAGGTGAACAATGGTATCAGATCTTAACGCAAATCTTTAGTCTTCAAACAACACCTGGAGCAGTTATTTATACATTGTTGATTGTGCTTTTCACTTTCTTCTACGCTTTTGTACAGGTAAATCCTGAAAAGCTCTCAGAGAATTTGCAAAAGCAAAGTGCTTATATTCCAAGTGTTTGGCCTGGAAAAGACACACAAGATTTTGTTTCTAAATTATTAATGAGACTCTCTACTGTAGGATCTGTTTATCTTGGTCTTGTTGCTCTTTTACCACAACTTGCAACTAATATCTGGGGTCTACCAAGTTCAATTGGTCTTGGTGGTACTAGTCTTTTAATTGTAATTGGTGTTGTACTTGAACTTTCAAGACAAGTAAATGGACTTCTTATGAAGAGAGAATATGTAGGATTTATAAGATAGGTGAAGTTAGATAATGATTAACTTAATTCTTTTAGGATTGCCAGGTGCTGGTAAGGGTACAGTTTCTGAACGTATCGTTGATAAATATAAATTAGCTCACATCTCTACTGGAGATATGTTTAGAGAAGCTATGGCTAATGAAACGCCAGTAGGTCTTGAAGCAAAGAGCTACATTGATAAAGGAAATCTTGTTCCTGATGAGGTAACTGCTAAGCTTGTTGAAGAAAGATTAGCAAAGCCTGACACTAATAATGGCTTTATTTTAGATGGATTTCCAAGAACCACAGCACAAGCAGAAATGCTTGAAGATATTACTAAGCGACTTAACAAGCCTTTGACTAATGTTATTGCACTTGATGTTGAAGAAAGTGTATTAGTTGATAGATTGTCAGCACGTTTCATGTGTAAAGCATGTGGAGCTACATACAATAAATTCTCTAAGAAACCAAAAGTTGAAGGTACATGTGATCGCTGTGGTGGACATGAATTCTATCAAAGAGAAGATGATAAACCAGAAGTGGTTAGAAATCGTCTTCAAGTTAATGAAAAAATGAATGCGCCACTTCGTGATTTTTACCAACAAAAGGGTTTGCTCTCTGTTGTAAATGGTGAACAATCTCCTGAGAAGGTATTCGAAGATACTGACGCAATTCTTGGTAAAGATTAAGTAAAGTTTATTTATTTAATTTCCCGTGATATAATTTCAAAGTATGACAATTTGATTCCGGAGGAAAAACTTTGGCAAAAGATGATGTCATTGAAGTAGAAGGTAAGGTAGTAGATACCTTACCTAATGCTATGTTTAAGGTAGAACTAGAAAATGGTGCCACTATTTTGGCCCATGTTTCTGGTAAAATTAGAATGCATTATATTCGTATTTTACCTGGAGATAAAGTTACTGTGGAATTATCCCCATATGATTTAACTAAGGGTAGGATTACGTATCGTTTTATCAAGTAATAACGGAGGTAAACATGAAAGTTAGACCATCTGTTAAGCCAATGTGCGAACATTGCAAAGTAATTAAGAGAAATGGTCGTGTTATGGTTATTTGCCCTGCAAATCCAAAGCACAAGCAACGTCAAGGTTAATATTGAAAAATTAGGAGGTGCAATTTATGGCACGTATTGCTGGTGTTGACTTACCTAGAGAAAAAAGAATCGTAGTCGCATTAACATATATTTACGGTATTGGTGAACCAACTGCCAAGAAGATTTGTGCAGATGCTGGTGTTTCTGAAGACATTCGTTCTAAAGATTTAACTCCAGAAGATCAAGAAAAGCTTCGTGCTGAAGTTGATAAATACCGTGTTGAAGGTGATTTACGTCGTGAAATTAGTATGAACATTAAACGTCTTGTTGATATTGGTTCATACAGAGGTGTTCGTCACCGTCGTGGCCTTCCTGTTCGTGGTCAAAACACAAAGAACAACGCACGTACTCGTAAAGGTTCTAAGAGAAGCCGTTAATAAAAACTAAGTAAAGAGGAGGTTTATTAATGCCTGCAAAGAAAAACACGCGTAAGCGTCGTGTGAAGAAGCACGTTGAATCTGGTGTAGCTCACATTCATTCAACTTTTAACAACACTTTAGTTATGATTACTGATGTTCAAGGTAACGCTGTTGCATGGTCATCTGCTGGTGCTTTGGGCTTTAAGGGTAGCCGTAAGTCTACTCCATTTGCTGCTCAAATGGCTGCAGAAGCTGCTGCTAAAGCTTCAATGGATCAAGGTATGAAACATGTTGAAGTATCAGTAAAGGGTCCTGGTGCTGGTCGTGAAGCTGCTATTCGTTCACTTCAAGCAACTGGTCTTGAAATTACTGCTATTCGTGATGTTACACCTGTACCACACAATGGTTCCAGACCACCAAAACGTCGTCGTGTCTAATTCTGTCCATAGTTTAGGACATTACGTTTTGAAAGGGGCCCAGTAATGATTGAATTTGAAAAACCAAATATTACCGTTGTTGACCAAGAGGATGCATACGGTAAGTTTGTTGTCGAACCATTAGAACGTGGATTTGGTACTACTTTAGGTAATTCGTTGCGTAGAGTATTGCTTACCTCAATTCCAGGTACGGCACTTTCTTACATCCAAATTGATGGCGTTTTGCATGAGTTCTCAACAATTCCTGGTGTACGTGAAGATGTTACCAAGATTGTTCTTAATCTGAAGAAGCTTGAACTTAAGTCTGTTGCAGATGAAGAAAAGATTGTTGAACTTGATGTTGAAGGCCCAGCTACTGTCACTGCTGGTGATTTGAAGGTTGACTCTGAAGTCACAGTTTTGAATCCTGATCAATATATTTGTACTGTTGCTGAAGGTGGACACTTACATATGCAAATTGCGGTTAAGAATGGCCGTGGTTATGTACCTGCAAGTGAAAACAAGACTGATGACATGCCTATCGGGGTTATTCCTGTAGATTCTCTTTTTTCACCAATTAAAAAGGTAAACTACCAAGTGGAAAGTACCCGTGTTGGTAAGAGAGATGACTACGATAAACTTACGCTAGAAGTTTGGACCGACGGTTCAATCACACCTAGTGACGCTCTTAGTTTTGCTTCTAAGATTTTGATTGAGCACTTTAAAGTATTCAAATTCTCAGATGCTCAAACTGATTTTGGTGGCGAAGTAATGGTTGAAAAAGAAGACGATAAGAAAGAACGTCAACTTGAAATGACAATTGAAGAGTTAGACCTTTCTGTTCGTTCTTACAACTGCTTAAAACGTGCTGGTATCAACACTCTTCAAGAATTAACTGATAAGAGTGAATCTGATATGATGCGCGTAAGAAACTTAGGACGTAAATCATTAGAAGAAGTTAAAAATAAACTTGCAGATCTTGGACTTTCTCTTCGTCATGAAGATTAGGTTTACTGCATATAAGGAGGCAAACTCATGGCATATCGTAAATTAGGTCGCGACAGTGCTCATAGAAAAGCAATGCTTCGTGAAATGACAACTCAATTGATCATTAACGAACGTATCGTGACTACTGAAGCACGTGCTAAGGAAATCCGTAAAACTGCTGAAAGAATGATTACTTTAGGTAAGCGCGGTGACCTTAGTGCAAGAAGACAAGCTGCTGCATTTGTACGTAACGAAATCGCTGACGTTAAGCAAGAAAACGATGCAGTTGTTGTAAAGTCAGCTTTACAAAAATTATTTAGCGATATTGCACCTCGTTACAAGGATCGTAATGGTGGTTACACTCGTATTATGAAACTTGCTACCGCTCGTCGTGGTGACGGTGCACCTATGGTTATTTTAGAATTAGTTTAATTCTAATCCATAAAACTTAATAGCTATTAAGAATTATCCATGGAAGTGAGAATAAGCGTTAAGATGATGGCTTTGCTTAGTCTAGCTTAGATGTAGATCATCCCTCTCCATGGATGATTTTTTTTATCCTTTTCTGTTACAATTAAGAAAGTTAAATGAGGATGATAGTATGAACAAAATAATTGAAATAAAGAATTTAACTTTTTCATATCCTAATACATCAAATCCGATTTTGAATAATCTTTCTTTTTCAGTGAAAGAAAATTCTTGGACGACTTTGATTGGACACAATGGTAGTGGGAAATCAACTATTGCTCGTTTATTAATCGGATTATTAGTGGCAGAAAAGGATAAAAAAGATCCTTATGCGATAAAAATAGATGGTATGGAATTAAATGATGAAAACATTTGGAAAATTAGGGATAAAGTCGGTATTGTTTTCCAAAATCCAGATAATCAATTTGTTGGGAGCACGGTAGAAGATGATGTGGCATTTGGACTTGAAAACAAAGGCGTTTCTCGAGAAAAGATGCTACCTTTGGTTGACGAGGCCATCAGTCAGGTTGGAATGGAAGAATTTAAAAATTCTGAGCCAGCCCAATTGTCTGGTGGTCAAAAGCAACGTGTGGCTATTGCAGGAATATTAGCGGTAAAGCCTAAAATAATAATTTTAGATGAAGCAACCTCGATGCTTGATCCAGAAGGTAAAAAGAGCATACTTAATTTAATAAAGAAGATAAAGCAACAATATAATTTAACGGTTATTTCAATTACACATGATTTAGAGGAAGTTGAAAAAGCTGATGAAGTTTTAGTGCTTGATAATGGAAAGATAATTTTGCAAGATAAGCCCGAAGTTATTTTTGACAATGCAAATTTACTTAATGAAATTGGATTGGGGCTTCCTTTTATTTATCAGCTAGCAGAAAAGCTTAGACAAAAAGGCTTTTTGATTTCTAAGCAAGCCAATACTCAAGAAAAGTTGGTGAAAGAAATATGTCAATTAAGTTTGAAAAAGTAGATTATATTTATTCTCCGAAAACCCCTTTTGAAAAAAAAGCCTTGGATAATGTGAGCTTTGAGCTGAAAGAAAATAGTTTTGTTGCAATAATTGGTCATACTGGTAGTGGAAAATCGACTTTGATGCAACATTTTAACGCCTTGCTGAAACCGAGTGCAGGTCAAATTAAGATAGCTGGGTTTACTTTAAATGCTCAAACTAGTAATAAGCACTTGAAAAAGTTGCGTGAAAAAGTAAGTTTAGTATTTCAATTTCCTGAAGCTCAATTATTTGAAAGCACCGTATTAAAAGACATTGAATATGGTCCAAAAAATTTTGGCTATTCAGAGCAAGAAGCAAGTGAATTAGCAAAAAAGTGGCTTAAAAAAGTTGGACTTCCAGTTTCAGTGGGGGAGAGTTCACCGTTTGATTTATCAGGTGGTCAAATGAGACGTGTTGCAATTGCTGGTGTTATGGCATATGAACCTGATATTTTATGCCTAGATGAACCAGCGGCAGGCCTTGATCCTCAAGGAAAGCAAGAAATGTTTAATCTATTTAAGCAATATCAAAAAGAAGGACATACAGTAATTTTAGTTACTCATAATATGGATGATGTTGCGGAATATGCTGATGATGTTTTAGTTTTAGAAAAAGGCAAATTACTCAGACATGGTACTCCAGAAGAAATTTTTTCTAATTCGGAGTGGCTTTTGCAGCATCATTTAGCTATGCCCACTGCTAATCTTTTTGCCAAAAAATTAGTTGAGAACAATTTAAATATTGATCTTAATCCTTTAACTATTGATAGATTAGCAAATCAAATTGAACAAAAATTAGTGAAGGAAAATAATGAGTAAAATAATAATTGGACGCTTTATTCCAGGTAATTCTGTAATTCATAAAATGGATTCACGTGGGAAATTAATTTTTACATTTATTTTTATTTTTATCATTTTTTTAGCTAATAATTGGCAAAGCTACTTAGTTTTAGTTTTAGCCTGTTTATTAGCGATAGTTGCTACAAAGATAAATTTAAGATTCTTTTGGGATGGAATTAAACCTTTGTTAGGCTTAATATTTTTTACCTCTTTCTTGCAGCTTTTTTTTACAAGCGGAGGTGAAATTTATTGGAAATGGGGCATTCTCTCAGTTTCTAGCTATGGTGTGATTAATTCGATATATATTTTTTTGAGATTTACATTGATTATTTTAATGTCAACGGTAATGACTTTGACTACAGCTCCATTAGCAATTGCTGATGCGATGGAATGGATGCTTAAACCTTTAAAATATTTACATGTGCCTGTTGCAGAAATAGCACTGATAATGTCAATCGCTTTACGTTTTGTGCCCACATTGTTTGATCAGACAATAAAAATTATGAATGCTCAACGTTCAAGAGGGGCAGATTTTAATGATGGTGGTTTGATTAAAAGAATTAAAGCAGTAGTTCCTTTATTAGTTCCTCTGTTTATTAATTCATTGGAAGTAGCAATTGATTTATCAACTGCAATGGAAGCAAGAGGCTACCGCGGTAGTGAAGGAAGAAGCAAGTATCGAGTGTTAGAATGGTCAAAATATGATCTTATTAATTTAGGCTATTTTGTATTACTATTAATTTTATTATTAAGCTTTAGGAGTAAATAATGCCACGATTTAAGATGACTATGGCCTATGATGGCCATTTATTCCATGGATTTCAAAAGCAACCAAATCAGCGGACAGTTCAAGGAACAATTGAAGAAGCTTTAAAAAAGATGGCTAAAGGCCAAAGAATTGTTGTACATGGCTCAGGGCGAACTGATGCTGGCGTCCACGCATTAGGACAGGTAATTCATTTTGACTTTCCCAATGACAATATTCCTGCTAATAGAATGGTTTTAGCACTTAATTCAATGATGCCAACAGATATAATTTTTAAAGATGCGGAAATTGTCAATGAAGATTTCCACGTTCAATATTCAACACATGGGAAATGGTATCGTTATATTGTAAATCAGGACCGCTTTGTAGACCCTTTTAAGCGATTTTATACTGGACATTACCCTTATAAGTTAAATGTATCTAAAATGCAAGAAGCAGCGTTAGATTTGCTAGGAGAACATGATTTTACAAGTTTTGCGGCCAGTGGTGGTCAAATTATTGATAAAGTACGAACTATATACTATGTAAAGATTTGGCAAAAGTCTGAAGAAAATGAAATTATCTTTGATTTTATTGGAAATGGCTTTTTATATAATATGGTTAGAATCATGGTTGGAGCGCTTTTAGAAATAGGAAATGAAAGGCGTCCAGTTCATGACTTAAAGCGCGTAATTCTTGCTAAAGATAGGCAAGAAGTAAGAAATACTGCGCCAGCAAGCGGATTATATTTATACCATGTATTTTATGAAGAAGTTCCAGAAAAATATCGCTTAGACAAGAAAAATAATTGACATTATGAGTGTTTGAAAGTATCATAGATAACGTATGTTTGTCCACGATAGGCCCCGGAAACTTATTGTTTGTCAAACTGCAAAAAAACGGAGGAATTTAAATTGCGTACTACACCATTAGCAAAAACTAGTGAAATTGAACGTAAGTGGTATGTTATCGATGCAACTGATATCGCATTAGGTCGTTTATCAACTGTTGTAGCCACTATTTTAAGAGGTAAGAATAAGCCTCAATACACACCTAACGTTGATACTGGTGACAATGTTATCATCATCAACGCAGCTAAGTTAAAGTTGACTGGTAAGAAGGCTACTGATAAGATCTACTACCACCACTCAGATTTCCGCGGTGGTTTAAAAGCTGTTTCAGCTGGCGAATTGTTAGCTAAGAACCCTGTAAGATTAGTTGAATTATCAGTTAAGGGTATGCTTCCAAAGAACACTCTTGGTCACCAAGAATTCTTGAAGATGCATGTATATGCAGGTGCTGAACACAAGCACGAAGCTCAAAAGCCTGAAGTATTAGAAATCAACAAATAATCTAGGAGGTTAGACAATGGCACAACAAGCTGCATACGCTGGAACTGGTCGCCGCAAGAATTCTGTTGCGCGCGTTCGTTTAGTACCAGGTAACGGTAAAATTACTGTTAACAAGAAAGATGTTACTGATTACATTCCTTTCCCAAACTTGGTTCAAGATTTAAAGCAACCATTAGCATTAACTGAAACTGAAGGTCAATACGACGTAGTTGTTAATGTTAACGGTGGTGGTTTCTCAGGTCAAGCTGGTGCAATCCGTCATGGTATTGCACGTGCTCTTCTTGAAATTGACCCAGATTTCCGTGGTCCTTTGAAGAAGGCTGGTCTCTTGACTCGTGACCCAAGAATGAAGGAAAGAAAGAAGCCTGGTTTGAAGAAAGCCAGAAAAGCTTCACAATTCTCAAAGCGTTAATCTTATTTACAAGATTACTGCTACCAAAAGCATCCCTTTATGGGATGCTTTTTTTGTTTATTACATATTATTAACATCAGTGGAATTTTAATTTACAACATTTAAAACTGTTGGCCAAATTTCGTATTAAGAGCTTTTTAAGATTAAATAGTGTATTATATTGAAGAATTATGTATTTAATAATTTTGAAAAAGAAAAATTAGGAATATGGAATATGACAATAGGAAGTTTGTTAAAACACCAAAGAATTGCTATGGGATTAACTCAAAAAGAATTTTCAAATGGAATAATTTCTGCTGCACATTATTCAAAAATTGAAAATAATAAGCATGAAATATCAGCTACTGATTTATTTTTGCTCTTAAAGCAAAATCAAATCGATTTAATTGACTTTTACAATGATTTGTATTTTAGCAATGATAAAGTAGATATTATAAATAAAAGTATTTTAATTAGCCAAGCTTTTTATAAAAAAGATAAGGAGAAAGTTAGGCTATTAAATAATTTAATTCAAAATTCTAGTGTATCAGAGGAAGAAAAGTTAAGAGCTAGTTTAATGCAAGCTATATTAGATGGAACTTTGGCTGATATGTCCAATAAGATGAAGAAGCGAATTAAGAAAAGTTTGTTTGAGCATGATTATTGGTTTCAAAATGAAAGGTATTTAAAGTTACTTTCTAATTCATTAATAGTATTTGATAATATAGAAATTCAATATTATTTTAACCAGATATATGAGGCTTATTATAATGAAATTGATATTCAACCTTATGGACTTTTAAAAATAATTGCAGCAATTAGTATAAATTGTTTACATATTACTTATGTTCGACATGATAATATTATTGAAAAAAAGGTTGTAGAACTTTTAGATAAATTTCCACAAGTACCGGACTTTTTTGTTTATCAGACCATTAAAAATTACTACGTTAAGTTATTTGATGGTAAAAAGGAAGATGCTGAAACAATAAAACAATTTATGAAGCAAAATGGCCTTAATGGTTATGTTGAGAATTTAGCATAACAAAAACTGCGTATTTGCAGATTTTAATCAAATATGCAAGTAGAATATTATTTGAGCTAATGTATAAGATAATGAAATTACAGTAAAGCAAGGGGGGGTGATTGCCAATGATTATTGTAACTTTGCCAATTTTATAAAAATAAAGTTACGGCAAGGAGTATATATCTATGAGTTTAAAATATGTTAAAAGAACACATTCTATTATCTTTATAATTTTGACTATTTTAAGGTCGCTAGAAGTAGTTTTTATAGCTAATATCACTCAACAACTTTTTAACTGGGTTAATGATAAAAAAATAAGCTTAATAAATTTAATTATTGTTGCAGTAATTGGCCTCATTATATTTTGGATAATAAATCTTATTTATGAGTGGTGGTATAGCCGAATTATTAAAGAAGCAGATTATAATATTAAATCTATTACAACAAAATATTTGATATTTTCTGAAAAAAATACAGACTTTTTGGATACCTCTTTTTTTACTAATGATTTAAAACAAATTGAAGAAAGATATATTGCGGCTGAATTAGAGATTGTTACTAGTGCGATTCAGTTTTTATCAGCAGTGATTGCGGCGCTTTTTGGATCCATTCCATTGACAATTATCTTTTTGTTAGTGTCTTTTATTCCTGGTATTTCACAAAAATTCTTTGGAAAAATAATAGAGAAAAAAGCAGAGAATTGGGAAAAGAAAAATAGTATTTATACGGAGCGTATTAAAGAAACTGAAAAAACTACTCAAGTTTTTAAATTATATGATCAAGAAAATATATTATGGAAAAGGATTAAGAAGGTTTCAAATGATTTGGAAACATCGTTACAGAGATTAAATTTTGTAAGAGGCACTTCTAATGATACAGTATCAGATTTGGCTTACTTATTTATTACTGTTCTTCCTATTGCAGTTGGAGTATATCTAGTAAGTGTGGGAAATATTACATTTGGTACTTTGATAATGGTAAGTCAATTGTCTAATAATTTTATTAATCCATTAGTTAATATAACAATGTATTTAAATGATAGACGATCATCTAAACCAATGTGGAGTAAAGTCATAGTTGCCACTAAATTAATTGAAAAACAGCATTCATCTAAATTATCATTTAAAGAATTAAATGTTAAAAATGCGAGTCTTAAGGTAGGCAATAAAAAGCTATTTTCAAATTTATCCTTTAATATAAAGAGCGGTGAAAAAGTTCTAATAGTTGCACCATCTGGATGGGGCAAATCTACTTTCTTAAAAGCTTTGATTGGTCAAGTAAAGATAAATGGTGGAACCTATGTTATTGATAATGAGGAATTAAATGGTAACTTTAATAAAGCTCATAGTTATTTTAGTATGATTAATCAGGAACCTAAATTATTAAATGATACGATTCTTTTCAACATTACTCTTGGGAAGAATATCTCACGTAATGAGATAAATAGTGCTATTGATAAAGCCGGACTTAAGGATTTAATTAAAGAACGAGGATTAGATTATGTTATCAATAAGTCTGGTGAAAATTTATCAGGTGGGCAAAAACAAAGGATTGAAATAGCTAGAGCCATTATTTTTAAAAGACCCATTATGCTTGCTGATGAGGCCACTTCGTCACTTGATGAGAGAACTTCGCTAAATATTCATAAACTTATTTTGTTGAATAAAACAGCTACTGTAATAGAAGTTGGACATCATATTTCGGAAGAAGAGAAATTATTATTTAATAGAGTAATTAATTTAGAAAATATAGCTGATAAAGCAATATAAAAAGTCCGTGAGATTAATTCTCACGGACTTTTTTACATATCTTCTTTAGTTAATTTCTTAAGTCTCAATACTAATGCTAATGAGCAGAAACCGAAGATTGCTGAGATAAATACGATATTTCCAATGTTAAACAATCCTGAACCAATTGCCATTGATGAAACAAATGATCCAACTGCAATACCGAAGTTTGAAAATACTGGGTTGAATGTTGATGATAAATCAAGTGCACCAGGGAATTGTTCATTGGCTAAGTCAAGGAATAGCACAGTAACGTTTGCACCATAACTTACGTTAACGATGCAGACAATTGCTATCAAAACAAATCCGATAATTCCAAGAATTAATGGGAAACTTTGTGGATTTGTTAAATTGATTAATAAACCAATTAATACTAATGATACAGGCATGATGACATACAAGAATGGGATGTCTTGCATATTTCCACGGTCAGCGTAGTAGCCACCCAGCTTGTTACCGAAGATTGAAACAATACCAAGAATGAATAATAGAATACTCAACACAGAATCTGTGAAATGAAGGTATTTAGTGATAATTTCGGTAATATAAGTGTAAAAACTATATTGTGCAGCAGTAACACAAATAATAAATAAAGCATTAGTAATTGTGATAGGGTGAACAATATATTTCTTTCTATCAGCAGAAATCTTAGCTGCTTCTTCAGGAGTACCTGCATGACTTTGAGGAGTATCCTTAGGAGCGTAAATAAAAAGCAAAACAAAGATGATAACAGTTAAAATTGTAACCATCCAAAAACTATCACGCCATGAAAATACACGTGCAATGGTGTTTCCAATAGGAACCCCAGCAACGTTAGCAATACTAAAGCCTGCGAAAACCCAGGAAATTAATGCAGCCTTTTTTTCTGGTGGTGCAATGAAACTTGCCATAACAACAGTGATTGAAATAATTGAACCAGCAGTTGCCCCAGCTAAAACTCTTGATAAGAGTAATGAAATAAAGTTTGGTGCGATTGCAGTCCAAGTATTAGCAACTAAAAAAATCACTAATAATGCAAATAAAACATTGTGACGCTTAAAGCGAGCACTCAATAAAGAAATAAATGGTGTACAGATTGAGTAAACCAATGCAAATAAGGTAACTAAAATACCTAATGTAGCAAGTGGTGTTCCCATATCACTGTGGATATCTTTTAACACCCCAACAATCATATATTCGTTACAGCCGAGCATAAATGCAACAAGCACAAATAAAATCGACTGAATTCTATATTTTAACATCCGATTTTGTCTCCTTTTGTATTGTATATCCTTATTAGTTTATCGAGAAAACGCTACAAAATGAAGTGAATATGTTAAATTTTTTCAAAAAAATGCTATATTCTTGTCAGAATATAGCATAAACTATGTTAATTATTCATAATCTATCAAATTAAGTTCATAAGCAACTCTTTCCGGATCAATCGGTTCATTATCTACTTCAATAATTCCGCGATATTTAAAACCTGAACTAGTTGCAAGTTTTTGAACAATTTTATTAATAGGAGCAGTATCGATTCGATAGTTTTCGATGCCTTTAACTCTCATTGCTGAAATTAAGTTACTCATTAGTTGACTGGATAAATGCTGCCCTCGATAATCGCCACTGATTGCTAAGCGATGAATTGTAGCATATGGATCTTCATCATTTGCCCATTCACCATCTTCAATATTGGCATAGGTAGGGTCTTTTCCAATTATACATGCAGCGTAACCTGCAGTTTTTCCGTTTACTTTTAAAATCCAGCCATGTCCATTGTTAATATCTTCTTTGATTATATTCTCATCAGGATAGCCATTTTGCCATTGATTACTTCCAGCTTCTTTTAAAAACTGCTTTGAACTATTAATTATTGTCATAATATCATTCAAATCGCTAATTTTTGCTGGTTCAATAAAAACTAGGCTCATTTTACAACCTCCTTTACTTGTACTAAGTATAGTTTATAAAGAAGATTGTAAAATATCTAATGATATGCATACAGGTTAAATATTATCTTTGAGATAAGTATAAAGCATTCCATCCTCTAAGGTTTTTGTTTCAATGCCAAGTGCTTGTGCTAAAGCGTATGAAAAAGCCCATGCAGTTGCTGGTCCACGGCTGGTAATGATTTTTTGTTTAGAATCAGTTACAACTATATCTTCATGAAATCTTCCTGTAGGGCATTCTTTTCCAATTTCTTTTTCAAAGCCCGGGTAGCAAGTGTAATCAGTGTCATTAAGCAAACCATAACGACTTAATGCAATTGGGGCAGCGCACATCGCAGCATTCCATTTTCCAAGTTGGTGACGTTTTTTCATTAGCTGAGCTAGCTGAGAATTATCTCTTAATGCTTCAGCACCAGGTTTACCGCCTGGGAAGGATACTAAGTCATAATCTAAAAGACTGTCATCAAGGATTTTGTCACAAGTTATATTAATATCATGATCTCCATGAACTTGAAGCTTGGTTAAACCAATCATATCAGTAGGTACGCCTAGTCGTCTTAGAACATCAACTTGGCTCAAGCCTTCAATTTCTTCACAACCATCAGCAAAAATTACTGCAACTTTTTTCATAATTTAATCCTTTCTTTGATAAAATTATCTATAGTCTATTTTACGCATTTTTTACTAAAAAGCTAAGTTAGGACTTGAAAAGAGGATTTTTATGACAGGGGAAGTTTTAGTTTTTATTTTTTTAGTTGCAGCGGGGATTTTAGCCGGAATAGTATCAGTAGTATCGAGTATGGCGTCACTAGTTTCATATCCAGCTTTATTGCTTGCTGGAGTATCGCCAGTTTATGCCAATGTTACTAATACAGCGGCTTTGATATTTACGGGGATGGGTGCAGCAGCTTCTTCTGTAAAAGAACTAAAAAAGTCATGGCGAAATTATATTAAGTACATTATTTTAATATTGATTGGTGCAGTTATTGGGAGTTTTTTAGTTGTAATATTTCCTGGGAAAATTTTTGAAAAATTAGTACCATTTTTCGTTTTATTCTCAGCTTTTTTGTTTTTGGTTAGTGGTAAAAAAATCACCTATCAAAAAAGAGAAGATAATCAACTTATTGCTCAAATTGAAATGTTTGCGGCAGGAGTTTACACAGGTTATTTTGGTGCAGCATCAGGTATTTTGATGCTAATAGCCTTGCTGAGCGTTAGTAAAGATAATTTTGTTGTTGTTAATGCCGTGAAGAATGTTATAGGGTCTTTAGGTAATTTAATTGCATTAGTTATCTTTCTTTTCACTTCAAAAGTTTATTGGTCAAAGGCCATTCCATTAGCATTGGGGTTATTCATTGGGGGCTTTTTAGGGCAAAAAATCATTAAGTTTTTACCAGTTAAAGCTGTAAGAGTCATAACGTTTATTTTTGCTGTATTTTTAGCAATTTATCTTGGATGGCAAGCATATTGCTAGCCGCTTTTAAAAATTTTTTCTTATATTTGATGGTAGAATAGAATTAGTAAAAAGGAGGATATAAATGACAACTGAAGTATATTTAATCAGACATGGTGAAACAATGTTTAATCAGCTGAATAAGGTTCAGGGCTGGGCCGATTCCCCCTTAACTATAAAAGGTATAAATGATTTGAAGAAGACAGCTGAAGTGTTGTCACAAATTCATTTTGATAATATGTATTCATCTGATTTAAAAAGAGCAATTGATACTGTTCACTTAATGAAAAACGCTAATGAAGTTTCTGAAATAGGAAAAATAAAAAAACTACCGGAATTTCGTGAAGTGTTTTTTGGGTCATTTGAAGGTGACGATATTGATAAGACCTGGGAAGCAATTGGTCAAGCAGCAGGCGTTGGACCTGAAAGAAATGTTCAAAAAATTATCAATCAAGTCGGAATTTATGAATTTAGAGAAGCTACTAAAAAAGCAGACCCACGTCATTTAGCAGAAAATTCTGAAGAACTTGATACTAGAATGGTCAGAGCAATAAAGAAACTACAAGAAGAAACAGAAAATGAAAATCGTGTTCTTTTAGTATCACATGGGGACTTTATCAAGACTTGGGGGATTAAGTATTGGAATAAGAGTGATCGCTTGCATGATATTGAATTCCCAGACAATGGTAGTATTACCCGGGGAATATTAAGCGATGATGGAAAGTTTGAGATTGTTGATTACAACATTAAAGCAGAAGACTTTTAGGAGTAATCATGAAACAAAATAAAATCACAAGTAAATATCTTTTTGTAACTATATTAAATATAGTAATTACTTTGGCTGAATTTTTAGGTGGTATTTTTTCTGGCTCATTAGCCTTACTTTCAGATGCGGTTCATAATTTAAGTGATGTGGCTGCAATTGTAATATCCTTTGTCGCTCATTTAATTGGTCAAAAAGACCGTGATAAGCATAAAACTTTTGGTTACCAAAGAGCTGAAACCTTAGCTGCATTTACTAATGGAGTTGTTTTATTTGTGATTAGTTTCTTTTTAATGATTGAAGCTTTTGAGCGTTTCAGTAAGCCACAAGAAGTAAAGGGACAATTGATGCTCATAATAGCAGTCATTGGGTTAGTGGCAAACGGCATTTCAATGTTAGTAATGAAGCATGATTCTTCCCATAATTTGAATGTTCGGTCGACTTTTTTGCACATGTTGTCTGATGCTTTATCAAGTGTTGCTGTTGTAATTGGTGCAGCTATCATTTATTTTTGGAAGAGTAATTTAGTCGATCCATTAATGACTTTGTTAGTTTCTATTTTTGTAATGTTTGAAGCGTATAAAATTACTAAAAAAGCAGCTAATATTTTGATGGAATCAAATCCTAATGTAGATTTAGATGAAGTTAAAAAGATTGTGCTTGCTTTTCCAGAAGTTACTAATTTACATCATTTGCATGTTTGGCGCTATAGTGATGATTTGATTATGATGGATGCTCATGTCAATGTAACTGAAAAAATGAGTGTAGTACAACTTGAACAACTTTATATGAAAATAGGCCAGGTACTTAAAGAAAAATTAGGTATAAATCATGTTACTTTACAGGCAGAATATCAGCGTGGACTAAAAGAAAACATGATTGTTTTGAATAAGGATGATTAATATGGAAAACAAATACTTTTTGGTAGCTGTATTACTGATAGTGGGAATCTATGATATGTCTTTTTATTATAATCGTAGACACCAACCAAATAATCAGAAAGGATTAAAGGCCTATTTGATTTTTGGTGTGATTTTGTTTGCAGCTGGAATTTTAGCCTTATTTAGATAGGATTTTGATAATGGTAAAACTTGTTTTAGTTAGACATGGCGAAAGTATTGCAAATGCTGAAAATATTTTTACTGGTTGGAATGATATTGGCTTAAGCAAACGAGGTATTGATGAAGCAAAGATGGCTGGAGAATTAATCAAAGAGATGCCAGACTTTGCACCAACACATATTCATACTTCATTATTATCACGTGCAATTATGACCGCAAATATCATCAGTGAAGTAAATGATTTTTTGTATTTGCCAATCACTAAAACTTGGCGACTAAATGAACGACATTATGGAGCTTTGCGAGGGATTAATAAAGATAAAGCTCGAGAAATCTTTGGTGTAGAACAAATTAAGAACTGGCGTAGAGGATTTGATGAAGTGCCACCACTAGCGAAAGATAGCCTTAATGATCGACGCTATGATATGATAGATCCTCAAATATTACCTAAGGCTGAAAGCTTGCATCAAACTCAAAAAAGATTGATGCCATATTATCATGAGCATGTAGCTAGCCAACTCATTCAAGGGAAAGATCAATTAATTGTTGCTCATGGTTCTAGTTTACGTGCTTTAATCAAAAAGCTTGAATCAATTGATAATCATGATATTGTTAACTTAGAAGTACCAAATGCAGAGCCGATTGTTTATACAATGAATTCTGAGCTTAAAATAATAGATAAGAAAATTTTAAGCTAATTGCATTTACAAACATAAAAAACGCATATTTTATGGTAAAATCTTTAACAGTGTAAAGAAATTTCTAGGTTATGGAGAATAAGCGATGCGCAAAATATTCTTATTAAGAGGAGCCCCAGGATCGGGGAAGTCCTCATTCATTGCCCGCCATCACTTACAGCCATATGCAATTAGTCGTGATTCGATTCGCCTACTTTTAGCTGACTTAACAGTATACTATGAAGAAGAAGCAGACTATTTGCATCAAGTGATTCCGCGGCATGTTAATGTTCGAACAGAACAATTGGTTGATAATTTAGTTGAACATAAGATGTCTTATGGAGAAACAGTTATTGTTGATGGAACGCACATTGCCCCAAGTGCAATTGAGCATTTTAGGCCATTAGTTGACAAATATCGCTATGAATTATTTGTAGTCGATTTAATGCAAAATAATACGTTAGACAACTTGCTCAAGCGTAATCAAACAAGAATGCATTATGATTGGGTTAAGCCGGAAGTTGTTAAACAGATGTTTAATACTTATAAAGCTCATCCAGAAGTTCCAGAGTGGGCCAAAATGATTACACCTAATCAAATGGAACGTGCTTTATCTCAAAGAGAAAGCAACTTGGATCATTTTGAGCATGTGATTGCAGTTCCTGATGGGGTAAAAGAAGAAGATTTTCCACATGTTCATATTTCTAACTTTTACTTCTCATTTAATGATAAGTTTACAGAAAAGTATGGAACTTATCGCAATGTAATTTCAATTGCTAAGACAAGAGAAGAAGCAATTGAGGAGTTTAAATTGCCTTATTTTGTATTCAAGTTCCATCACAAGCATTTCCTCATTTCAGCTTATCCAATTAGAAATGAGATGTTAGATCCTATTAGAAAAGTTAAGGGAGTTTGGACTTATTCAACTGGGTTATATAACTTGGCTGATTTCGTAAAGGAATTTCCTGAAAATAAACAACAACATGTACATCAATTTAATCTAAGTAAGTTGGATAACAGTCGGTTGTTACATATTTGGTAATAAAAAAGACTTCACGCGATGTGAAGCCTTTTTTGTATAAATCAATAACTAAAATTCCATTGCTAATGCGCCCATTGGATCCCATGGTAATAATTGGATAGGATTCTTACTGCCGTCTTCAAAGGTTTGTTTAAGTTCATCTGATAAGAACTTCTTATTGATAACAGCTTGGTAAACAAAGCTATTAAACCAGTCATCGCTCATAACGAAGTAGCCTTTAAAACCAGCTTTTTCACCCCATGAATTTTCGATTTTCCACTTAGTTGGTTTGCCGTCAACTAAGTCAACACCAGTAATGACCATCGCATGATCCATTAAACTTTCACCGGTATCAAGCTTTTCAGCCTTACTCATTGAAAAGTCAACGTCAAATAATTCATCTCTGCGGTAAAGCTTAGTATCTAAAAGACCAGCTCTACGTTCAGAATCTTTAACAACATTTGAGCCAAACCAAACAACTTCGCCTGATTTAAGTTGATTAATAATTAATTCCTTCATTTCGTCAATTGGTAAGTTAAGGTGACGAACTTGGCGACCGCCTACAACATTACCTAAATATTCAACTGAAAATACTTTGTGGAATGGCTTGTCTGTAGTTGGAGCATTAATAGTTGAGATATAATCGCTTAAATTCCAGCCAACATACTTTTTAAAGAATTCTTGTGGGGTAATATCACAGTCAATGTGGTAATTTTTGTCATCATCGCGATATTCAAAGTCAAATTTTTTAGGTGGAACTCCCAAAGAAATTGCTAAAACTCGAAATACTTCGTTGAGCATTTCATCTTTTGCACTTTCAATTTCTTTTGAACTTTTTCCGGCTTTAACAAGTTCTCTAAGCTTTAAACCATCTTTTCTAAGTAAAGTGTTTAAAGTGTCATTTAAAGCTGCGGAACTAGTTGCACTGAAAGTTTCTGGATATACAGACTTGGGAACAATTCCATATTTTTCAATTAATCCACAAAGCATGTCCCATTGGCCACCATCTTGTTGTGGTGTAGCAAATAAGAATGAAACTTTACGGTCGCCTAAATCTTGATTGGCAGTAGCAATTACGTTTTCAAAGAACCAATTTGATTTTTCAAATTTGTCCCAGAAGTTAGTGTAATTTTGGGATAATTCAAATCCCTTAATTTTAAAGTTCTTTTGTAATGGGTGACGCATTGTATTAAGAGCACTGAACATCCAGCAACGCCCAGAAGCCTTTTGATCAGCAACTTTACCAGTTTCAATTTCTACTGAAAAGGTAGGGTTTAAATCAATTTGGGTTTGTGTGTCTTGGCTAGCTTTAAAAATTCCGTTAGTTTGAGCAGCACGTGCAGCGATACGTGCATCCTTTCGACTTATAAAATCTGCTTTAAAGTTTTCAATTGCAGCTTGTGAAATTTCTTTTGCCATAATTTCCTCCTAAATTGTTATTTTAATAAAAGTTAAGTATATTTTAACTTAATTACTTAAATGAGTCTATAAAATTAGTGAAGGCTTATAAAATAAGTCAGTTAATGCAGCTTGGTTTTCTTTGAAATAGGCTAGGATTGTAGGACCTAGTGGCATGACTTTTAAGTGGTTGTCACGTGCATAGCTTAATGCAAATCTAATTAATTCATCAACTAAATCTGATTTAACTTCTGGACTTACAAATATATGGTCAATCGCCATAACTTGGTTATTCTTTATTAAATGATAGTGCAAGCGATATTCAGGCACGTTATTACTATTTAAATAAAAGTTATGACTTTTTAAATCATGTTTAAACAAATTTACACCTCAAAATAAAATATATTTGAAACTGTCAAATTTTTTGTGTAAATAGATTTTTCTCGTAGATTGATTTTTTAATCTTTTATTTAATCAAAGTAGG
>NZ_SDGL01000015.1 GCF_007095465.1 Lactobacillus mulieris
GCAGCTAAGTCAAACGTAGATAACGCAACAGATATTGCAGGTGTAAATACAGCTAAGCAAGATGCTCAAGACTTGAACAATGCCAAGAAGGCAGCTAAAGAAGCCATTGAACAAATGAGTGACTTAAGCGATGCCGATAAGACAGCAGCTAAGTCAAACGTAGATAACGCAACAGATATTGCAGGTGTAAATACAGCTAAGCAAGATGCTCAAGACTTGAATGATGCCAAGAAGACAGCTAAAGAAGCTATTAATAAGTTAACTAACTTGAACAAGGCTCAAAAGGAAGCCGCAATTGCTCAAGTAAACGCTGCAGAAACTGTAGCTGAAATTCAACCAATCGTAGAAACTGCAACTGCATTAGATGGCAAGATGGGCGACTTGAAGAAGGCAATCGAAGCAGCTGATGCCAAGAAGTCAACTACTGCTTACACACAAGCCAGCGATACTAAGGACTTCGATGATGCTTTAACAGCAGCTAACACATTGAACTCCGACAAGGGTGACAATGAAGACGCAGCCGCAGTCCAAGCTAAGATTGATGCATTAACTAACGCTAAGTTAGATGGTGATAAGCAACTTCAAGATGCCAAAGACGCTGCTATTGCAAAGATCAATGCTTTAGAAAACTTGAACAAGGCCCAAAAAGAAGCCGCAATTGCCCAAGTAAACGCTGCAGAAACTGTAGCTGAAATTCAACCAATCGTTGATACTGCAACTACATTAGATGGCAAGATGAGCGACTTGAAGAAGGCAATCGAAGCAGCTGATGCCAAGAAGTCAACTACTGCCTACACACAAGCAAGTGATACTACAGCCTTTGATACAGCATTAGACAATGCGAACACATTGAACTCTGATAACGGTGACAATGAAGACGCAGAAGCAGTCCAAGCTAAGATTGACGCTTTGACTAACGCTAAGTTAGATGGCGAAGACCAATTAGCTAAGGCTAAGAGTGATGCCATCGACAAGATTAACGCATTGACTAACTTGAACAAGGCCCAAAAAGAAGCCGCAATTGCCCAAGTAAACGCTGCAGAAACTAAGGATGCAATTGATCCAATCGTAGAAACTGCAACTACATTAGATGGCAAGATGGGCGACTTGAAGAAGGCAATCGAAGCAGCTGATGCCAAGAAGTCAACTACTGCTTACACACAAGCAAGTGATACTAAGGACTTCGATGATGCTTTAACAGCAGCGAACACATTGAATTCCGACAACGGTGACAATGAAGACGCAGAAGCAGTCCAAGCTAAGATTGATGCATTAACTAACGCTAAGTTAGATGGTGAAGACCAATTAGCTAATGCTAAGAATGATGCAATTGACAAGATCAATGCATTGACTAACTTGAACAAGGCTCAAAAGCAAGCAGCTATCGAAGCAGTAAACAACGCAACTACTGTAGCTGAAATTCAACCAATCGTAGATACTGCAACTGCATTAGATGGTAAGATGGGCGACTTGAAGAAGGCAATCGAAGCAGCTGATGCCAAGAAGTCAACTACTGCTTACACACAAGCCAGTGATACTACAGCCTTTGATACAGCATTAGACAATGCGAACACATTGAACTCTGATAACGGTGACAATGAAGACGCAGAAGCAGTCCAAGCTAAGATTGACGCTTTGACTAACGCTAAGTTAGATGGCGAAGACCAATTAGCTAAGGCTAAGAGTGATGCCATCGACAAGATTAACGCATTGACTAACTTGAACAAGGTCCAAAAAGAAGCCGCAATTGCCCAAGTAAACGCTGCAGAAACTAAGGATGCAATTGATCCAATCGTAGAAACTGCAACTACATTAGATGGCAAGATGGGCGACTTGAAGAAGGCAATCGAAGCAGCTGATGCCAAGAAGTCAACTACTGCCTACACACAAGCAAGTGATACTACAGCCTTTGATACAGCATTAGACAATGCGAACACATTGAACTCTGACAAGGGTGACAATGAAGACGCAGAAGCAGTTCAAGCCAAGATTGATGCTTTGACTAACGCTAAGTTAGATGGTGAAGACCAATTGGCTAAGGCTAAGAGTGATGCCATCGACAAGATTAACGCATTGACTAACTTGAACAAGGCTCAAAAAGAAGCCGCAATTGCCCAAGTAAACGCTGCAGAAACTAAGGATGCAATTGATCCAATCGTAGAAACTGCAACTGCATTAGATGGCAAGATGAGCGACTTGAAGAAGGCAATCGAAGCAGCTGATGCCAAGAAGTCAACTACTGCCTACACACAAGCAAGTGATACTACAGCCTTTGATACAGCATTAGACAATGCGAACACATTGAACTCTGACAAGGGTGACAATGAAGACGCAGAAGCAGTCCAAGCTAAGATTGATGCATTAACTAACGCAAACTTAGATGGTGATAAGCAACTTCAAGATGCCAAAGACGCTGCTATTGCAAAGATCAATGCTTTAGAAAACTTGAACAAGGCTCAAAAGCAAGCAGCTATCGAAGCAGTAAACAACGCAACTACTGTAGCTGAAATTCAACCAATCGTTGATACTGTAACTACATTAGATGGTAAGATGGGCGACTTGAAGAAGGCAATCGAAGCAGCTGATGCCAAGAAGTCAACTACTGCTTACACACAAGCCAGTGATACTAAGGACTTCGATGATGCTTTAACTGCAGTGAACACATTGAATTCCGACAACGGTGACAATGAAGGCGCAGAAGCAGTTCAAGCTAAGATTGACGCTTTGAACAATGCTAAGTTAAATGGTGAAAGAATAGCACTTCAAAAAGCTGTTGAAGTGGCAATTGCAAAAATTGAAGGAATTAATCCTGATTACATTTACTACAATTCAGATTCTGAATTACAATCAGCCTTCAAGGAAGCAGTGGCAAAGGGTAAGATATTGCTTGAACAACGTGATGCAAGTGATGAAAATTACCAACTTGCTAGAGAAGCAATTGAAGCTGCTATGAAGGCACTTAATGGACAACTTACTGATAAGACAGCCTTACAAACTTCTGTTTCACAAAGTGGTGAAGTTCATAAATCAGTTGCATATCTTAATGCTAGTGAAGCAGCTAAAAAAGCTTATGATGATGCTTTAGCTAACGCAGAAGCTGTCTTGGCTGATAAAAATGCTACTCAAGCTGATGTTGATGCAGCACTTGCTAAATTGAATGCAGCGCTTCAAAAGCTTGATGGAAAAGAATCTCCTGCAAAACCAACTGTTAAGAAAAACACAGTAAAGCTCGGCACTAATGCTGATCGTTTACCACAAACTGGTTCTCATGAATCTGTTGCAAGTGAAGTAGGTTTAGGAATTCTTGCATTAGGCCTAGCAGCATTAGGTTTAGTTAAGAAGCGTAAGGAAGATTAATTTCTTTCACACTTTTAATTAAAATCCTCAGTTTTGGTTATTTCTCCAAACTGGGGATTTTTGTTACATAAATATTCTTTAAAAACGCTGTTCAACTGTTCACATATACATTGCACTGTTTTAAAATAATTAGGTATGTTATTACCTATTTGGTGATAATTTTGACAAAAGGAAGTATTTAGATAATGACAAAGAAATTTACGCCAATTTTACTTGGTAGTGATATTAATGTATACGGAATGGCTCGCTCATTTCATGAAGCCTATGGAATTAAAGTTGAAGCTTGGGCAGGTAGTCCATTAGCTGCTACCAAGTATTCTAAGATTGTCGATGTTAAAATATATCCCGGTTTTAGTGAAGATCCTGAATTCATGAATGTCATGAAGAAGAAAATTGAAGAATATAAAAATCATGAAGAACCGGTTATTTTAATTGCTTGTGGTGATGGGTATGCTGAACTTTTGGCCAAGCATAAGGCTGAACTTTCAGAAGCTTTCATTGTACCTTATATTGAATATGACCTTTTGAAGAAGTTGATTTCTAAGGAAGGCTTTTATGAATATGCTGAAAAATATGGGCTTCCTTATCCAGGTACCAAGATTATTACAATGGATGAATATAAGGCTGGTAATTATTTGACAATTCCATTTAATTATCCTGTTGAATTGAAGCCTGAAGATCCAGTTTCCTGGCTTGATTGCCAATTTGAAGGTCGTAAGAAGACTTTTACTTTGAAATCAGAAGCAGAATTAAAGGACATTGTGACTAAGATTTATACTCATGGCTACAAAGCAGATTTGATTTTGCAAGATTTTATTCCCGGTGATGACTCACATATGCGTGTTCTTAATGCATATGTTGATAAGAATCATAAAGTAAAAATGATGTGTTTGGGACATCCTTTACTTGAGGATCCAACTCCTCAATCTATTGGTAACTATATGGCGATTTTGCCAGAATTTAATCAAGATTTATATGATCAAGTGCAAAGCTTCCTTGAGAAGATTAATTACACTGGTATGGCTAATTTTGATATTAAATATGATGAACGTGATGGTAAGTTTAAATTCTTTGAAATAAACTTGCGTCAAGGCCGTTCAAGTTTTTATGTAACTATGAATAATTGCAATTTAGCTAGATGGTATATTGATGATTATGTTGAAGATGACTTAGCTAATCGTGAAACTGTTTATGCAAATAAGAACAACAATGACCACGTATTATGGTTAGGTGTTCCTAAGAAGATTTTTACAGAATATGCAGTTGATAATGAAGCTAAGCATGAGGCAACTAGTTTGATTGAAGCTGGTAAATATGGCACTACAGTATTTTATGAACATGATCGTTCATTTATGAGAATGCTGTTGATGAAGTATATGTTCCATAACTATATTGGTCGTTTCAAAAAGTATTTTGAAGTTAATAAGGGACAATATTTTGAGAAAAAATAGTTTATAACTAAAAAGTGGTCAAGTACGTTTAATGTACTTGACCACTTTTATTTATTTACTACTTGAAGAAGACTGATTACTGGAACTTGTTGAGCTTGAACTACTTGAACTAGCAGAACCAGAAATACTTTCTGGGACAGTAGTAATCTCAGTGGTGCGTCCTTTAAGTTCTGGCGCATCAGTTTGATAGAGATTAGTTGTTGTTCCTTTGTGCTGACTATATAGTGAAGTAGAAGCTTTCCCTAATTGCTCTCTTAACTTAATCATTTGTTGAAATTCAGTTATGTAATTAAATTGTGTTGGAGTGACTGGGATAAAGCCTTTTGGAGTGTAAAAACGAAGCAAATCTCGATTATTCAAGGTATCGGAATAATGTAAACTTTCACTTTCGTATTTTACTAATTTTCGTAATTCTTTCTTTTGTGTATTAGTAAATGTTTTGATTAATTTACCTGTTTTTGTATCATAGACATTACCACTTGTTGCCTTACCATTAATAATTGTATATTTTGGAGTGACAATTGTTCCATTTCGAAAAACGACAATTTGTTTATGCTCTTTGCTTAACATATCTGTACCAAACTGAATATAGTCTTTGGTATTTACGCCAAGCAAGTGAAGAATTGTAGGTAAAACATCAATCTCACCTGCATATTCTTTCTTTATCCCGCCTTTTAAGCCATCCATATGAATCATAAATGGAACTGTTTGGAATTGAGCTGTATCATAGCTTGTCCAATCACTTGTTTTACCTAAGACGCTAGAAATAGCATTATAGTCAGAACTAGATAAGCCATAGTGATCGCCGTAGATGACAATCATTGAGTTTTTATAAAGACCGGATTTCTTTAAATAATCAAAAAATTCTTTTAATGCAGAATCAAGATAGTGAGCAGTTAAGAAATAGCCATTAACAGTTGCATCACTGGTATTTGTTGTCTTAAAGTCTGGGTCTTTATCTTCATCATCTAAATCAAACGGAATATGATTAGTTACAGTAATGAACTTAGTGTAGAATGGCTGCTGCATCTGTTCTAAGTACTTAATACTTTCTGCAAATAAAAGTTTATCCTTGATACCATAACCACTTGAGTCTTCTTTATTGCTGGAATAGTAATTTTTGTAGAAGAAATAATTATAGCCCATATTTTTGTATACATCATTTCTATTCCAGAAAGTAGCAATATTTCCATGGAAAACAGCAGACGTATATCCAGATTGCCTTAAAATCTGTGGAGCAGCTTGGAAGGTGTTATTAGATCCTAGGCTAGTAAATAACGATCCATCAGAAATCCCGTAAGTTCCAGTTTCAAGCATGTTTTCAGCATCACTTGTCCGCCCTAAACCAACTTGATTGTAAAAATTCTCATATGAAAGAGTATTTTTATCTTTATAAAGTGAATTTAAGAATGGCGTTACTTCTTTACCATTAACTTTCAGATTAATTAAAAACTGCTGAAAGCTTTCAAGGTGAATAATAATAACATTTTTACCCTTTGCCTTACCAAAATATTGAATATTAGGGCTGGCATAATTTTTCTTAGTAAAGGCTAAAATCTTATTTAATTCTTCTGCATTAGCTGTTTTGGAATTAGTACCAGATTGTAAAGATTTAACAGCATCATAAGCGGTATAACTAGTGATGCCCAAATATTTTACGACATATACCCGGTCGAATGTATTTCTCAAAAGACGAGGGCGACTAGTTTCTGATAAGAAGAAGTTAAGTCCTAATAAAAAGCAGGCAAAACTAGTAACTGCAAAAGAGTTAGAAAAACTATATTTCTTTTGATCAATTTTGATGATTTTGAAAATTAATAACAGAATAATAATTATCAAGTCTAACCAAATAAAAATATCATCAAAATGAAGCAAAGAAACGGCGCTCTTTCCAAGTCCTTGAGAAACTTTGCTAGTATTGGCAATTGTCTTGATTGTCAAAAAGTCAGTAAACTGTCGATAGTAGATAATATTGGCAAAAAGCAAAGCCGTATTA
Source organism: Lactobacillus mulieris (assembly GCF_007095465.1). Lineage (GTDB taxonomy): Bacteria > Bacillota > Bacilli > Lactobacillales > Lactobacillaceae > Lactobacillus > Lactobacillus mulieris. Next base: position 6,805 of record NZ_SDGL01000015.1, read on the forward strand.
ATAAAGTCGATTACTAACATTGTTATGTAGGAAGCAAGAGGCTTTTTAATGTATAAAGCTAAGCTTAACAATAATATGCTAGTGGCGATTGGACTGGTCCACATTATAAAATGCTGGTAAGGGTCACTTAACCCTAAGTTGAAGTCAACATAGCCAGCGAAGATGTATTTAATTGTATATAGGATTGTTAGAAGGGCTAAAAAGCCAGTTCTTTTTTGAATCCAGGTGAAATTAAACTCTTGAATTTTTCTCACGATAGATACTCCTTAATAGGTAATATTTTAAAGGTTTCCGCATGATTCGACAATCTTTTGTAACTTTCTTAATAATTAGACAGAGTGTTTATATGTATAATGGTAATAATAAAGAGGAAAGGACTAATGAATGATGATTTTTTTAGGACCGTTATACAGCTTTTTAGCAAAACATTTGGCTAAAAATATCAACCATTTTGCCCTAGTAAAACTTGTCATGATTAGTTTAGATAAATCAATCTTTTATTTTTTGATTTTTGCATTTTTACGTTTGCTGTGGCTTTTGTTAGTTAGAAAAAGACGTAGTCACTTCTCAGAAAGCTTAGTTTGGATATTTACTTTTTATGTGATGTTTTTATTAGCAACAACAACTTTTCGTGAAAGCTATTTTCCTTGGCAATTAGCCTTTAACTGGAATCGTCCACTGAGCGATATTAATTTGATTTTCTTAAAGGAAACCTGGAAATTAACTCAGGGTGTAACGTTATTTGATTTTATTTATAATTGCTTTGGTAATATTTTATGCTTTATGCCTTTTGGACTTTTATTTCCAAATTTAATTAAAAAAAGAACCTGCTTTTTGCAAACAGCAATAGCTGGAATGTGTTTGTCACTTTTTATTGAAACTATGCAATTTGGTTTAAATACTGGTGTAAGTGATATTGATGATGTCTTTTTTAATACTATTGGAGCTATTTTAGGATATTTAGCATATATTTTTATAAAAAAAGTTGCGCATTCAAAAACTTTGTAGTAGTTTTCACATATTAAGATTGCTAAAATAGAAGTGTTAGTAAAATTTTATAAAAAGGAAGTTACGATATATGAGTTTAGTTCATTTTGATTCAAGTAAGTTGGCTCCTTTTGTTCACGACAATGAATTAAAAGAAATGCAAGCTATGGTTAATGCCGCAGATTCAGAACTTCGTCAAGGTACTGGCGCAGGTAACGACTTTAGAGGTTGGCTTGATTTGCCAGTTAATTATGACAAGGACGAATTTGCTCGCATTAAAAAGGCAGCTAAGAAAATTCAATCAGATTCTGAAGTTTTAATTGGAATTGGTATCGGTGGTTCATACCTTGGTGCTCAAGCTGCTATTGAATTTTTGAACAGTGCATTCTATGGCAAAGAAGACAATGGTTATCCAACAGTAGTATTTTGTGGTAATTCTATTTCTGGTTCATACCTTGCTGATTTGATTAATTGGGTAGGAGATAAGGACTTTAGTATTAATGTTATTTCTAAGTCTGGTACTACTACTGAACCATCAATCGCATTTAGAATTTTAAAGGCTAAGTTGATTGAAAAGTACGGTAAAGAAGAAGCAAACAAGCGAATTTATGCAACTACTGACCGTGCTAAGGGTGCTCTTAAGACTGAAGCAGATGCTGAAGGCTATGAGGAATTTGTTGTGCCTGATGACTTAGGTGGACGTTTCAGCGTTTTAAGTGCTGTTGGTTTATTACCAATCGCTGTTGCTGGTGGTGATATTGATAAGTTAATGGAAGGTGCTGCTAAGGCTCGTGAAGATTACACTGATACTGATGTAACCAAGGATTCACCATACCAATATGCAGCTCTTCGTAACATTTTATACAGAAAAGGTTACACCACTGAATTACTTGAAAACTATGAGCCAACTTTGAGAATGTTTGGTGAATGGTGGAAGCAATTAATGGGTGAATCTGAAGGTAAGGATCAAAAGGGCATTTATCCATCAAGTGCTAACTTTTCAACTGATTTGCACTCACTTGGTCAATATATCCAAGAAGGTCGTCGTAACTTGATGGAAACTGTTGTTAGAGTTGAAAATCCACGTTTTGACGTTGAAATTCCTAGCGACAAGGAAAACCTTGATCAACTTAACTTTTTAGCTGGCAAGACCATGAATTACGTAAATGACCGTGCATATGAAGGTGTTGTTTTAGCACACACTGACGGTGGCGTACCAGTTATGACTGTTAACATTCCAGATCAAAAGGAATTAACTTTAGGTTACCTTATTTACTTCTTTGAATTAGCTGTTGGTATTTCAGGTTACCTCAATGGTATTAACCCATTCAACCAACCTGGTGTTGAAGAATACAAGCGTAACATGTTTGGTTTGCTTAACAAGCCAGGTTACGAAGAATTACATGATGACTTAACTAAGCGTCTATAATTTGTTAGAATAATTTTTATCTGAGTCGGTAATGCTATATTACTTTGAGTAGGAGCTATGCTTCTACTCTTTTTTATTGGAAAAGGGGTATTTTGTGAACACACAGAGAAAAAATATGACTGCAATTTTGATGGTGGCCGTCTTAGCTTTTTTAGGGATATTAACGGAAACAAGTTTAAATGTAACTTTTCCGGAAATGATGAAAGACTTTAAAGTTAGTCTTGATACAATTCAATGGACGACAACTGGTTATTTATTAGCAATTGCTATTTTAATGATTTCATCTTCATATTTAAATAAACGTTTTACAGCGAGAGCTATTTTCTTATTTGCAAGTGGTAGCTTCTTAATTGGTTCTTTATTGTGTTTATTTAGTAGTAATTTTGAAATTATGCTTTTAGGGCGGATTATTTCAAGCTGTGGTGCGGGCTTGGCGACACCTTTAATGTTTAATTTGGTAACAGAATTAATGCCACGAGAAGAAATCGGCTTTTATATGGGCTTAGCTGGCTTGGTTTTAGCAATGGCACCAAGTTTAGGGCCAAGCTTTGGCGGAATAATTGCATATTATTTCAATTGGCGAGTAATTTTTTCGATTTCAAGCCTTTTAGCAATTATTGTGATTTTAATTGGATTACGAGTTATAGGGAAATATCATGAAGTTAGTCATCCTAGTTTTGATTGGGTGCGTTACATTGTCATAAGTTTGTTTATGGTTGATTTTACACTTATGATTAATCATTTAAGTAGTGGATTTAACTTTCAATTTTTTCTATATTTAGTTTTTGCTATTTTAAGTATGTGGCTGTTTATTCATTTATCTAAAAATAGTCAAAAGACTTTGATAAACCTGGCAATTTTTAAAGATGCGGCCTTTGTATATGCAATGTTGGCCTTTTTCTTAATTCAATTCATCAATATTGGAGTTAGCTTTGTCTTACCTAATTATGTTCAAATTGTAAATGGAGCTTCAACTTTAGCTGGGGGATTAATGTTATTACCTGGTAGCGTAATTTTTTCCTTAATGACGCCTTATTTTGGCCATTTATATGATGAAAAGGGTGCTAAGTTACCATTGTACTTAGGCGGAACATTTTTGCTTATAGCGGTAATTTTATTAGCGATTTTGGGTATGAAATTAAATCCATGGCTAGTAGGTATAATTTATAGTTTGCTTACTTGTGGAATGAGAATGGCATTTAATAACACTTTGACATTAGGTATTGAAAGTTCACCCAAACAATTACATGCAGATGCTACTGCTATTATGCAAACAGGACAACAATTTGCTGGTTCAATTGGGACAAGTGTCTTGGCAGCAATCATTTCTTTTTCACAAAGCACAAGTCATGGAAGTGAAGCATTCCTAATGGCACAGGGATGTGAAGTAGCATTTATCTTTGTGACTTTTATTGCTATTTTGATTATGATTTGTTACTGGCAATTGTTTACAAAAGTAAACTAAAATTTAAAAATTAAAAAACGTGTAATCGCTTTCTTTAATACAAATTTATACATATAATTTGATTATAGAGTATAGAGAGGAAGTATTACTCATGGAAAATAAAATGACTCACAGCGCAAGCATTTTGAATGCTCGCCTTTTATGGAAAATTGTCTGGGTAGTAGTTTATGGTATTACCGCCTTTTATACATACCTTTCATTTACAGATATGGCACATATGATGAAATGGATGATGTATGCAATGGCCTGGATGGCAGGAGGGATGCTTGCTGAAGCTGTTGTGGGTCTGATATACCACTGTTGTGGCAAAGATGGCAATGGATGCCATTAAGATAACAATAATTTGATAGTAACAGCTAAAAAAAGGTGGCCTAAGAAAAGGTCGCCTTTTTAACTATAAAAATAAATTCTTTGTAAAAAAAACAGAAGCTTGTGCTTCTGTTTTCTGTACAATAATTGCACAAAGTGCTGCCCTTATCTCATGTCAGCTTCTCACAAGACTGACACAACAGCACTAGTGATTGGGATATTCGGGCTCGAACCGAAACATTATGGAACCAGAATCCACTGCCTTACCAATTTGGCTATATCCCAGTTAATCGCCCGTACGAGAATCGAACTCGCAACTCCGCCTTGAGAGGGCGACGTCTTAACCATTTGACCAACGGGCAATTTCAACAGTCTTAATTATCCTCATATTTTATAATGCTGTCAAGTTGTTTTAAAATCTAAAACAACGTATTCTAAATAAAGGTGATAGTATATGAGTGATTTCTTTCGAACACAATATTTAATTGAAAGTATGGTATCAGAACGGATCGTTCCAGGTGTCAATTATGCATTTATTAAAAATAATCAAGTGTTTAAATCAACAATTGGTTTTAGTGAAATTTATCCTAGTATTAAGCAATTAAGTCCTTATGCAGAATATGATTTAGCTAGTTTAACAAAGGTCTTGGGGACAACCAACGTCTTTTTGAAGTTATATCAAGAGGGAAAATTAAACTTCAATGAACCACTTGGTGATTTTTTGCCTGAATTCCAAAACCAGCCTGTTCGTCTATTTCACTTATTAACGCATATAAGTGGCATTAGAGGCTGGATTGAAAATCGAGATCAATTGCCAGCTAGTGACTTATTAGAAGCAATAAAAAATTTGCCAGTTACTGATGAATTTGAAACCAAAATGAGATATGCCGATACTAATTTTATTTTACTAGGATTAGTTTTAGAACAAATTTATCATAAGAATGTTCAAGATATCATTATGGATGAAGTCATTAAACCAGCTGGTTTACAACATACTACCTTTAAGCCGGCAGTAGAAGATTGTGTTCCCACGGCAGTAGTAGATGGAAAATTATTGCAGGGTATTGTACATGATCCTAAAGCGCGAGTGTTGGGTAAACATTGCGCTTCAGCGGGATTATTTGCCAATATTGATGATTTAATAAAATTGACTTTTGGTTATTTGGGAAGAAATAATCTTTTGCCATTTAGTCAAGAATTAACAAGTGAACTTTTTGCAATTAAATCCAATTCAAAAAAAGTTCATCCTCGTTCTTGGGGGTGGGACTTAGTATTTGATCCTAATGATCAACATCCATTAATTTTTCATACAGGTTTTACTGGAACTTTTATTTTAATTGATCGTCGAAAGCAAACGGCAATGATTGTTTTAACTAATCGTGTTCATCCAACTGGCCATAATCAAATCTTTTTAACTATGCGCCAAAGAATTGTAGACAGCTTTTTAGCAGAAAATAAATAAGCCATCACGCTAGGTGATGACTTATTTTTTAATTGATTTTATTTTTTAAAATCTTTTGATCATATAGTGTGCTACGTAAAGCTAGCATTGCTGTATAAGTAGCTAAGATATAAACTTTTTTGGTTGGTGCTTCTTTAATTCTTGTAAGCAAGGTATTATCATCAGGAGTAACTTCCATAGTTCCTGGATCAAAGCCAGCAACTTCAAGTCTGAATCCCATATCATGATGACGTTCACCACCAACAAGAACTTGTTTAACTTTACTTTTATCTAAGCCTTCATAATCAGCGTCCCAAATCCAGCTAGTGTCAATTCCGTCAGCATGATGAGCATTAAGTAGTGTGGCTAAAGTATAGTCGCTTTTTTCAGTATTTAACAGGCTTAATACTTCATTTAATCCAACAGGGTTTTTAACCAAGATTAAATTAATTTCTTTATCGGCATAAGAAATTAGTTCTTGGCGCCCAAAAATTCGTTTATTTTTGGCAAAGGCATTTGCAATTTCAGCTTCGCTAACATCAAATTCACGAGCTACACTGAATGCAGCTAGTGCGTTGTAGATGTTGTAAGTACCACCAATCCCAATTGCAAATTCAGTATTTTCAATTCTGAATTTAATTGAATTAGGAGTTCTTTCTGTAATTTCTTTTAGCCTATAGCTAAGATTTGGACGCTTAAATCCACAATTAGGACAGAAATAATCGCCTAAATTAGCATAACTGATTGCATGATAATGGATGATATGATTACATTTTGGACATAGAACTCCATCAGTATTTACACTGGCCTTAAAGTCGTTTTGAGCTTCATCAGCCTTTGTTTCAAATCCATAAAAGATTTTTTTATTTGGTAGTTCAACTGAAGAAAAGATGCTTGCGTCACCATTTGCAATTACCACTGCATCAGGAGCTAATTTAATACCATCAATGATCTTGTCATATGTAGTATAAATTTCACCATAGCGATCCATTTGGTCACGAAAAATATTAGTTAAGACATACGCTTTAGGATGAAGTAGTTCAGTTACGCGTTTAACATTAGCTTCGTCAACTTCTAAAACAGCTAATTTACGGCCATGGCGTTTTGCTTTATGACTTAAAAAGGCTGTAACAATACCTTGCTGCATATTAGAACCAGATGGATTAGTTAAAATTTCACCATATTTTTCTTTTAAAGCATTAACAATTAAAGCTGTTGTCATGGTTTTTCCATTAGTTCCAGTTACAATAATTGTTTCATAATCTTTAGCAAGATTTGCTAAAATATTAGGGTCGATTCTCATCGCAAGTTTCCCCGGGAAACTTGTCCCACCTTTAAAAATGTTGTGTAAAACCCAATGTGATGACTTTCCAGAAAGTTTTGCAATACCAGATTTTAGATTCATGTCTTTAATCCCTCTTATTTCAAACTATTTTTTACTATATCATATGAATCGATGTAAAACGATAGTTAAAAGCTTAGACTGCACAAATTTAAATTTTCCTCTATACTATTAGAGGAACTTTTTCGAAGGGGAAAAAAGATGGCACAATTATTTTTTTGTTATGGAACTATGAGTAGTGGTAAAACAATTGAAATTTTAAAGGTTGCTCATAATTATCAAATGCAAGGGCGAAAAATCGCTTTAATGACTAGTGGTAAAGATGACCGCAGTGGCAAGGGCATTATTGCTTCAAGAGTGGGTCTAAATAGCAAAGCTACACCAATTGAAGATGATATGAATATCTTTAATTATGTAAAAAAGCAGAATGAAAAGGATATTGCAAATGGTGATGGGGCAATTGCCTGTGTTTTAATTGATGAAGCCCAATTTTTATATAAGCATCATGTTTTGGAATGTGCCAAAATAGTTGATGAGTTACATATTCCAGTAATGACTTTTGGATTAAAAAACGACTTTCAAAATAATTTATTTGAAGGAAGTCAGTATTTACTTCTTTATGCTGATAAAATAGAAGAGATGAAAACAATTTGTCATTATTGTGGTCGTAAAGCAACGATGGTAATTCGTGTTCAAGATGGTAAAGCAGTATATGAGGGAGCACAATTACAAATTGGTGGCGATGAATCATACTACCCAGTTTGCCGTTTTCACTATAATCATCCTGGCCAAAAAAGAGAAGATTAAGCGAAGTTTACTACTAGAAGAAGGGAAGAATTAAATGGATAAGGTAATGGCTCAACTAGAAGGATTAGTAGCACGTTATGAAGAAATTCAAGAATTGATGGCTGATCCAGAAGTTATTAATGACACTAAACGTTATATGGAAATTTCAAAAGAAGAAGCAGATATGCGTGAAGTTGTCCAAAAATATCGCAAATATCAAGAAGATCAAAAGACTATTTCTGATAATAAAGAAATCATTGAAAATGAATCTGATGAAGATTTAGTCGAAATGGCTAAAGAAGAAAATAGTGACTTAGAAAAAGAAGTTGCTGAACTTGAAGAAGAAATTAAAATTTTGATGCTTCCAAAAGACCCTAATGATGATAAAGATATTATCATGGAAATCCGCGGAGCAGCTGGTGGGGATGAAGCTTCATTATTTGCTGGTGACTTACTTAGAATGTATGAAAAATATGCGGAAACACAAGGTTGGAAGATTTCTGTGATTGATGAAGAAACTACTGAAGTAGGTGGTTATAAGCACGTTGCTATTATGATTACTGGTGATAAGGTTTATTCAAAATTAAAATATGAAAATGGTGCTCACCGTGTTCAAAGAATCCCAGTAACTGAATCACAAGGTCGTGTTCATACTTCAACTGCAACAGTTGCCGTTATGCCTGAATATGAACAAGTAGATATTGACTTAGATCCAAAAGATATTAGAGTTGATGTCTATCGTTCAAGTGGTGCAGGTGGTCAGCACATTAACAAAACTTCTAGTGCCGTTCGTATGACCCACCTTCCAACAGGTATTGTTGTAGCAATGCAAGACCAGAGATCACAACAACAAAACCGGGCAAAGGCTATGGAAATTTTGAAGTCACGTGTTTATGACTACTATGAAAGTCAAAACCAAGCTAGCTATGATGAAAAACGTAAGAACGCGGTTGGTACTGGGGATCGTTCAGAAAGAATTAGAACATATAATTACCCTCAAAATCGAGTAACAGATCATAGAATTGGTTTGACTTTAAATAAATTAGATCGAATTATGAATGGTGAACTTGATGAAATTATCTCTGCATTAATCGTTCACTACCAAACTAAGCAATTAGAGGAGTTGGCAGAAGATAATGCCTAAGACATTAAAACAATTAGTTCAGTTAGGTCAAATGCGAGCACCAGAAGCTAGTATAGAAGATATTTCTTACCTGATTTCAGAGCGAGCAGGACTGACGCCTAGTGAATTTCAATTAAAGCAAGATTCTGAGGCAAGTAGCAAATTAGAAAAGCAACTTCAAAAAGACTTCAAAAAATTAGCTAGAAATGTCTCCCCACAATATATTCTGGGATATGCTTGGTTTTTAGGTTATAAGATTATGGTGCAAAGAGGCGTTTTAATTCCCCGATTTGAAACTGAAGAATTGGTTGAATGGGCTTTGGACCATTTACATGATGGAATGAGAATTTTAGATCTTGGTACAGGCTCAGGGGCAATTATGGTAGCACTAGCTAAAGAAGCAAGTAAAAAAGGAATAAAGGATTTAACTTTATATGCAAGTGATATTTCCGACTCTGCATTAAGAACTTGTGAAGAAAATTTCTTAACTTTTGATCTTGATGTTACTGTTCGCAAAGCTAATGTATTAATTGGTCTAGAGAAGTTTGATTTAATTATTTCAAATCCGCCATATATTCGACCAGAAGAAAAAAATCTGATGGACAGCAACGTCTTGCAAAATGAACCTGAAGAAGCTCTTTTTGGTGGAAAAGATGGCCTAGAATTTTATCGTAGATTTGCTAAACAAGTTCGTGAACATTTAACTGATGAAGGTCAATTCTTCTTGGAATTTGGATTTAGTGAAAAAGATGATTTAGCAAAATTATTTACAGAAGAATTGCCTGATTTTAAGGTTGAATTTAAAGATGATTTGGCCGGTAAACCAAGAATGGTATATGGAAAGTGGCAAAAATAATGGAAACACAAATTTTAAAGAAAGATCAAATAGATCAAGCTGTTGAATTTCTAAAAAATGGTGAATTGGTTGCTTTTCCTACGGAAACAGTTTATGGTTTAGGTGCAATTGCTACCAAAGAAGAAAGCGTTAAAAATGTTTATAAAGCTAAAGGACGCCCTAGTGATAATCCACTAATTGTTACAGTTAGTGATGAAGATATGATGAAGCAATATGCTAAGTTTATTCCGGAACGGGCTGAAAAGTTAATTAAGCATTTTTGGCCAGGCCCATTAACTTTACTTTTATTAGTTAAAGAAGGTAGTTTGCCGACTGTAGTGACAGGTGGCTTAAAAACTGCTGCTTTTAGATGTCCTGACGATGAATTAACTCATGAATTAATTTCTAAGTTAGGTTATCCAATTGTTGGTCCATCAGCTAATACTTCTACTAAACCTTCACCAACAACTGCTGAACATGTTTATCATGATTTAAAAGGAAAAATTAGTGCGATTATTGATGGCGGTGCAACTGAAGTAGGTCTTGAATCAACAATTATTGATTTGTCAGTTGAAACTCCAATTGTTTTACGGCCAGGTCAAATTACTCCTGAGGAATTAAGTAAAGTTTTAGGAGAAAAAGTTCTGATCAATACTGGTAAGGTTTCTGATAAGACAATTCCTAAAGCACCTGGGATGAAATATCGCCATTATGCTCCAAGTGCTCCAGTATGGGTTGTAGATGATGTTAAGGACTTTTCTAAAATTAGTTACACGAGTGACACTGCAGTAGCAGCTCTTGATAGCGTGCTAGATACATTAGATTTACCAGCTGAAAATAAATTTAGCTTAGGTAAAGACTTAAAAGATGCTGATCACAACTTATTTAGTGCATTGCGATTTTTTGATGATGAAGCAAGTATCAAGACGATTTATGTTCAAGGCTTTGATGAAGGCGAGCAAAGTTTGGCCTATATGAATCGTTTAAATAAGGCAGCAGCAGGTCATCACTATAAAAATTAAAAATAATTCAAAGCTAAAGGTTTAAACCTTTAGCTTTTTTTTATAAAATAATACTGATATTGGTATTTTATTTTAGGAGGCTAATATGGGAAAATTTACAGTTTTGAATCACCCATTGATTCAACACAAGTTAACCATCATTCGTAAAAAAGACACTGGTACTAACGAATTTAGACAAATCGTTGGTGAAATTGGTGGCTTAATGGTTTACGAAATGACCCGTGATTTACCACTGAAAAATGTGGAAATTGAAACTCCTATTGGCAAGACAACCCAAAAAGAACTTGCTGGTAAGAAGTTAGTTATTGTACCAATTTTAAGAGCTGGCTTAGGTATGGTTGATGGGGTTTTACAAATGATTCCATCAGCTAAAGTTGGCCACATTGGTATGTATCGTGATGAAGAAACATTGAAGCCACATGAATATTTCTTCAAAATGCCACAAGATATTGAAGAGCGTGATGTAATAATTGTGGATCCAATGCTTGCAACTGGCGGTTCTGCGAATATGGCGATTGATGCTCTTAAAAAACGTGGCGCTAAAAATATTCGCTTGGCGGTTTTAGTTGCAGCACCTGAAGGTGTAAAAAATATTCAAGAAGCTCATCCAGATGTAGATATTTATGCTGCAGCTGAAGATGAAAAATTAATGGATAATGGTTATATTTTCCCAGGGTTAGGGGATGCCGGAGATCGTTTATTTGGTACCAAATAAACAAATAGATTAAATATGTATAACATTTTTTTAAGTTAATACGCTTTCATCTTTTTACAAAGAGAGTGAATTGGTGGTATCATGAATACCGTGTTTGAGGTATTCAGCACAGGAAAGGAGGTCACGAAGTTATGGAGAAACCCGAAATACTCAGGCTATTTGGTCTTACCTTTAATGTTAGTAACATACTAGGTGGGACTTTGGTAGCTTTAATTGTATTTGGAATGTGCTTTTGGTTAGCAAGAAAAGTTGAATTGCGACCAGGTAAAAAGCAAAACGTTCTTGAATACATTATTGATTTCACTGATGGAATTGTGAAAAGCAATGTTGAAGATGAAGATGCTCAAAAACATTTATCACTTTATGCATTTGTCTTATTCCTATTCATTTGGTGGTTAAACCAATTAGGTTTATTCCTAGAAGTCAAAGATATGAATGGATTGATGTTGTTTAAATCACCAACAGCTGATCCAACTATTACCATGACAATGGCAATGATGACATTACTGTTATCTTATAACTTTGGTGTTCAGAAGTTTGGAACATTTGGCTATTTGAAGAATTATGCTCGACCATTGCCATTCTTCTTGCCAATTAACGTAATGGAAGAATTCACTAACTTCTTAACATTGTCGTTACGTCTTTACGGTAATATTTATGCTGGTGAAGTTTTGCTTACATTGATTGGTAATGATTTCGCCCATAGTTTTGGAATTGGAACCATTATTTTATCAGCACCTTTGACCATTATTTGGCAAGGTTTCTCAGTCTTCATTGGCTCTATCCAAGCATATGTATTTGTAACTCTTTCTATGGTTTATATTGGTAAAAAGGTTACACAAGAATAGTTTATATTCGGAGGTTATTTTATGAAGTTTTTAGCTGTTGCTATCGCCGCAGGTTTAGCAGCCCTTGCTGCATCATACGGTAACGGTAAGGTTATCAGTACAACCATCCAAGGTATGGCTCGTCAACCAGAAAGCGCATCTGAATTACGCTCAACTATGTTTATCGGTGTTGGTTTGATTGAAGCTGTTCCTATTTTGGCAGTTGTTATTGCCTTCTTGATCTTCTTCTTAGGTTAATCTGTTAAAAGGAATTTATTTAGAGAGAAGGGCAGTATATGACTAACATTTTGTTTGCCGCTGAAAAGTCTGATCTTTATTTGGGAGACACCATATATTACCTGATTTTATTTGCAATATTATTATTGGCTGTTAAGCATTTTGCTTGGGGTCCAGTCACTGATATGATGGAAAAACGTCGTCAACAAGTGATTGAAGATATAGATAAAGCTGCAGATGAACGGAAAAAAGCCGAAATTTTGGCTGGTGAACGTGAAGAACAATTAAAGAGTTCTAGACAAGAAGCTACGCAAATTCTCTCTACTGCAAAAACTAATGCTGAAGCAGCTGGAAAGGATATTTTGAACCAAGCTAACGAAGAAGCTAAAAATATCCGTGAAAAGGCGAAAGCTGATGCGATTCAAGCTAAGAATGATGCTTTGAACGAAGCACAAGCACAAGTTGCTGATATTTCAGTTCAAATCGCAGAAAAGGTTATTGCTAAGAACTTATCTGCTGCAGATCAAAATGATTTAGTCGACCAATTTATTAAGGGGTTGAATAAATAATGGCATTAAGTAGAGAAGAAATCAGTGCACGCTATGGTGCTGCCCTATTCGGCTATTGTCAAGATAATAATTCTTTAGACAATGTTTACAGTGAATTGCAAGTTTTAAAGACTGCAATTTTAGATAATCCTCGTTTGAGTGAGTTTTTATCTTCACCTGTTTACAGTATGGAAGAAAAAAAGCAACTATTAAAAAATATTAGTGCTGATTTTTCACAAGAACTACAGCAGTTTTTAGAATTATTACTTGACTATGGTCGATTTGCAGTACTACCTGATATTGTTAATCAATTTAATATGCGCTATAACAAGCTTAATAATATAGCTTTTGGAAAAGTTATTAGTGCTGTTAAGTTAGATGACGAGCAATTACATAAACTTGGTCAAGCTTATGCTGAAAAATATGATCTTAAAGAATTAAAATTAACTAACCAAGTTGATCCTTCAATTATTGGAGGGGTTATTTTGGAAGTTGAAGATTATATAATTGATGGCAGTGTAAAAAACAAGTTAAAGAAAATTCGTGCACAATTAGTTGAAAATATTTAAAAGAGGTGAAACCATTGAGCATCAAAGCGGAAGAAATTAGCTCATTGATCAAGAAACAACTTGAACACTTCGATGACAAACTCGATATCGACGAAGTAGGTGTCATTACCTATGTCGGTGACGGTATTGCCAGAGCACATGGTTTAAATAATGTTTTGGCTAATGAGTTACTTGAATTCGAAAACGGCTCTTACGGTATTGCCCAAAACCTAGAAACTAATGATGTTGGGATTATCATTTTAGGTAAATACGACAACATTAGAGAAGGTGACCGAGTTAAAAGAACTGGCCGAATTATGGAAGTCCCAGTTGGGGAAGCCTTAATTGGTCGAGTTGTTAATCCTTTAGGTCAACCTGTTGATGGTTTAGGTGAAATTAAGACCGATAAGACACGTCCAATTGAATCTAAAGCTCCTGGCGTTATGGATCGTCAATCAGTTAACCAACCACTTCAAACTGGTATTAAGGCTATCGATGCCTTGGTTCCAATTGGTAGAGGTCAGCGTGAGTTAATCATTGGTGACCGTAAAACTGGTAAAACTAGCTTGGCAATTGATACTATTTTGAATCAAAAGGGACAAGATGTTATTTGTATCTATGTTGCGATTGGTCAAAAAGAATCAACAATTAGAAGTCAAGTAGAAACATTAAAGCGTTTTGGCGCTATGGATTATACAATTGTAGTTGAAGCAGGACCAAGTGCTCCTGCACCATTACTTTACATTGCTCCTTATGCTGGTACAGCAATGGGAGAAGAGTTTATGTACAATGGTAAGGATGTTTTGATTGTCTTTGATGACCTTTCAAAACAAGCCGTTGCTTACCGTGAACTTTCATTGTTAATCCGTAGACCGCCTGGTCGTGAAGCATACCCTGGTGATGTTTTCTATATTCACTCAAGATTGCTTGAACGTAGTGCCAAGCTTAGTGATAAGCTTGGTGGAGGTTCTCTAACAGCATTACCATTTATTCAAACTGAGGCGGGAGATATTTCTGCATATATTCCAACTAACGTAATTTCTATTACAGATGGGCAGATTTTCCTTCAAAGTGATTTATTCTTTGCAGGTACTCGTCCAGCTATTGATGCCGGTGCATCAGTTTCTCGTGTTGGTGGTAGTGCGCAAATTAAAGCTATGAAGAAGGTTGCAGGTACTTTGCGTGTTGACCTTGCTTCATTTAGAGAACTTGAAAGCTTTGCTCAATTCGGTAGCGATTTAGACCAAGCTACTCAAGCTAAACTTAATCGTGGACGTAGAATTGTTGAAGTCTTAAAGCAACCATTACATGAACCACTTCCTGTTGAAAAGCAAGTTTTGATTCTTTATGCTTTAACTCACGGCTTCCTTGACTCTATTCCAGTTGAAGATGTTGCAAGATATGAACATGAACTTGATTCTAACTTTGAATCAAGCCATGCTGACTTGCTTAAAACAATTCGTGAAACTGGAGATTTGCCAGATGAAGACGAAATGAATGAAGCTATTAAGAGCTTTAATGAAGGCTTCACACCAACAAGTAAGAACTAGGAGGTAATTTATGCCTGCTTCTTTACTTGAATTAAAGAAAAAAATTGCGTCAGTTAAGCAAACTGGAAAAATTACACAAGCAATGCGGATGGTTTCTGCAGCAAAGCTTAATCAGACAGAAAAGAAAGATAAGGGCTATACTCTTTATAATGACACTTTGAAAAAGACAGTTTCTCATTTAATGAGTGCTCAAATTGTCGACCACTTAAAGAGTGAAAATGTTCCTGTTAATTCTAAAAATCTTGCTAAACTCGATTACACAAATGTATTTGGTTTAGGGATTGTTTCTGATTTAATTCAAGCAAGACCAGAAATCAAATCTACAGGATATCTAGTAATTACTGGGGATCGTGGATTAGTTGGTTCTTATAATTCAACAGTAATTAAGAACATGATGGGCTTGTTTGAAGATTCCAAAGCAGAAAATAAAGATGTTAAAGTTTTAGCAGTTGGTCGAGTTGGAGCCCAATTTTTCAAGAAAAATAACATGAATGTTGTTTATGAAAATTCTGGGATAAGTGATGTACCATCATTTAATGAAGTTTTACCAATTGTTTCAACCGCAATTAAGATGTACTTAAATGGTGTCTATGATGAACTTTATGTTTGTTATACTCACCACGTTAATTCTTTATCATCTGCTTTCCGTGTTGAAAAAATGCTACCAATTTCTGACTTGGATATTGGTAGTGAGGAAGCTGAAGCACATGCAAAGCTTGAATATGATATCGATCCAGATATTGATACTGCTTTGAAAGCATTGTTACCACAATTTGCGCGTTCAACAATTTATGGTGCCATTTTGGATGCGAAGACTGCTGAACATGCAAGTTCGATGACAGCAATGCAAAGTGCTTCTGATAATGCAAGTGATTTAGTTTCTAGATTAACTACGCAAATGAACCGTGCAAGACAAGCGCAAATCACCACTGAATTAAGTGAAATTATTGGTGGTGCAAACGCCTTAGAATAATAAGAAAAGGAGGTAGATATTGTGAGTGAAGGTGAAATCGTTCAAGTCGTTGGACCTGTTGTTGACGTACAATTCCCAATTGACAAAAACTTACCTGATATTAACAATGCTTTGCATGTTATTAAGTCAGATGATGAAACCATTACACTTGAAGTAACACTTGAGCTTGGAGATGGTGTGTTAAGAACCATTTCTATGGAATCTACCGACGGTTTAAGACGTGGAATGAAGGTCGTTGATACAGGTGCTCCAATTTCCGTACCTGTTGGTGACGATACTTTGGGACGTGTATTTAATGTCCTAGGTGATCCAATTGATAATGGCCCTAAGTTCCCTGCTGATCATCGTCGTGATAGCATCCACAAGGAAGCTCCTAAGTATTCTGAATTAACTACTAGCCGTGAAATCCTTGAAACTGGTATTAAGGTTATTGACCTCCTTGAACCATATGTTCGTGGTGGTAAAGTTGGATTATTTGGTGGTGCTGGTGTTGGTAAAACTACAATTATCCAAGAATTAATCCATAATATTGCCCAAGAACACGGTGGTATTTCAGTATTTACTGGTGTTGGTGAAAGAACCCGTGAAGGGAACGACTTATACTTTGAAATGAAGGCATCTGGTGTTTTAGATAAAACTGCTATGGTCTTCGGTCAAATGAATGAGCCACCTGGTGCCAGAATGCGTGTTGCATTAACTGGATTGACAATCGCTGAATACTTTAGAGATGTTGAAGGTCAAGATGTTCTTTTGTTCATTGACAATATCTTTAGATTTACTCAAGCTGGGTCAGAAGTTTCAGCCTTACTTGGTCGTATGCCAAGTGCCGTTGGTTATCAACCAACACTAGCAACTGAAATGGGGCAATTACAAGAAAGAATTACTTCTACTAAGAAGGGATCTGTAACCTCAATTCAAGCTGTTTATGTTCCAGCTGATGACTATACTGACCCTGCTCCAGCAACTACTTTTGCTCACCTTGATGCAACTACTAATCTTGAACGTAGTTTGGTTGAACAAGGTATTTATCCAGCTGTTGACCCACTTGAATCAACATCAAGTGCATTGGATCCAGAAGTTGTTGGTGAAGAACACTACGAAGTTGCTACACGTGTGCAACATGTTTTGCAACGTTACCATGAATTGCAAGATATTATCTCAGTTTTAGGTATGGATGAATTGTCAGACGAAGAAAAGATGATTGTTGCGCGTGCTCGTAAGATTCAATTCTTCCTCTCACAAAACTTCTTTGTTGCAGAAACATTTACTGGTGTTCCAGGTTCATATGTTCCTGTAAAAGAAACTATTAAAGGCTTTAAGATGATTTTGGATGGTCATTTAGATGACTTGCCTGAAGATGCATTTAGAGGTGTTGGACCAATTGAAGATGTCATCAAAAAGGCAGAAAAGATGGGTGTAACACCATCTGACCCAGAAGCTAAGGCCTTATTAGCAGAAAAGTAGGGTGATGCTTTATGGCAGAATCTGAAAAGTTAATGACAGTAAATGTTGTGACTCCTGATGGTTTAATTTATTCTCATAAATCAAGCATTGTCGTTATGAGAGCGATTGATGGAGAAAGAGCTGTAATGTACAATCATACTCCATTTTTAACTCCTCTTGTAATTGGTGATGTAAGAGTAAAAAGAGGAAAACAATTAAACAATCGTGTTGATCATATTGCTGTAAATGGTGGCTATATCGACTTTTCAAATAATGTTGCAACAATTATCGCTGACAGTGCTGAACGTGCTAGAAATATTGATTTGTCACGTGCAGAAGCTGCTAAAAAGCGTGCAGAGCAGCATTTAAAGGAAGCCAAAGCAAGTCATAATGAAAGCTCATATGAAAGAGCTTCTGTTGCTTTGAAGCGTGCTGTTAACAGAATTAATGTTCATCAAAGTACACAACAAAAATAATTGAAAAGCAAGCGCTAAGCGTTTGCTTTTTTCTTTATAAGGAGAAGTTTATGCAACAATTGGGTTTACATGCACTTTTAAGTTTATTTATTTATTTCGTAACAACTGCTTTAGCTTTTCAAGCAATTAAATGTTTAGATTTAAGTAAACTATTTAAAATAAAAAAGATTTTTGAAGAACAAATTTTGGACATTTTTTTAGCACTTGGTTTAGGGTATTTAGTAGGGCAGTTTTTTATTGCATTCATGGATTATTCTTTAACTTTGACTAATCTTTTTAATAATTAATAAAGCAATTGCAATCTGACAGGCAAGATAAGGCCAAGTATGGTATAATTTTTCGTGATATAAAATTGGAGGATATACTATTGGCAAAAGACATCGGAATTGATTTAGGTACAGCTAATGTATTAATTAACGTATCAGGTAAAGGTATCGTCTTAAATGAACCTTCTGTTGTTGCAGTTAACACTGAAAATAATGAAGTAGTGGCGGTAGGTACTGAAGCTTATGAAATGGTTGGTAGAACTCCAGGAAATATTAGAGTTATTCGCCCATTAAAAAATGGTGTAATTGCAGATTTTGATATTACTGAAGCAATGCTCAGTTATTTCATTGAAAAGCTCAATGTTAAGGGCTTTATGGCAAAGCCTAACATTTTAATTTGTGCTCCAACTGGTGTAACATCAATTGAACAAAAGGCTATTATTCAAGCTGCTGAAAAATCAGGTGGCGGAAGAGTTTACCTGGATTTTGAACCTAAGGTAGCAGCCGTAGGAGCGGGACTTGATATCTTTAAACCACAAGGAAATATGGTTATTGACATTGGTGGTGGAACAACAGATATTGCTGTTTTATCAATGGGTGAAATTGTAACTGCTAAGTCCTTGCGTTGGGCTGGTGATAAGATGAATCAAGCAATTGTAAGTTACATTAAAAATAATCGGAACTTATTAATTGGTTCTAGAACAGCTGAACAAATTAAAATCGAAATCGGTAGTGCATTTGAACCAGATCCCGAAAAGAAAATTACAGTTCGAGGTAGAGATATGGTTGCAGGGCTTCCTAAGCAAACCACTATTTCAGCGATTGAAGTTCAAGAATCATTACACGATGGCTTGATGTCAATCGTTCGGGCGACTAAGGAAGTATTGGAACAAACCCCACCAGAACTTTCCGCAGATATTATTGATCGTGGTATTATGCTTACTGGTGGTGGAGCATTGCTTGCAAACTTAGATAAATTAATTGCATATTATTTACAAGTTCCAGTATTAACGGCTGATTCCCCACTTGAAGCGGTTGCTTTAGGTACAGGTGCATTACTTAAAAATATTGAAAAGCACCAGGGCCGTTAGGAGAAAATATTGTCAGAATTATTGATCTTTTTGGTTCGAGCTTATCAAAAATTTATTTCGCCAATCTTACCACCAACTTGTCGGTACTATCCAACATGTTCAAGTTATATGATTGATAGTTTGCGTAAGCATGGACCGTTAAAGGGTTTAATAATGGGGATTGCGAGAATAATTCGTTGCAATCCCTTTGTTCGTGGTGGAGTTGATCCAGTTCCGGACCACTTTACTTTAAGGCGAAATCCTCATCCCGAAAAATATGAGGATCCAATTATTGCCAAAAAGTTTCATTCTAAATAGGAGTAATTATGTCTAAAAAGCTTGAAAATATTTCAATTGAAGTAAATGAACTTAAAGGAAAGTCCATTCCTAGTTGGGAAGTTATTATTCCAAACAAAAAGGCTATTGGTATCATTGAAAAGGTGGAAGGTCGCTATCGCGCAACTACTAATAAGAGCAATAATGTCCTTTTTTCAAAGAGTTTGGAAAGTAGTATTAATGACTTACTTTCTTACTTTGCCCTTCATGAAAAATAAAATGGGTCGTGATTAATTAATGGCAAAACTACAAAATAAAACTGATATTTACGATCGAGTTGCTTGGGGAATTGTTGGAGCAATTGCATTATTAGCAATAATCAGTTTTTATGCAATATGGATAGCTGCAAGCAATGACTCCACATTGGGAACTCCTTTTAAAGCAGTGATTGGACAGGCAGTGTGGTATATTTTGTCAATTGCACTTGTAATTGTGATTATGCAATTTGATGCAGATCAACTTTTTAAAATAGCACCGTATGCTTATGCATTAGGTATAATACTTTTAATTTTAGTTTTAATTTTTTATGATCGAAGTAGCTTTGTTAATAATGGTGCAAAAAGTTGGTTCAAATTGGGATCATTGACTTTTCAACCATCAGAAGTAATGAAGCCAGCATTTATATTAATGTTGGCTAGAATTGTTAAAGATCATAATGAATATTATGGCCATACATGGAGAAATGATTGGCTACTTCTAGGGAAAATATTTGCCTGGTTAGCGCCAATTGCTGTTTTGTTAAAATTACAAAATGACTTCGGTACAATGCTGGTATTCTTCGCAATTGTTGGCGGTGTTATTTTGGTGTCAGGGATAACTTGGAAAATAATTGTACCAACTTTTATTGTGATTGCAGTGCTAGGAACAACGACAATCTTACTGGTTACAACAAGTTGGGGACAGGCCTTTTTAGGCCATTTCTTTAAAGCATATCAATTTGAAAGAATAAATTCTTGGCTTGATCCTTCAGGTGATACTTCCTCTGGTGCATATCAATTATGGCAAAGTATGAAGGCAATTGGATCGGGGCAAATTTTGGGTTCTGGTTTTGGGAAATCAAGTGTTTATGTCCCTGTAAGAAGTAGTGATATGGTTTTCTCTGTATTAGGTGAAAGCTTCGGTTTTGTTGGTGGCGTTGTATTAATAATGATTTATTTGTACTTAATAATTCAAATGGTCATGATCAGTTTCGATACAAGAAATGCATTTTACTCATATATTTCAACTGGGATTATCATGATGATTTTATTCCACGTTTTTGAAAATATTGGAATGAGTATAGACTTGCTTCCACTAACAGGTATTCCATTACCATTTGTTTCCCAAGGTGGATCAGCCCTGATTGGTAATATGATTGGTATTGGCTTGATTTTATCAATGAAATTTCATAATAAAGATTATATCTTCTCAACTGCAGGAGACTTCTAAAAAAGCTTTAAGTATGTTGCTACATACTTAAAGCTTTTTTCTCTATTAAATTATAAAAATTATTTTTGTCGAATAACAATGACGTCACAATCAGCTGTTCTAGTAACGTATTCAGTTACACTGCCAATTAGTAACCTTTCAACTGCATTAAGACCAGTTGCTCCTAGTACAATTAAGTCTGTTTGATGCTTTTGTGGGAACTCATGAGCGATGATTGTTTTTGGAGAACCAAACTCAATAGAGTAGTGAACATTTTTGATACCAGCTTTTACAGCGCGATCATAATATTCTTCTAACTTCTTTTTGGCATCAGCTGAAACTTGTTCAACCATTGCTGAATCAAAACTAGAAACATTTTGAAATGATCTAGTATCAATAACATGTAAAATCTCTAAATTTGCGTTGTTTCTTTTAGCAATTGCAACAGCTTTTGAAAAGGCTAAATCAGCTTCCTTTGAACCATCAACAGCAATTTGAATATGTGAATATTGCTTTAACATAATAAGCACCTCTTTCTTAACTTTATTTTACCAAAAAACTAAAAATATATGATTACTTTTTAAATTATTTTTTAGTTATTGTTATTCCAAAAAATAAAATTAGAAACTGTCAAATTTTTTGTGTAAATAGATTTTTCTCGTAGATTGATTTTTTAATCTTTTATTTAATCAAAGTAGGA
>NZ_SDGL01000016.1 GCF_007095465.1 Lactobacillus mulieris
AGGAACTCCTTTTTCTAATGTTTTAAGAAATAAATTTAAGGAATTATTCATCCTTACACAAACTATTTTACAGTCTCATATATTTACTTGTTTTACGTATTATTATAATAGAAAATGTAACAAGTAAGTATTTGGATATAAAGGAGAAAACCATTTTTATGAAGGTTCGTGGCTTTGAAATCTGTGAAAAATATAAGGATGCCGATATTAATTTACCTAAGCGGCAAACAATTGCTAGTGCTGGATACGATTTAGAGGCGGCGGAAGATTGTGTGATACCAAGTATTTGGCGCTTGAATTTTGTAAGAATTTTCCGTTTGATTAGAAATGGGCATGAACTTAATGAACGAGATTATGAATATGCTGATCAAATTTTGCAGCCAATCATGGTTCATACAGGTGTAAAAGCATACATGCCAGATGATGAAATGTTAATAATTGCTAATCGTTCTTCTAATACTGTAAAAAGAAGACTTTGCTTACCTAATAGTATTGGTGTGGTTGATAGTGATTACTACAATAATCCTAATAATGAAGGCGAATTAATGATTCAGTTAATTAATTATGGAGTACGCCCTATTCATATCAAGAAGGGGGAACGCGTTGCACAAGGTATTTTTATGAAGTATTTGCGCACTGATGATGATGCGCCAGTATCCCGCCAACGAATTGGTGGTTTTGGTTCGACTAAAAAGTAAAGAGATGAGATAGATGGCAAAAGCACAAACAAGATACAAGTGTCGTTCATGCGGCTATATTTCAGCTTCTTATTTGGGAAGATGTCCTAATTGTGGATCTTGGAACCAATTTGAAAAGGAAGTCCAAGAAGTGCGAAAAGCTAGTACTAAGCAGACCCCTAGTCGCTTAATGCCTACAACAGGCTTGCATGAACCTGTAACTTTAGAAAAGGTAAAAGCTGAAAAAGAAACACGTATTCCGACAAAATTTAGTGAATTAAATAGAGTATTGGGTGGAGGAATAGTTACTGGTTCACTTGTTTTAATTGGCGGTGACCCGGGAATTGGTAAGTCAACCCTGATGCTTCAAATTATGAGTACATTGGCAAGTGAGCATAAAGTATTATATGTTTCCGGTGAAGAATCAGCTAGTCAGATTAAGCTACGAGCAGATCGCTTGGGTGTGGGAAATAGTGGAATGTATCTCTACCCTGAAACTAATATGAGCAACATTCGTGATCAAATTAGTGATTTGAAACCAGATTTTGTGGTAATCGACTCAATTCAGACAATGAATGAACCGAGCCTTGATTCGATGGTGGGGTCAGCAGCGCAAGTTAGAGAAGTTACTAGTGAATTAATGCATATCGCAAAGATTGATCAAATTACGGTATTTATTATTGGTCACGTAACTAAGGAAGGTGCAATTGCTGGACCAAAAATATTGGAACACATGGTTGATACTGTGCTGTATTTTGAAGGAGATGAGCATCATGCTTATCGAATCTTGCATTCAGTAAAGAACAGATTTGGCGCTGCTAATGAAATTGGAATGTTTGAAATGGAAAATTCAGGACTCAAAGAAGTTACGAATCCATCTTCAATTTTTTTAGATGAGC
The DNA here is from genome assembly GCF_007095465.1 of Lactobacillus mulieris. Lineage (GTDB taxonomy): Bacteria > Bacillota > Bacilli > Lactobacillales > Lactobacillaceae > Lactobacillus > Lactobacillus mulieris. The sequence continues at coordinate 1,577 of NZ_SDGL01000016.1, forward strand.
GTTTGCCTAACTCTACGGGATCATGTGTAGTTGTATCACTTGAAGGAACTAGGCCTATTTTAGCTGAAGTGCAAGCGTTAGTTGCCCCTACAGCATTTGGTTATGCTAAAAGAACTACCAGTGGGATTGACTATAATAAGGCAGCCTTGTTACTAGCGGTTTTAGAAAAAAGGGGAAACTTGATGTTACAAAACCAAGATGCCTATTTAACTACGACTGGTGGAATAAAATTAACTGAACCAGCAATTGATTTGGCAATTGTTATGGCGATTGGTTCAAGTTATAAAGATATGGAAATCCCATCTGAAGACTGCTTTGTTGGAGAAGTTGGGCTAACTGGTGAGGTGCGAAGAGTTAATAAGATTGAATCTAGAATCGCTGAGGCTGAAAAAATTGGCTTTAAGAGAATTTTTATTCCCAAATTTAATATGAAGGCAAGTTTTTCGAAGCGAAAAATTGAAGTAGTACCTGTTTCAACAGTGGCTCAAGCTTTAAAATTAGTTTTTGGCTAAGGGTTTGAACTTTTCCTATAATATGCGTAAAATGAAAAAGTAACTACTATTTTTTAGTGAAAGAGGCAATTATTTTGGCTAAACAAAAAATTCGGGTTAGATATGCTCCAAGCCCAACAGGACATTTACACATCGGTAACGCAAGAACTGCATTATTCAACTTCTTGTTTGCTCGTCACAACAAAGGGACTTTGGTTTTAAGAATCGAAGATACTGATACTGCAAGAAATGTTGAAGGTGGTTCTAAGTCACAAATGGAAAACCTTCACTGGTTAGGTATTGACTGGGATGAAGGTCCAGACAAGGGTGGTAAATACGGCCCTTATCGCCAATCAGAAAGAAAAGAAATTTACAACAAGTTAATTAAGCAATTGCTTGATGAAGGTAAGGCTTACTACTCATACATGACTGAAGAAGAGCTTGAAGCTCAACGTGAAGAACAACGTGCTATGGGTATTGCACCTCACTACGTTTACGAATACCAAGATATGACAGCTGACGAAATCAAGGAAGCTCAAGCAAAAGCAGAAGCAAAGGGGCTTAAGCCAGTTGTTAGAATTCACATTCCTAAGGGTAAGACTTACGAATGGGATGATATCGTTAAGGGTCACATTAGCTTTGAAAGTGATACTATTGGTGGCGACTTCGTTATCCAAAAGCGTGATGGAATGCCAACTTACAACTTTGCCGTTGTTGTTGACGACCATTTGATGGAAATCAGTCACGTTTTACGTGGGGATGACCACATTGCCAATACTCCTAAGCAATTAGTTGTTTATGAAGCATTTGGTTGGGAACCACCTAAGTTTGGTCACATGACTTTGATTATCAATGCAGCAACTGGTAAGAAGCTTTCTAAGCGTGACGAATCAGTTTTGCAATTTATTGAACAATACCGTGACCTTGGTTACTTACCAGAAGCAATGTTCAACTTCATTACTTTACTTGGTTGGTCACCAGTTGGTGAAAGTGAAATCTTCTCACAAAGACAATTGATTAAGGACTTTGATCCTAAGCGTTTATCAAAATCACCAGCCGCCTTTGATGAAAAGAAACTTGAATGGGTAAACAACCAATATGTTAAGACTGCTAATAGAGATGAATTACTTGATTTAGCCCTTAACAACTTGCAAGAAGCAGGATTGGTTGACAAAGATATCACTCCAGAAAAGATGGAATGGGTACGTCAATTAGTTAACATTTACTCAGTTCAAATGTCTTATACTAAGCAAATTGTTGATTTCTCACACATTTTCTTTGAAGATAAGCAAGCTTTGACTGAAGAAGAAGTTGAAGAAATCAAGAATGATGAAGGTCGTGTTGTAATTGAAGAATTTAGAAAGCAACTTGACCTTGTACCACGCTTTACTGCTGTTCAAGTTATGAATGCAATTCAAGCTACTAGAAAAGCTACTGGTGTTAAGGGGAGAAAGCTCTTTATGCCAATTAGAATTGCTGCTACTGGTTCAATGGTTGGTCCTGGTATTGGTGAAGCTATTGAATTAATGGGTAAGGATAAGGTTGAACATAATATTGATTTGACTTTGTCTGAAATGACTAAGCAAGGCTTATAATGAGAAAATCGCGTTGAAAGACGCGATTTTTTTGTTTTAGGATTAAAAATTAGCTTTTGGGGATGAGCTAATTGCATTGAAAAGTAGCCTCCTTTAAACTAAAAGAAATTATTAGAATTAAGGAGAAAAATTATGCAATTAACAATGTGGTTAGTGCTACTGATATCAATTTTGGGGCTGGTTTTAATTGGACTTTCAATTAAGAAGTTCAACAACCGTTTCAACTTATTTGTCGAAGGTATCGCTTTTCTTTATGTTGCAGGGATTTTTTTACTTGATAGCTTAGTTAGTGTTAAGGATGCAATAAATTTAGCTTATTCTTATATGGCTTTACTTTTTGGCATTTTTGGGAGCTTATTTTTAATTGTTGCTTGGATTACTAAAGCATATAAGAACTTTATTTTGCAAGATTGGATATCAGCTGCTGCTTTAGGGATTATGGCTGAATTAATAGCACTTAGCTTTAAATCCCCGAATTTAGCAATGAGTGATTATGTGATTTTGGGATTTACGTTAATAATTCAATTTTTAGTAGTTGGATTCGTAAAATTTAATAAGTAATTGAAAAGAGCCTGTTTGATAAATAAGCTCCCTATATTTGGTAAAATAAAGTTAGAAAGAAAGCTGTTGAGAGGTTGGTTTATAGAGTAGAAAAGATAAACTAGGGGGAGACTAACAATGAAAAAGCGTCCAATAGTTTTATATACTTGCATGATTATATTCGACACTTTGGTTATATCTTATTTGCCAGCTGGTACAATATTTCAAATCTTAGGTAGTGTAACTCTTATTTCTCCAATCATAATAGGGATGTATGCGATAGCTAATTTTAAAAGAGATGATTTTAGATTTTCTTTACTAAATGCTTTGATTTGCATTCCATATGTATTTTTATTAGTTGAGTACTTAATTTGGAGTGGATGGATAAGAATTGTTGTTAACATTATGATAGTTCTTTTTTCAACAGTAGGTATATATGCTTATTTAAGTTTGAAATCTAATCTGAATCATAAGAAAGTTAGCTAGTTGTGGTTAATAGCTATAGCTGGTAAATTTCTAGTTTGATATACTTAATTTAGATAAAAGAATAGTAGAAATGAGGATAAAATAATTAAAAAAGAACGCGCAACTATTTTATTTATTTGTATGGTTATACTTAATACTTTAATCATATCTCGTCTACCAGATAACTCATTACTTCAAATTTTATGTAATATAGCCCTTTGCGTTCCAAGCACAATTGGGATGTACAAGGTAGCTAATTTTAAAACACAAGTTATTAGATTGTCTTGGTGGAATGTTTTTATGTGTATACCATATATTCTTTTATTAGTTGGATACTTAATTTGGAGTGGTTGGGTAACAATTATTGCCAACATTATGATAGTTATTTTTTCAACAGTAGGTATATATACTAGCTTAAATATAAAATTTAAAAATCTAACTAATTAGGTTAAAGAGGCACCTGATAAATAATCAAATGCCTCTTTTTTTCTATCATCTGGTAGAATAGTAAAATGAGAAGTTCAAGAGGGAAGGTAAGCAAATGAAAATTTATAATACTTTGACCCGCCAAAAAGAAGAATTTAAGCCACTTGTTCCTGGCAAAGTAAGCATGTATGTTTGTGGACCAACTGTGTATAACTACATTCATATTGGAAATGCTCGTTCAAGTATCGCTTTTGACACAATTCGGCGTTACTTAGAATACAAGGGCTTTGATGTAAAATATGTTTCTAATTTTACTGACGTTGACGACAAGATGATTAATGAAGCTCGAGCTGAAGGTATTACTGTGCCAGAGTTGGCTAAGCGTTATATTAATGCTTTTATGGAGGATACTACCGCTTTAAATATTGAACCAGCAACCCTTCACCCTAGAGCAACTGAAGAAATTAAAGATATTATTGCCTTTATTAAGGACTTAATTGAAAAAGGCTTTGCTTATGAAGTAGATGGCGATGTTTATTATCGTGCTAAGAAGTTCAATGGTTATGGCAAGTTGAGTGACCAAGATATTGCTAGTCTTGAAGAAGGGGCTAGTGAACACGTGAATGAGGCAGAATTTGCCAAAAAAGAAGATCCAATTGATTTTGCCTTGTGGAAAAAGCAAAAGCAAAGTGACGAAATTGCTTGGGAATCCCCATGGGGCAAAGGTCGACCAGGTTGGCATATTGAATGTAGCGTGATGTCAACTAAATATTTAGGTGATACGATTGACATTCACGGTGGTGGTCAAGATTTGGAATTTCCACACCATGAAAATGAAATCGCTCAAAGTGAAGCCAAAACTGGTAAAAAGTTTGTCAATTACTGGATGCACAATGGCTTTGTGACAGTAGGAAAAGACGAAGAAAAAATGTCAAAATCACTTCACAACTTTGTGACAGTGCATGATATTTTGAAGCGAGTTGATCCGCAAGTATTGCGCTTTTTCATGGCAAGTGTCCAATATCGCAAGCCAATTAATTATTCTGAAGAGAATTTAAAGCAGGCTGCAATTATTTTGGATAAAATTAAAAATACTGTTTTAAATGTTCAAGATAAGTTGCAAGATACTGATTCTCAAGAAAATAAAGCCTTGGCTGTAGCAATTGAAGATAGTGAAAACCGCTTTAAAGAAGCGATGGATGATGATTTTAATGTTCAAAATGCATTATCAGTAGTTTATGATTTATTGCCAATAATTAATAAAAATATTAGTGAAAGTACTAGTGACTTATCAAATCTGAAACAATTTTTACAGCACTTAGAAAATTGGATGGCAATCTTTGGAGTGGATATTCACAAGCTAACTGCTGAAAAAGTAAGTGATGATGATTCAGAAATTGAAGAACTAGTAAAAAAACGTGATGAAGCTAGAAAACATAAAGATTTTGCCACAAGTGATGCTATTCGTGACCAACTAGCTGCTATGAATATTGTTTTGCAAGATACACCGAAAGGAACTAAGTGGAGACGTGGGTAAAATAAAACAGCTTTTTGAAAAAAAAATAAATCCTGATACTTTAAATGGCCAAACGCTTGCTTATTTGGGAGATGCAGTTTATGAGATTTATATTCGACGCCATTTACTAAAAGGAGGAGTAGTAAGACCCCAAGTTTTACAAAGGGATGCTACCCATTATGTGTCTGCTAAAGCACAGGCAGCTTTGATTACTAAAATGCAAGATGATCAAATTTTAACAGAAGCTGAACTTGCTACTTTTAAGCGCGGAAGAAACGCCAAAAGTCATACCCATGCCAAGAATACAAAGGTAGCTACTTATAAGTTATCCACAGGATTTGAAGCTATTTTTGGCTATTTAGAATTACTTGATAAACAAGAAAGAATTGAAGAATTGGCAACTTGGTGTATTAAGCAAGTTGAAGCAGGAGGAATTGATAATTATGACTTCAGTTAAAGGTGATTTCGTTTTTGGAAGACATGCTGGGATTGATTTTCTAAAGAATGAATCAGCTGATAAGATTAACAAGGTCTTTTTACAAAATGGTGTACAAGTAGAATTTGCTAATCAGGTCTATGGCTTAGCAAAGAAAAAGCATTTAATTGTTCAAGAAGTTCCAAAAAATAAACTTGATAAACTTGTGCCTGATGCTAATCATCAGGGCTTGGTACTTGCAATTTCTAGTTTTGAATATGCAGATTTAGATAAATTGGTTAAAAAAATTGCTGATAAAGAAAATCCATTTTTATTAATGTTAGATTCAATTGAAGATCCTCATAATCTTGGTTCTATTTTAAGAAGTGCCGATGCGACAGGTGTTGATGGAATTATTATTCCTAAAAGACGTGCTAGTGGGTTAACTAGTGTAGTAGCTAAAACTTCTACTGGTGCTATTGACCATGTCCCTGTTTGTCGTGTGAATAACCTTGTTCAAACAACAAAAGAATTGAAGAAGGCTGGCTACTGGTTCTTTGGTACTGCCATGGAAGGACAAGACTATCGCTATTGGGATGCTAAAGGAAAATGTGTTTTAGTCATTGGCAATGAAGGAAAAGGTATTAGTCCTTTACTTTTAAAACAAATGGATCAAACTTTAACTATTCCAATGGTAGGCCATGTTCAATCACTTAATGCTTCTGTAGCTACAGGTGTTTTACTGTATCAAATGTTGAACAGCAAAATGCCTTTGTCTAAATAAAATTAGACAGAATATACTACATGCTTAATTAAATTTAGGTTCGCTAAATCATAAAAAAACTTCTCTGTAGACTGATAAAAAATCTATCACAGAGGAGTTTTTTATGAATACAGTAGAAAATCTAGTTCGAAAAGTTAAAGAAAACGATGATATTGCCCTGCTTCTGCTATTTGAAAGGTATAAACCGATGATAACAGCTGTTACTAAACGGTATTTTATTCGCTGCCTTGATGAAAATGACTGGAACCAAGAGGCTTTAATTGTTTGTTATGAATCCGCCGGATTATTTGATTTTGAGCGTGGGACTACATTTGGGAGCTTTTTTAAACTTCGTTTGCAAAATAAAGCAAAAAATTTATTACGCTTTGAGCTGGCAAAAAGACGGGCTTTGTATGCTAACGCAATTTCTTATGAAGCATTAAAAGAACGTGGCCAAATCTGTGATCCCAGTTATGAGCAATCCGATTTGCCAACAAGTATTGAATTAAGTAATTTTATCCAAACTTTATCTCAATTAGAAGTTGTTGCATTGATGGTAATTACTGGAATGATAGATTTGAAGCAGGCAAGTGTAACGGCTCAAACTTCACCTGAGACAATTAAAAGAGCAATAGCAAGAACTAGGATAAAAATGAGAGCGTATTTTCTGCGCTAAAATCAATAAACTGTAGTAAAATAAGAGTTGTAGAAATTATTAGGAGGTATTTTAAGATGACAGAAGATGTTTTAAAGACAAGATTGTTGGACCGTCATATGAAGGAAGTCTTCGATTGGAGTGACTCAAACATTCCTGTAAGAGATGCCATTTGGGACTACTTCATGGAAAAGAATGGTAAAAATACCCTTAATACTGAGGAAGATATGCTTCCTTTCTTGAAAGACTCCGACGATAAGATTGAAGCCTTCGTCAACGAAAATCTTAAGAAATAAGACCAACTAAATAATTCTACGCCCGGTGGATACGCATGTTTGTCCACTATTAAAAGACCGCTAGTAAAACTAGTGGCCTTTTTACTTGTTATAATTGCGAAAGTTGTTTTTTTTTGCTAGTATTAGATACAGTTTGGAAGTGAGATTATGGCAGTGAAAAAAGCAGCGTTAGCTTGCACGATTTGTGGTTCGCGAAACTACTCAATCACCGCAAGTAAGACTCGAACTGAAAGATTAGAAATTAAGAAGTTTTGTAAACATTGTAAAAAGATGACCTTACATAAAGAAACGAGGTAGCTATGTTTAAGTTCTTTAAGAGTGTTGGTCAGGAAATGAAGAAAGTTACTTGGCCAACAGCAAAGCAAAACAGACGTGATACAACAACTGTTATTGTGACTTCAGTTTTATTTGCATTATTCTTAGGTGCTCTTGATTGGGCATTCAGCACTTTAACACAAATGACATTTTAATAGTTTCAGAGATAATTATGTGATATAATCATCTTGCTAGTTAAAGAACCTCTACTATGAGAGGTTTTTTTGTTTGTCCAAAATTTAAGGAGAAATTATAAATGGTAGAAACTTCAGCAAAAAAATGGTACGTTCTTCATACTTATGCAGGTTACGAAGATAAAGTTAAAAGTGACCTTTTATCACGTGCACAATCAATGGGGATGCAAGACTTTATTTTTAGAGTTGTAACCCCAGAAGAAACTAAAGTAGAAACTGTTCGTGGTAAAAAGCAAGAAGTTGAAGAAAAAATTTTCCCAGGTTATGTTTTAGTTGAAATGGTTATGACCGATGAAAGTTGGTTTATTGTTAGAAATACTCCAAACGTAACAGGATTTGTTGGTAGCCACGGTGGTGGTTCTAAGCCTTCACCATTATTAGATGATGAAATTGCTCGAATCTTGGAAAACCAAGGTGTAGAAGCTAAGAAACCAGATATTGATTTTGAAATTGGTGAAACGGTAACTATCACTGAAGGTGCATTCGACGGAATGGTTGGTAAAATTACCGATATTCAAGAAGATAAAGAAAAGATTTTTGTTTCAGTTGATATGTTTGGGAGAGCAACAACTGCAGAACTAGATTACGATCAAGTAAAGAAATTTGATGGTAATGAATAATTAACCTTATTTTTTTCTTGTTTTACATTACTTAAGATGGTAAGATACTAGAGTATCTTTATTATTGTGGGAGGAAGACTAGGTAAGTCTTCCATTTTAACCGCATCACGGAATCAAGGAGGTTTTGACCGTGGCAAAGAAAGTTATTAATGTTGTTAAATTACAAATCCCAGCTGGTGCAGCAACACCTGCTCCTCCAGTTGGTCCTGCATTGGGTCAAGCCGGCATTAACATTGTTGGTTTTACTAAGGACTTCAATGCAAGAACTGCAGACCAAAAGGGTATGATTATCCCTGTAGTTATTACTGTATATGAAGATCGTTCATTCGAATTCATTACTAAGACTCCACCTGCAGCTGTTTTATTAAAGAAGGCAGCTAAGGTTGAAAAGGGTTCTGGCGAACCTAACACTAAGAAGGTTGCTAAGGTAACCAAGGCTCAAGTTAAGGAAATCGCTGAAACCAAGATGCAAGACCTAAACGCAGCTGATGTTGAAGCAGCAATGCGCATGGTTGAAGGTACTGCTAGAAGCATGGGCTTCGAAGTAGAAGACTAAAGCTTACTAGGAACGTCGGATCGTTAATTAAAGTTAACGAATCAAGTGGGAGAGCTAAGAGGGCTCGTTTGACCACATTTGCAAGGAGGAAATCGCATGCCAAAGCATGGTAAACAATATTTAGAAGCTGCTAAAAAAGTTGAAAAGAACAAGTTTTACTCAGTAGCTGAAGCAATGAAGCTTGTTAAGGAAACTTCATACGCAAAGTTTGATGCAACTGTTGAAGTTGCTTTCAACCTTTCAGTTGATCCTAAGCAAGCAGACCAACAAATTCGTGGTGCCTTAGTTTTACCTAATGGTACTGGTAAGACCCAAAAGGTTATCGTTTTTGCTGAAGGTCCTCAAGCTGAACAAGCTAAGGAAGCAGGCGCAGACGAAGTTGGTTCTGACGAATTAGTTGAAAAAGTTCAAAATGGTTACTTAGACTTTGATGTTGTTATTGCAACACCAATGATGATGGCTAAGGTAGGTCGTCTTGGTCGTGTCTTAGGTCCTAAGGGCTTAATGCCAAACCCTAAGACTGGTACTGTTACTATGGACGTTAAGAAGGCAGTTGAAAACGTTAAAGCTGGTCAAGTTGAATACCGCGTTGATAAGCAAGGTTTGATTCACGCACCTATCGGCAAGGTTTCATTTGAAGATGAAAAGTTAGCTGAAAACTTTACTGCTTTAAGAGATGTTATTTTACATGCTCGTCCAGCAAGTGCTAAGGGTCAATACGTTAAGAGCGTAGCCGTAAGTGCAACTTTCGGCCCTGGTATCCACCTCGACCCATTAAACATGAACTAATAAAGTTTAAAGATATTAAGAAGGAATCGCATTAGCGATTCCTTTTTTGTTTATTTTTAATTGTTATCGCTTCCAATAAAATTGCAGATAATTTGCAATTGTTATGGTAGAATTTACAAGTTATAATAAATTCACTGATGTAAATTTTTAATAATCAATGAGAAGAGATTAGACTATTGAAAAAAGTTTTAAGTATTATCGTACCTTGTTATAATTCTGAAGATTATTTAGAAAAATGTGTAAATTCTTTAGTAGCTATTCGTGACGACGTTGAAATTATTTTGGTTGATGATGGTTCTAAAGATAAGACTCCAGAATTGATTGATCAATTTGCTCAAAAATATCCAGAACAAATTATTCCAATTCATCAAGCTAATGCAGGGCATGGTGGGGCCTTAAATAAAGGCTTTTCAATTGCTAGTGGTGAATATATTAAAGTAGTTGATAGCGATGATTGGGTTGATTATGGTGCTTACTTAGAAATTGTTACTTTTTTAAAGCACTTAATTCAGAAAAAACAATCAGTAGATTTATTGATTAGCAATTATGTTTATGACAAAGTAGGTGCTAAGCATAAAAAAGTAGTTCATTTCCCTCATTTGCCTAAAAATAAATTTTTTGGTTGGGATGATGTAAAACTATATTTAGGACAATATTTGATGATGCATTCACTTATTTATCGTAGAGAAGTAATTACCAATAGAGCTCATCTGCAATTACCAACTCATGTTTCATATGATGACAATATATATGTTTTCGAACCTTTACGTCATGTTAGAAAGATGTATTACTTGGATGTGAACTTTTACCATTATTTCATCGGTCGGGAGGATCAGTCGGTTAATGAAAGTGTAATGCTTAAAAAGATAGATCAGCAGTTGCTTATTAATAAGCGAATGATTAAGTTTTATGCAGAACATATTGATCCCAACAGTTCATTAGGAAAATATATGAAGTTCTATTTAGAAATAATTACAGCTGTTTCTTCAATTATATTAATTCGTGGTAAAAAGTCTGAATATATTGAGAAGAAAGATGAGCTTTGGCAATATATAAAAATCAAAAATCCTAAGTTATATCATTCATTAAAAAGACGGCCACTTGGAATCTGTATGAATTTGCCAACACGATTGGGAAATAAAATTGCTTCGGGATTTTATATTGTAGCGCATTTAGTATATGGATTTAATTAATGATTATTTGTTCTCTATGCTAAGATAATGGTAAAATAGTAGATAATTAAAAACATCTCGCTTGTCGGGATGTTTTTTTATGGAAATAGCGAGGAAATAACATGAGACAGTATTTAGTTTTTGATATCGGTGGAACTAACTTAAAATATGCTTTGTTGGATAGCGCCGGAAATATTATTGAAAAGGACAAGAAACCAACTGTTAAATCAGGCTTAAATGATTTCTTGAAAGAAATGTATGAAATTGCTGACCAATATAAGGGAAAATTTAAAGGGATTGCAATTTCTTGTCCTGGTAAAATTGATGTAGACAATAAGATTATTCACTTTGGTGGTAGTTTACCATTTCTGGATGGTGCTAATATTCAAGAATTATTTGGTGACAAATATGGTGTCCCAGTTGGTGTGGAAAACGATGGTAAAGCAGCTGCCCTTGCAGAAATGTGGTTAGGTGCCTTAAAAGATGTAGTTAGTGGTGAAATGCTAACTTTAGGTTCTGAAGTGGGTGGCGGAATTGTTGTCGGTGGACAATTAATTCATGGTGCTCATTTCCAAGCAGGTGAGCTTAGCTTTATGCGTTATGATATGAATTGTGCTGACTGGAGTGGTTTTACTGGTCAAAAAGGTTCAGCGGTTAACATGATTAAGCGCGTGAATGAAGCTTTGGGCAATAGCGATTTGGAAGATGGGCAAAAAGCATTTGAAGCAATTAATGCTGGAAATGCACAAGCATTGCAAATCTTTGAAGAATATTGTGCGGATGTTGCTAATATAATTTTATCCGTGCAAGCGGTTGTTGATGGTGAACGAGTTGTTATTGCAGGTGGTATTAGTGCGCAAGATATTGTTATCGAAACAATTAGAAAACAATATCAAGCTTTAGCTAACAAGTTTTATCGCGTTAATAATGAATTAACTATGCCAGAAATCGTTCGAGCAAAATTTGAAAATGATGCTAATATTTATGGTGCATTGTATGCATTACTTTTAGATATTAATGGACAAAGTGAAGAAGCAAAATAATATTAATTCTTGACTTTTAGTCTAGAACTTGGTATATTATTCAAAGTAAATTCTACCTAAGACTCGGGTGACGATAGAAGTCTCAATATCCCGCCGAGGCCAGAAGATAATGATGAGTTTTACAAGCTCCATGTCTCTTGGCATGGAGTTTTTTTAGGCCTTATAGAATTTATAAAATCTCATGGAGGTGAACCAATTGAGTAAAGCTGCTATTGCTGCAAAGGAAAAGTTAGTTGATGCTTTTGCTGAAGAACTTAAAGCTGCCAAAGCTATCTTGGTAATTGACTACTTAGGTCTTACTGTTGATGAAGTTACTAACATGCGTAAGGAACTTCGTGAAAACGATGTTAAGATGAAAGTTATCAAGAACACTTACTTAAGACGTGCCGCAAAGAAGGCTGGTATCGAAGGTTTAGAAGATACTTTCGTAGGTCCTACTGCTGTTATCTACACTGATAACGCTGATGATATTACTGAACCAGCTAGAATCGTTTCTAAGTACGAAGACGACTTTGATGTAATTAACATCAAGGGTGGTATGCTTGAAGGTAAGCTTACTTCAAAGGAAGAAATCAAAGAACTTGCTTCTATCCCAGGTCGCGAAGGCTTGTTATCAATGCTTGTTTCTGTATTGCAAGCTCCTGTACGTGACTTTGCATACGCTGTTAAGGCTGTTGCTGAATCTAAGGATGAAGACTAAGATTCAAAGTTATAATTATTGTAATTGTATTTAATTTTAATATCTAAATTTCGGAGGATACTTAAATGGCTTTAGATACTGAAAAGATTATTGAAGAATTAAAGGGTGCTACTATCCTTGAATTAAACGACTTAGTAAAAGCTATCGAAGAAGAATTTGACGTTACTGCTGCTGCACCAGTTGCTGCTGCAGGTGCTGCTGCAGGTGCTGCTGCTAAGACTGAATTCGATGTTGAATTGACTGAAGCAGGTCAAGAAAAGGTTAAGGTTATCAAGGCAGTTCGTGAAATCACTGGTCTTGGCCTTAAGGATTCTAAGGATCTTGTTGATGGCGCACCTAAGGTTATTAAGGAAGGCGTTTCAGAAGACGAAGCTAACGACATCAAGGCTAAGCTTGAAGAAGTTGGCGCAACTGTTACTGTTAAGTAATTTAGTCTTTCTAAATAAAAAGGACAATCTACGTTATGTAGATTGTCTTTTTTTTGCTTATTTTTGTTATAATCTTACTAGAAATGAGGAGAGATATGGCAGAGCAATATTTTACAGAAAATCCTAATACTAAACACGATTTAAGGGTTATCGATTATCATTTAGCAGGTATTGATTTAAAGTTAACAACTGATGCAGGAGTTTTTTCAAAAAACAGAGTAGATTATGGTAGTGGTGTTTTAATCCGTAATATGCTTGAGGAAAATCCAGTTTCAGGCAATATTTTGGATGTGGGATGTGGTTATGGCCCAATTGGCCTTTTTGCTGCTAAAAAGTGGCCAGATCGTCAAGTTGATATGGTTGACGTTAATGAACGAGCAATGGACTTAGCTCGAAAAAATGCTGAAGTTAATGGTGTGACTAATGTTAATATTTTCGCTTCAAGTGTGTATGAAAATGTGGATAAACAATATGCAATGATTTTAACTAATCCACCTATTAGAGCGGGTAAGAATATTGTTAGTGAAATTTTAGAAAAAAGCTACGAACATTTACTAGTTGGTGGAAAATTACTTGTTGTTATTCAGAAAAAGCAAGGAGCGCCAAGTGCAAAGAAGTTAATGGAAACGACTTTTGGCAATTGCGAGATTGTTGAGCGTGATAAAGGATATTACATTTTAAGGAGCGTAAAATAAAGGACAATTATGTTTTCTAGTGAAGAAAAAAAGCACTATATGGAATTAGCATTTGCTGAAGCTAAAAAGGCTGAAGCACAAGATGAGGTACCAATTGGTGCAATTGTTGTCGATCCTAAGGGACAAGTTATTGGGCGAGGTTATAATCGCCGTGAATTAGATAATGTTGCAACTCACCATGCAGAAATTTTGGCAATTAATGAAGCTTGTAAAACGCTAAATTCATGGCGCTTAATAGATTGTAGCTTATTTGTGACGCTAGAGCCTTGTGCAATGTGTGCTGGTGCAATAATTAATGCTCGCTTAAAAGAAGTGTTTTACGGTGCTCCTGATCATAAAGCAGGTGCAAGTGGAAGCGTTGTAGATTTATTTGCTGTGGAAAAATTTAATCATCATCCACAAGTAATTAGAGGACTTTATCGTGATAAAGCAAGTAGCATGTTGACTAATTTTTTCAGAACAATTAGGGCTAAACAAAAAGAAAAAAAGCTAAAAGCAAAAGAAAACAAAGCTAGCTCTAGCCAAATCGACTAAAATACGTTATTATATTTATCGGGCAATGTTTGTTTTCTGAATCGTGTCAGGACCGGAAGGTAGCAGCACTAAGGAAATTCAGGCATGTGCCTTTTATTAGATAATTAACAAGCTCCTAGCAGCACTAGCTAGGAGTTTTTTTACTAAGGAGAAAACTAATGGCTTATCAAGCGCTATACCGTAAATGGCGGCCTAGGACATTCGATAGTGTAGTTGGACAAGAAGCTATTACTGATACTCTGAAAAACGCTATTATTCGAAATAAAGTTTCACATGCATTTTTATTTGCAGGACCAAGAGGTACTGGTAAGACTTCTTGTGCTAAAATTTTTGCTAAGGCCTTGAATTGCCTTAATCTGCAAGATGGTGAGCCATGCAATGAGTGTGAAAATTGTAAAGCAGCTGATTCTGGTGCTATGCCTGATATTATTGAAATTGATGCTGCCTCTAATAATGGGGTTGACGAGATTCGCGAGATTCGCGATAAGGTAAAGTATGCGCCAACACAAGGAAAGTATAAGGTTTATATCATCGACGAAGTTCATATGCTTTCAATTGGTGCTTTCAATGCCTTGCTCAAGACTTTGGAAGAGCCACCTGAACATGTGGTATTTATTTTGGCAACTACTGAATTGCAGAAAGTTCCTGCTACAATTATTTCTCGAACTCAGCGTTACAATTTTAAGCGTATTAGCAAGCAAAATTTAGTTGATCGTATGAAATTTATTCTTGAACAAGAAGATATTCCATATGAAAATCAGGCTTTGCAAGTAATTGCGCAAGTAGCTGATGGAGGGATGAGAGATTCTTTAAGTATCCTAGATCAATTGCTTAGCTTTGAAAAAGAAAAGGTCGAATATAAAGACGCTTTGAATATTACTGGCTATGCAGCCAGAGAAGCTACTGAGCAATTGTTCTTGAACTTGTTGAATCAGAAAGTCAGTGAATCATTAGAATTAAGTCATAAGCTTTTGCAAGATGGTGCAACTGCCAAGAATTTGCTATCAGAGTTAATTAGCCTAGCTACAGAAACTATGTTGGTACTCAAGGCAAATAAAGATAGTGAATTTTTGACTAAAGATTTTACTAAGCAAATTACAGATGTTCCAGAAAAGCGGTATTTTCAGCTGATTACGGCAGCTAATGAAGCGCTTAATGATTTACGATTTACTAATCAGGAAGAAATACCTTTAGATGTATTTTTGGTAAAAATAGCTAATCCGGTTAAAGAAATGGTGGAAAAGGTCGCTGATTCTCATAATTCCGAAATAAATCCAGCTATTAATCAAGAATTAGCAGACTTGAAGGCGCAAGTAGCTGCTTTAACAAAAAAAGTTAGTCAATCTAGTGGTTTTGCAACAAACAATCAAGTATTTAAAATTGATGATGCAAAAAAGAAGCCTCAATCTCCTAAAGCAAGTGAGCCACAGGCTAAACCAAAACCTAAACGCAAAAAGACGGTTAATTCTGAATTAAATCGTCAGGCAGTTTACGCTGTCTTGGAAAAGGCAACGAAAAAAGATCTAGAAGATGTACGTAATGTTTGGCCAGATTTACAATCTGTTTTAGGTGTATCTGAGCAGGCATTATTAAAGGTGTTAGAGCCGGTTGCTGCCAGTCATAATCGGGTAGTAATGAAGTGTAAATATGCCTTTTGGTTTGAACGAACTAGTGAAAATACCAACTTGATGGCTACTTTAAATTCAGAATTAGCTAAGTTTTTAAAACATGACTCTGAAATCGTTTTGGTGCCGGATGCAGATTGGCTTCAAGTTAGAAAAGATTTTCTTGCTAAGCACAAAGATGAAATCTTAGCTCGTCAAAAGCAAGGCAGTGCAGAAATTGAAGTTGACCAACAACAAGAAGACAGTCAGGAAAAAGAAGTAATTGATAAGGCAAAAGAAGTTTTTGGTTCTGACAATATTAATGTAAAAGATTAGAATAGATAATAAGAATATAAAGAGGTATTTATAATGGCAAAAAGACCTAATTTTGGTGGTATGGGCGGCATGAACATGCAACAAATGATGAAGCAAGCAAAAAAATTGCAAGCCCAAATGCAAGAAGAACAAGCTAATATTACTGCACAAGAATTTGTAGGTAAATCTGCAGATGATATTGTGACAGCTACTTTTTCAGGGGATAGACGCTTAAAAGATATTCAAATTAAGCCTGAAGCAATTGATCCTGAAGATCCTGATATGTTACAAGACTTGATTATTGATGCTGTAAATAAGGGATTAACTCAAATTGATCAAGCAACTCAAGCAGGGTTAGGAAAGTATACTAAGGGGCTATTTTAATGCAATACCCATTACCGATTGCGCGATTAATTGAAAGTTATATGAAGTTACCCGGAATTGGTGAAAAAACTGCAACAAGATTAGCTTTTTATACATTGGATATGCCAGCAGATGATGTTGAACAATTTGCCCAATCTTTAAAAGATGTTAAGACACTTTTGCATCAATGTTCAATTTGTGGAAACATTACGGAAACTGATCCATGTCAAATATGTCGGGACAGTAATCGTGATCGTAGCACGGTTATGGTGGTTGAACAGCCCAAAGATGTTATGGCTTTTGAAGAAATGGGAGAATATGATGGCATGTATCATGTGTTACATGGCGTTTTATCACCAATGGAAGGAATTGGACCAGAAGATATTAATATCAAAAGTTTGATAACACGTCTTCAAAAAGATGATGATATCAAAGAAATTATTATTGCATTAAATTCAACTCCTGAAGGTGAATCTACAGCAATGTATATTGCAAAACTCTTGAAGCCAGCAGGGCTGAAAGTCACTCGTTTGGCTTCTGGGCTCGCAGTAGGAACTGATATTGAATATGCAAATTCAATCACTTTAAAACGGGCTGTTCAAGGGAGAATCGACTTATGATTTTGGGAAAAAAGACGCAAGTAAAAGAAATAGGCGATCAACACTTGATGGCGACTATTTCTAAACTGCAAAGACAGCTTTTAAATGAACAAGAGCTTGATCCTACGACAGTTGATTATTCAGAAGATAATATTATGGCCAGTAAAATTCTAAAGGCTAAATATAGCTTTTTGTACAGTGTTGCAAGACAAAGACATACAAAATCTAGTATTACTAATAATGCAATTACACAATAAATTGAGTCCCCTTTGGGGACTTTTTTTATTTCAAGTCTATTAATAAATAACTTTTTCAAGTAAAATCAATTATTGGAGGATTTTTTATTAATGGCAGGTTATTTTATTACATTTGAAGGCCCAGATGGCGCGGGCAAGACTACTGTTTTAGAAAAATTAGTTGAAGAAATAAAGAAAAAAGTTACTTGTGAAATCTTGGTAACACGTGAGCCCGGTGGTTCAAAAATAGCAGAAGCAATTAGAGATATTATTTTAAATCCTGAAAATACAGAAATGGATGATAGAACAGAAGCTTTACTGTATGCAGCAGCTAGAAGTCAACATATGGCTGAAGTTGTTTTTCCAGCATTAGAGGCAGGAAGGTTAGTTTTCTCTGATCGGTTTGTAGATTCATCATTAGCTTATCAAGGAATGGGAAGAAATTTAGGAATTGAAAAAGTTGCAGAAATTAACCAGTTTGCAACTGATGGTTTGAATCCTAACTTAACTTTGTTTTTAGACATTGATCCTAAAGCTGGACTAGCAAGAATTGCTAAGGTTCGACCAGATAAAGAAGATCGTCTTGAAAAAGAAAAATTATCTTTCCATCAAAAGGTTTATACTGGTTATCAAGAAATAGTAAAAAGGTATCCAGAAAGAATTAAAGTTGTGGATGCTAGTCAAGATATTGATCAAGTAGTTGCTGATTGTTTAGCTATTTTAAAGCAGCAATTACCAGATTTATTTGAGGTAAAATAATGAAACTTATTTATGCAATTGTTCAAAATAAAGATGCAGGTCGTCTTTCTAAGAAATTTAATGAGAATAATGTACGTGCAACTAAGTTAGCATCAACTGGTGGATTTTTAAGTGAAGGTAATACTACTTTTATTATCGGAGTTCAAGATGAAAAGGTAGACTCAGTTTTAGAGCTTATTAAGGACTGTTCACAAAAGCGCCAAGAATTTGTTAATCCAGTTGTTAATAGTCATGCAGGTGAGTTTACTCAACCATTGGAAATTACTGTTGGTGGGGCAATTGTTTTCGTAACTCCAGTTGATGAGTTTAAACGATTCTAATGATTGATTTAAAACAAGCAGCACCAAAGCAAACTATTTTTTTGAAAAATGCATTTCAACAAGACAAATTGGCTCATGCCTATTTGTTTGTTGATAATTTAACGCAACGGGCTTTAGCAACCGCTTATTGGCTAGCTTGTTTGGCCAACTGTACAGGGGATAATCGACCTGATGGTACTTGTATTAACTGCAAAAGAGTTTTATCAGGAAACCATCCGGATGTTTTTTTGGTTAGACCTGAGGGGAAGCAATCTCTTTCAATTGATCAAATTAGGCCTTTAAAAGAAGAACTCGCTAAAAGTCCCGTTGAAGGAACTAGACGCTTTTTCTTCATTGAAAATGCTCAAACCTTAACTATGCCGGCAGCAAATGCGTTACTTAATTTGTTAGAAGAACCTGTTGCCCCAGTTACGACAATTCTACTTACCAATAACGCTCAGCAAATTTTGCCAACTATTCGTTCACGTACCCAAATTTTAGAGTTCAATGATTTGGTTGAAAATAGTTCTAAAGATCAAGATTTACTTTTATATGGCTTTAGCCAAGAAGATTTGGATAATTTAGGTGAAACGGGAGAACTTGATCAAGCCGTTAAGTATTTTTACCAAGAATTGTTGGAAAACAATGATTTAGCGGTTATTAGCGCCCATAAATTAGCCGGGATGATAAAAAACAAGGTGCAAGAAGAGTATGTTTTTTATCTTTTAAAAAAGTTTTGCTCAGATGGTATTAAGAAGCAGCAATTGTTTGGTAATCAAACCTTATTAGAACGATTATTAGATTGTGACAAAATGAAGTTTAGTAATGTTAGTTTCCTAAATCGACTTGATTACTTAGCACTTAGTTAAAGAAGTAGGTGAGTGAAGTGGATCCATATTCAGAATTAAGACAAGTTCATCAAAATCTTGAAGCAATGTCTAAAATGGTTGCAGGATTAGAAAATGATATTCTTGATACTTTAAAAGAAAATACTGAATTGAAGATGGAAAATCAACTTTTAAGAGAAAAGCTTGATAAATTAACTGCTGAAAAGGCAGGTAAAGAAGTCAAAAGTCAAAGCGGTTTGGCTTCCCTACGTAAAATTTATGAGTCTGGTTATCATATATGCAATATGTATTATGGAACTCACCGTGATCCTAGTTCAGATTGTATGTTTTGTTTAGATATTTTAGATAACTTTGAACATAAAGGAAAAGGGGCAGGTCATGCAAATACAAAGTAGCTTTAAAGAAGAAAAAGGAAAGTTATATCTGGTACCTACACCTATTGGTAATCTTGAAGATATAACTTTGCGAGCAAAAAGGATTTTGCAAGAAGCTGATTATATTGCTGCTGAAGATACCAGGACTAGTGGAATTATGTTGGATAAAATTGGTATCCACAATAAAATGGTGGCTTTCCATAAATTTAATTCTAAACAAAAGGCTCCTGAATTAGTCCAAATGATGAAAGAGGGAGCTGTGATTGCTGAAATTAGCGATGCAGGGATGCCTGTAATTTCTGATCCAGGCTATATTTTGGTTCAAGAATGTATAAAAGCGAATATTCCGGTCGTTCCGCTTCCGGGGCCATCTGCTTTTGCTACTGCATTAATTGCATCTGGATTTGATGCTCAGCCTTTTACTTATTATGGATTTTTGCCCAGAAAAGCTAGTGAACAAAGGCCCTACTTTGAGGCGATGAATCAAGCCAAGGCAACAGCAATTTTTTATGAAGCACCACATCGGTTAACTAAAACTTTAGCTACCCTTGCGTCAGTTTTGGACGATGATCGGCAAATTGTTTGTGCAAGAGAATTAACAAAAATTCATGAAGAATTTGTACGAGGTAGCATTAAAGAAGTTTTGGAACATTTTGAACAAGTGGATCCGCGAGGAGAGTTTGTAGTGCTTGTTTCACCAAATACTGATGAAGCTCCTAAGGTTTCAATGGAAGAATTGGTAAAATTAGTAGACCAATTAGTTGCTACCGGAGCAAGCAAAAAAGATGCCATAAAACAAGTAGCTAAGCAAAATGACGTTTCTAAGAATGATTTATATGATTTTTATCATCAAGGATAACTATGAAATATCAAGAAAACTATCAAATTCAATATGCAGATTGTGATGAAACAGGCCATGTTAAGTTACAAGCCTTGATTGATATTTTTATGCATGTTTCTAATCGACAACTTGAAAATTCTCAAGCTGGCTCTAAAGAAATGGCGATGAAAAATCAGGGCTGGGTTGTAACCCAGTATCATATGGACTTTAAACGGCTTCCAGTAGTTGCTGAACAAGTAAAAATTATAACCAAACCTGTTGGTTATAATCGTTTCTTTGAATACCGCGATTTTTCATTACTGGTAGATGATAAAGAAATTATAAAAGTTCAAAGTCAATGGGTTATTTTGGATTTAGAAAAAAGACGAATCGTTCCAGCTGATTCAGAAGTAATGGCTAGATTTGGTTCACCATTATTAAAAAAGAATCCAAAAATGCGACGGCTAAGAAAACAAGATAATTATGAACAAACAAGGCAATATCGAGTTCGATATGATGATTTGGATTTAAATCACCATATGACCAATTCGCATTATTTCTCATGGATGGAAGATATGCTTGAACGAGCTTTTTTAAATGCTTATGAACCTAAATCAGTTGATATTAAATTCGATAAAGAGGTTTTATATGGCCAAAAAGTCACGTCAAGTTTACTTATTAATGAACAAACAAGTTACCACTTAATTAGTCAGGGTGATCAAGTGGCAACAATTGCAGAAATTACGTGGAAAAAGAGGAACGATGAATAAATATAAAGATAACTTTTTCAAATTATCTCTTCAAAATTTAGTATTATTGGGTCTGGTTATTGCAATTAAACTTTGTTTATCAAGTGTTGCAATTGGGCCAGCTTTTTTTAAGATTAGCTTAGCCTTTTTAGGAAGTGTAGCATTAGGTTACTTATTTGGCCCAGTTTGGGGTGGCTTAGGTGGTCTGGTGTCGAGTCTTTTACACCTGATAATTTTTGGAGATAAAGCAAATATCTTATTAGGAACAATGCTGTCTGCAATTTTAGTACCTATGATATATGGCTTTTTCTTTTATAATAAAGAAATTAAGGCTTGGCGAGTAGTTATGGGGCATTTAACGGTCACGGTTTTAATTAATATTATGCTTAATAACTACCTCTTTTCATTAGTTTCAGGCGTTTCGCTTCAAGTGGCATTTATTCAGAGATTACCTAAGGAAGTGATTTTGCCATGGGGACAAATGATATTAATGTATTTCGTATTAAAAGGACTAGTTCCTATTAGACAAAGAATGGTTTCTTTTGAAAGAAATCAAAGTAAAGCTCAAGAAGTGGAAGGAGAGGCTAATTGATGAAAAAGTTTTTCTTTAAGCTAAGTTTACAAGAATTGATATTCTTAGCATTAGTTATTGCAATAAAGATTATCTTAGGACGCTTTTCTTTTGGTCCTACATATGTAAAAGTAGGGTTAGGTTTTATTGGTAGTGTTGCCTTAGGTTACTTCTTTGGCCCAGTTTGGGGTGCAGTTGGTGGCGGAATAAGTGATTTAGTTAGCTCAGCACTTTTTGGTAATGAAGGTGGCTTTTTCATCGGTTTCACATTGACTGCAATGCTTGCGCCAATGATTTATGGGGCTTTCTTTTATAAAAAAACAATTAAAATTTGGCGAATTGTTGCGGCTAGTTTATTAGTAACAATTTTTGTAAATATATTATTGAATACGATTTGGCTACATTTTATTTATAAAATGTCGTTTACAGTAGCCTTGACGGCAAGACTATTAAAAGAAATAATTGTCCCTTGGATACAAATGATTATTATTTTCTTTGTTTTGAATGGCTTACAGCGAGTAAATGAACGCAAGGAAAAATTAGAAAAGAGTAGAATGTAATGAAAATTTTGAGTGTTTCAACTGCTACCAATTTTTTAACTATTAGTCTCAGTGAAAATGAAAAGCTCATCAAGCAAGTAGAAGAAAAAGATCAAAGAAATCATAGTGAAGCTCAAGAAGTGGAAGGAGAGGCTAATTGATGAAAAAGTTTTTCTTTAAGCTAAGTTTACAAGAATTGATATTCT
>NZ_SDGL01000017.1 GCF_007095465.1 Lactobacillus mulieris
CAAAGCCGGTTGGAAATTGCAATTTTAGCTTATAATTTGGCTTATTGTCTAGAAAGATTTAACTAGCACCACGCGTAAGAGATTATATAATTTCCCTGTAACTAAAAACTCGGAAACAACCTTTAATGATGTATCATCAATTTTATCTGGAATTTTATCTCAAGCGAAAACTAAAAATATTGATAGTTTGATTAAAGCGGGTAAAACTAAATTTGATAGTGATTGGAAACAATAGTTAATAAGAAAGATAGACGGTGTCTATCTTTTTTTGATTAGTCCTCTTTTTCTTGCTAAACTTAGGATAATAAGTTTGGAGGAGAAATTATGAAAACGGCGCATGGTGCCAGTCAAGTTAAAGAAGTAAATATTCACTCACTTCTATTAGGCGAGTTAATTACTTGGTTAGGGTCGAGTTTTATCTGGCCGTTAACTTCTGTTTATTTAAATAAGGAATTGCATGTTAGTTTGGCAATGATTGGTGTAGTACTATTTTTCAATTGCATGGCTAATATGTTTGGATCAATGATTGCTGGACGATTATATGATCGAATGAATCCTTATCCATTAGTAGTTGCAGGTCTATTTTTGGATGCAGTGGTGTTGTTCTTATTAGCTTTATTTCCTGGATGGCCTGAATATTGGTTATGGCTGACTCTAGCTGGCTTTTTTGCTGGTTGGGATGGAGCATTAATTAATTCCATGGCAACTAGTATTAAAAAAATTCCTAGTAAAAAAGTTTTTAATCTAATTTATTTTGCGCAAAATATTGGTGTGGTAACTGGAACACTGGCAGTAGGATATTTATATGACTTTTCAGTAATCTTTTTATTTGTATTAGCAGCTATTTTATATTTATTAGCCACGATAAACGCTGCAATTAATTATCGTCCAATTATTGCATATCATAAAGAATTGCTAAAAAATAAGGTGAAAAAAGAAAAGAAAAAAGTTAAACTGCCTAAAGCTAATGTATTGATGAATTACGGCTTGTTCATTACTTTAGGAATTACCTGGCTGATGTATATGAATTGGGAATCAAACTTATCGGTTTATATTGTTTCTTTTAATATTCCATTTCATATGTATAGTTTACTTTGGACTGTTAACGCCTTGATAATTGTGATAATTCAGGCAGTTTTGGCTCGTTTTGAACATATTTTTAAAACAACATTTCAACAAGTGGTGTTTGGAATTTTAATGTTTTCATTATCGTTTGTAACATTAATTTTTGCTAGAGATTTTAGTCACTTCTTATTATCAATGGTGATCTTAACATTTGGAGAAGCAACAGCTTTTCCTGCGATTCCATCTTATGTAAATGATTTAACTCCTATTGAAGTAAAGGGAGAATATCAGGGACTAACTATTGTTGCAAGTTCAGCTGGGCGGGCAATTGGCCCATTAATTGGTGGGTTAATTATTGACCGTTTTAGTTATATTCCGTTCTTTATTTTTGCAGCAATCATAATTTTTTTATGTTTAATGATTCTTGTTCCAATGCATACTCGTGTAAAACCGAAAATTAAATTATTTAAATAAATAAAAGCACCGTTGCTCTGGTGTTTTTTAATAAATTTAATAATAGACAAGATAATTTTAATAATGGTATCATTAGACTAACACATCCTAAGGAGGTTAGTTATGAATAATTTAGCTGTACGTGGTGGCGCAGGAGATATTACTAATCCTAAATCTGGCGTTCGGCCACAAGATAACTTATATTTAGCTGTTAATTCTGATTGGCTTAAAACGATTGAAATTCCAGCTGACCGTTCAAGTATGGGGAGTTTCGGTAAGATTGATGAAAATGTAGAAAAGCAATTGATGCAAGATTTTGCTGATTTTGCTGATGGTAAAAAGGTGATACCTGATCTCCCTAACTTAGATAAGGCTGTTGCTTTATACAAGGTGGCTCGCAATTTTGATAAGCGTAATAGTGAAGGTGCTGAACCAATTCAAGCTGATCTTAAAAAGTTGCTTAATTTAAAGGATTTTGTTGACTTCAAGAATAAGGCTTTAGAACTTGATAAAGCAGGTTTTCCATTACCATTACTTTTTGGTGTAGAGCCTGATATGAAGAATACTAAGATTAATATTTTGAAGAATGTTGGTCCAAGTACTATTTTGCCGGATACAGTAACTTACCAAACAGAAGCTAAAGAGCAATTGCTTCCAATTTATCAAAAGCAAACTGTTAACTTGCTTGAAATGGCTGGATTAAGTTCTAATGATGCAGAAAAATATGTTGAAAAAGCCCTTGAATACGATGAGAGAATTGCTAAGGTAGTTAAATCAAGTGAAGAATGGGCTGACTACCCTGCAAGTTATAATCCTATGAGTTTAGCTGATTTTGCAGCTAAATTTAAGAGCTATGATATTGTAAGACATATTGAAGGCTTAGTTGGGATGAAACCAGATCGTGTTATTGAAGCAGACCCAGGTTATTTAGACCATGCAGAAGAACTATTTAATGCTACGGTCTTTGAGGAAATTAAAGGCTGGATGTTGGCACGCTTTATTAATAATGTAGCCTCCACTTTATCAGCTGATTTTCGTAAGGCAGCTTTTCCATTTAGTCAAGCACTATATGGCTTAGCTGAACTTTCTAGTGGTGAAAAGCAAGCTTATCGCCTTGCTAACAGTCGTTTTAGCGAAATTGTTGGTATTTATTATGGTCAAAACTACTTTGGTAAGGATGCTAAAGCTGATGTTATTGACATGATTCATAAAATGATTAAAGTTTATGAAAAGCGTTTGGCTGAAAATTCTTGGCTTTCAAAAGCTACTCGTGATAAAGCGGTAGTTAAGTTACAAGCATTGGAGCTAAAGATTGGCTATCCTGAAAAGAGCGAAGAAGTATATAATCGCTTCAAAGTTGATGAAAGTGTAAGCTTGTATGAAAACACGGTAGTAAATAATCGCTTGGCTCAAGAATATGAATATGAACAGTTACCTAAGCCAGTAGATCGAACTGTTTGGGCAATGCCAGGTAATTTGGTAAATGCATGCTATGATCCACAAAGAAACGATTTAACATTCCCAGCTGCAATTTTGCAAAAGCCGTTTTATGATTTAAATCAAACCAGAAGTGAAAATTATGGCGGAATTGGTGTTGTTATTGCGCATGAAATTTCACACGCCTTTGATAACAATGGTTCTCAATTTGATGAATTGGGTAATATGGTTAACTGGTGGCAAGATGAAGATTATGCTGAATTTAAGAAGAGAATTCAAGCTGAGATTGATTTGTTTGATGGAATTCAATATGGCCCTGTTAAGTTAAATGGTAAGCTAATCGTTTCAGAAAATATTGCAGATCAAGGCGGATTAACTGCAGCAGTTCATGCAGCTAAAGGTGAAGGGGATGCAAGTATGCAAGAACTCTTCGAAAACTTTGCTCGTGTATGGGCAATCAAACAAAAAGAAGAAGCTATCAAGAGCATTACTGCTGTTGATGTACACGCTCCTGGTCCACTTCGTGCTAATGTTCAAAGTCAATGCCAAGAAGAATTTTACAAAGCTTTTGATGTTAAACCGGGTGACGGGATGTACTTAGAGCCTGAGAAGCGGGTTGAAATTTGGTAAAAGAAAAACGACTTCAAAATGAAGTCGTTTTTCTTTATGCTCGATTTCCGTCACCCTTTAATTTCTTTTTTAAATTAGCGTAGTTAATAGGATCAACTCGTTTAATATATGAGGGAGTAGGTCTACCTAAAATCAAAGGTACTCGTTCAACTACGGTATCAGCATAGTCAAGTCCAAACCAACTCGCAGGATTAGAAGATGAATTTTGTAAGCCAACACGGGCTTGAATAATCCATTTTTCGTAAGTGGTTAACTCTGTTTGCGGGCTTACGACATCTTGAACAATAACAAAACTAAAGTCACCAACATCTCTACCAGGAGTAGTTGTATATTCTTGAGGTTGAGATTCAATTGTCCCATCGGCAATTAAATCGTGAATTATTTGTCGCAAGTATACATTAACGCTAGTTTGTTTTTTAAATCCAAGATAAAGTTGGATATTAATTACGTTTTTAGTTCCGTAAGTATTTACAGCATATTCAGCGGTGAAAGGCTCATTAGTTACATTAACAGTTACGAACCAGTATGCTTTTGCACGTTTAGGACGCTTATCTAAGATTGAATAAAGAACTTCACGCTTGATAAATTTATTATATTTAACTTTAGCCATGTAAACTAAGTTAGTAGCATAAGTTGGATAGTTTTCATCATGACTTAAATTAGTTAACATACTAGTATATTCATCCAAACGGACATAAGAATTACGGGCTTCCCTTTTATCACGTACTTTATTACCAAAATACCAAATATACATAACTATTCCGATTAACCCAGCGATAATAACAGTTACGTAACCGCCATGAACAAATTTAACTAAGCTGGAAATTAAGAACATAATTTCAATTGCAGCAAAGAAAATTAAGAATAAGATTCGCCAGACAAGGTGAACACCTTTTTTAGCTAGATATTCAGATAATAAAATAGTTGTCATCAGCATAGTGGCTGTAATTGCTAATCCGTAGGCTGATTCCATATGTTCAGAAGTTTGAAAGAAGAAAACTACAGCTAAAGTAGTTGCTCCTAACATTTTATTAACAGAAGGAATATAAATTTGCCCTTGTTCTGTGGTGGGGTAAACAATATTCATTCGTGGTAAAAATTTCAATTGACTAGCTTCGGAAACAAGTGTAAATGAACCAGTAATTAAAGCTTGAGAGGCAATAATAGCAGCCAAGGTAGCTAAAATAATAGCATAGATTCTGATGTTCTCAGGAACAATTTGATAAAAGGGGTTGAAATCTCCACTAGTTTTAAAGCCAGGATTTTGTAAAATCCAAACTCCTTGACCAAGGTAGTTTAAAATCAAGCAAACAAATACATATGGCCAAGAGCCTTTGATATTTGCTTTACCAACATGGCCAACATCTGAATATAAAGCTTCAGCCCCGGTAGTAGCTAGGAAAATAGAACCCAATATAAAAATACCTACTTTATTTACTGGGCTAAATAGAATTTTTACAGCATAAATAGGATTTAATGCTTGCAAGATGGACCAGTCATTTGCCATATTAAGTAGCCCAATGACGCCAAGAAAAGTGAACCAAATTAACATAATTGGCCCAAAGGCTTTTCCAATAAGGCTCGTACCCATCCGTTGGATAGCAAATAATAAAAGTAGTATACAAACAGTAATTAAAATTACCATTCCCTGGGTGGAAACTAATATATTGCCACCAAATTCCATCCCTTTAAGTCCCTCGATAGCAGTGGTGACTGTAACTGCAGGAGTTAATGCTCCGTCAGCTAGTAATGCTGCTCCGCCGACTAAAGCAGGAATAACTAGCCATTTTGCTCGTTTTCTAACTAAAGCATAAAGAGCAAAGATACCACCTTCACCATGGTTTGTAGCTTTTAAGGCAATAGCAACATATTTTATGGTAGTTAACAAAGTAACTGTCCAAAAAATTAAAGAGATAGCTCCTAATATTAGTTCGCGACTAATATTAGTCATCCCCCCATTGCCAGCTACAATTGACTTCATAACATAAAGTGGGCTAGTTCCAATATCTCCGTAAACAATTCCAATTGATATTAATAAACCAGCAGCTGTTAGTTGATCACGCTTTTTTAATTTCATCATGAACCTCTTTTATGTAAGAAAAAACACTTTAATCAAAAAAGAATGCCCATCGACATTCTTTTTGATTGTCCCATGTTTTCAAATCAAGGAATGAATATCGATATTATGATAAACTTCCTGGAATTTGATTACGTTCAGCTTCATACCACTTGTCCCAATCTTCGAAAGTAGCGAAACTTTCTGGGTCAATGTTGCTCTTGGCGACAACTTCATCAAGCAAGCTCTTGAAGTTGTAGTCGTGAACATTTAATACATGCTTTACTAATTCTTTTCGTGAAAAGTTGATGTTATTAAGTAAGTATGTATTAATATCCAAGATATTCCCTTTTTTATCAAAAGAACCCATAATTTCAAGGTCATTTTGGTTATACTTAGCAATATAGAAGTTGGCGAAGTTTACAAGGTAGGCAGGTTGTTCTTTAAATTCAGCCTTAGGCATTTCTTCGCGATTAGCTTCTGGTACAACAACTTCAAATTCGTCAGTATTTTTGTTTAATTCTTCAGTCAAGGTAAGAACTCCTTTAAAAATGTCCAGATTAATTAACTAAATTAAAATAAATCACTTGTAATTTTACCCAGAAATCAACTTAAAATCAACTAGTTTGAAGGCTTTAAGTAGTTTTCCACATCGCTTTTAGTTATTGAAATATTATGTAACAATCTTTACTAGTATTATAATTATAATTGTAATACTACAATTAAAGAAATTATTAACTATATTATATTTTATTACTATAAGTTACGATGGTTGAGAAGTAGTTATAACAAATAAGGAAAAAAGATAGTTCAAAATATTTATTGAAAGCCAATAATAAGTAAAAAAGTAATAATTTTGTTAAAAATATGATGAATTATTACTTTTGTGTTGCAAAACTCTAGTTCGGTTGAAATGTACTGATAGTGCACTGTACAATATGATTGAATTATATTGGAGGGAAAGTATAATATGAAAACTAAAAAAATCACTGGCGTTGCTACCGCAGCTCTGCTCGCCTCCGTTGCTGTGCCAGTTACCAACAATTTAGCTAATATCGAAACTTCATATACTGTTAAGGCAGCCACCAAGGAGCAGGCCTTTTTAAATACTGCTGTACCTAATGCAGAAGTAGCTTCTGCAAGGTATGGAACGTATACTTCAGTTATGCTTGCGCAAGCAATACTTGAATCAGGTTGGGGTGTTTCATCTTTAGCTACACAAGCCAATAATTTATTTGGTATGAAAGGTTCTTACAACGGTCAATCTTATTATGCAGATACTGCCGAATGGGCAGCAGGAACCGGTTATTATAACATAAATGCCGGCTTTAGAAAATATCCTTCTTGGGAAGCATCTTTTGAAGATAATGGATATCTATTGAGAACCGGTACTTACGGTTATTCAAATCGTTATAGAATGGCATGGGTTGAAAATGCTGCTAATTATCAAGTAGCTACTCAAGGCTTAAAGGATGGGGGGTATGCTACTGATCCTAATTATCCTCGTTCTTTAAACAATGTAATTCAATATTATGGCCTTAATCAATATGATCCATCTATCGATAACACTACTAGAGTAATGAAAGTTACGTCTAATGGAACAGTATATTCAGGTCCTGCTAGTCCTAATGTAGTTAGTGCTACTGGAAGTGTAACAGCTGGTCAAGTTATTACGGTAGATAAAACTATAACTTATAAAAACGGTATGAGTTACATGCATACTGGCAATGGATGGATTAGTGGTTCACTTTTGGCTGGTGGGTCAAGTCAATCCCCTGTTAATGAAAAACCGGGAACAAGTAGTAATTCAGGATCTCCAATTGCCAAAATAACATATTCATCACCAGTATATGTGTGGGAAGGACCAAATAAGAATATTACTAGTCGAACATTGTCTGTAGGCTCAAGTTGGAAGATATTTGGTAAAACCACTGTAAATGGCGAAACATGGTATAACTTAGGTGGAAATCAATGGATTTTAGCTAAATATGTATATGCAACAGGATTATCATCTGTACCAACAGTTAATACTAGTGCAAGTACAACAACCACTGCCAAAACAAATAGTAATACTCAAAGTAACTTTGTTTCAGAAAGAACAGTAAAGAAAGTAAACTATGTACCAGGTTACGGAATAATGCTCTGGAAGAACCCAGGATCCGAAATGCTGGGAAGATACTTGTCTCATGGCAGCCGCTGGCAAGTATATGGCTATGTAACAGTGAATGGCAATAAATGGTACAATCTTGGTGGTAACCAATGGGTAGATGGAAGATACCTAGTAGATGGAAATGCGACAGTAGCAGGAGAAAGTAAAAAAGCTACTACAGCTACTCCAAGCAACTTTGTTTCAGAAAGAACAGTAAAGAAAGTAAATTATGTACCAGGTTATGGAATAATGCTCTGGAAGAACCCAGGATCAGGAATGCTGGGAAGATACTTAGCTCATGGTAGTCGTTGGCAAGTATATGGTTATGTGACAGTAAATGGCAATAAGTGGTATAACCTTGGTGGCAATCAATGGGCTGACGGAAGATATTTAGTAGATGATGCAACTAAAAATAATATAACTTCTGTAGAAAATATGAGTGCAGTAGGCCAAGTCAACTACGTACCAGGTTACGGAATCATGGTATGGAAGAATCCAGGTTCAGGAATGCTAGGTAGATATTTGCCTCATGGCAGTCGTTGGAGAGTATTTAAGAAAGCAACTCTTGCTAATGGCACAACTTGGTATAACCTAGGTGGCGACCAATGGGTTGATGGTCAGTATCTTAAATTAGAAAACTAATGAATTTCAATAGAGTTCTCTTTGATTAGAGAACTCTTTTTGTTATCCTTTTCTTATGATAAATAAAGAAGGGAAATATCATGCTTTTAGTAATTTTAATGGCTTTGGTTATTCCAATTTTGATGGCCAAATTTAATTTACGAAATATTCCTACAGCTGTTGCTGAAATTATCGTAGGAATTATTTTAGGAGTTAGTGGATTTAATTGGGTTGATACTAGTAATAGTCAATTGAATTTTTTATCTAATTTAGGGGTTATTATTCTGATTTTTTTATCAGGAATGGAAATAGAATTCGACCTTTTTAATAAAAAGCAGGACTCGCAAATAAATCCTGTAAAAATAGCAGCCATATCTTTCTTAGGAATTGCTATTTTTTCAGTTTCTTTAGGAGTAGTGTTATCGATTTTGGGGTTGTTTAAAGATATATTTTTAGCAAGTATTATTTTTATGACAGTCGCCTTAGGAGTAGTTATTGCTACTTTAAAAGAAAAAGAGATTTTGAGTAAGACAATTGGTCAGAGTATTTTATTAACTGCAGTATTAGGGGAAGTAATTCCGTTATTAGGATTAACAATCTATGCTTCGATTCACGGTGGAGATGCAGAAAAGTTGTGGTTAATTATCCTTTTATTCTTGGCTGCAATCGTCTTGTTAATTCGTTTTAAAAGACCTTATCTTTGGTTTAACAAAATTACCAAACAGACTACGCAAATAGATATTCGTCTAGCATTTTTTTTGATTTTTGCTTTAGTATCAATTGCTGAAAAAGTTGGTGCAGAAAACATTTTGGGTGCTTTCTTAGCGGGTATAGTAATGAAATTACTAGAACCTAGTGAGGCTACCAAGGATAAACTTACTTCTATTGGTTATGGATTTTTTATTCCATTTTTCTTTATGATGACAGGAGCTAAGCTTAATCTGAAAAGCCTGTTTACTAATCAAGCAGCTTTAATGTTATTACCTATTCTGGTTTTAGCATTCTTTATTGCAAAACTTCCAGCTGCCTTGACATATTTGAAATTTTTTACTAAGGGAAATGCATTAGCTGGTGGCTTGCTTACAGCTACAACGATTACGATTGTTTTACCAACTTTACAAGTTGCACGAAAATTAAATGCTATTAGTCAAACACAATCAGATGCTTTTACTTTAGCAGCTATCATTACTTGTATTGCAGGGCCGATTATTTTTAATTCATTGTTTAAATTAGCACCAGAAGATAAAATTAAAGAAAAAGTACTAATTTATGGTGCAAATGTTTTTTCTGTTGCTGTAGCTCAAGAACTTCATAATAAATGGTATTCAGTTGAAATGATTACTGATGATCAAGAGGCGTATAATACCTATAAAAGCCGAGTGGAATCATTAGTGTATTGTGATAATATTTTAGCAACTACCGATTTTAATTATGATATCGTTGCAAGTTCTGGATCAGATGATGAACGAAATTATGAATTTGCTAAAAAAGCAAAAGAAGCAGGAACTCAAAGAGTTATTGTTAGACAAAAACAGCCGGATGCTAACCGAATTGCTGAATTAGGTCAATTAGATATTGAGGTTTTTAATGGATACAGTGCTAGAACTTCTGCAATGAGAGCTTTGATAGAATCACCAGCCTTTTATGAAATTTTAACTGATTCTGATAATATTCTTTATGATGTTAAAATTCAAAACCATCGCTATGCAGGTCATCAGTTAATGGATTTATCTTTTATTGATAAAATTACTGTTAGTCGGATTAAGCGCGATGGTGAATGGCTAGCTCCGCATGGAACTACTGTTTTAGAAGTAGGGGATGAGATAGTTTATACTGGAAAAGTTGAAGATGCGGATATGATTAGAGAACTGTTGAGTAGAAAAAATTAGGTAAAACAAAAGGGCGTGCAAAGCACGTCCTTTTTTAGGATAGAAATTTATGAATTTTAATTGAGATAAATTAGCCAATGACTTCAACTGTAGCGTATAAAATACCAGCAGCAGGGACTTGACTATTTGGCATAGCAACATCCAATTGATTAGGGTTGGCAGCTGCAAAACCACCAGTATCATTAACTACTCGATACCAAACAGTTCCGTCTGAAAGAGTAATTTTTAATCTAGTTCCTTTAGGGAAAACTGATAAATTAGCAGCAACGCCACCATAGCCCATATTTGAACCTAAAGCGGCAGGATCATAAAAGCTAAGTTTAAAAGTTCCCTTGTTTACACCAGATATGTTTTGAGTATTTGCTTGGCTTGTAGTATTAGCAGTTGGTGTTGGAGCTTGGGTAACTGCTTGTTGAGCTTGTTTTTGTTCTTCTTGTGCCTTAGCTTCAGCTTCAGCCTTAGCTTGAGCATCCATTTTAGCTTGTTCAGCTTTAGCATTTTTAGTTAGTTCTTCAATAGCAGCTTTTTGTCTTTCTTTGATTAATTTAGCACGCATTCTAACTGGTTTGATGGTATCATTAACCAAACTAGTTGATACGTTATAATTTGTTTTTTCTGAAGCTGCTTGAGTTGGATTTACTTCAATAAAGTTTACAATTAATAATGAAATAGCCACAATAGTAGCAGCAAAACGCTTAGTTAATAAAATAAAAAATCTACTCCCTCTAAAATTAATAACTTTTTATTTCGATAATTAATAAATACTATTTCTTAATAGGTAATATTATATAAATAGAATGTTTCAGAACTTTAATAGTAAAATTACAAATACTAGTGATTTGAAATAAATATTACATTTTGGTTACAAGTAGAAATACAAATGTAAAAAAGGAGATCCTATATGACAAATCGTAATATCTTTCCTATAATTTATGCAGTTATTTCAGCTGTTTTAACTTTTATTGCTATGTTTTTTATATTGTTTAATACTTTTCATATGAATTTGAGCTTTACAATTTTTGGAGCAGCAATAATAGCGGTTATGTTTTATATTTATTCATATTTTAGAGCCCATGCCTCTGCTGAAATTAAGAGAATTGTCTATCAATATGGCCTTGATGATGCAGAATTAGCAAGGCTGACTGGTTTGAAGAAATCAGATTTTCCAATTTATCAAGATAAATTGCAATTGATTTTACCTAAGAGAATGTGGCCACGTGTATTACATATTTTGCAAGAATATGAACAAGAGCAAAAAAGTAAAGGTTAAGGCAAATTATACATATTGCTATATAATAATTCTTAACTGACAAAAAGGGAGAAAAAAGTGAGCTTATTAACAGTTACTGGCTTAAGCCAGGGATTCATTGATAAAACTTTATATGAAGATGCAAATTTTGTATTGAATAAAGAAGATCATATGGGAGTTACTGGTCAAAATGGAGTTGGTAAATCAACTTTAATTAAAATTTTAACTGGTGAAATTGTACCCGATGATGGACAAGTTAAGTGGCAAAAGAATATAAAGGTTGGATATCTTGATCAATATGCCAAATTAACGCCTGGTATGACTTTGAAATCATTTTTAAAAACGGCTTTTGCAGATTTATTTGCACAAGAAGAGAAGTTAAACAATTTATATGTTGAATATAGTGAAAAAGGTGATCAAACATTACTGGATAAGGCAGGGAAAATTCAAACTCATTTAGAAGAAGTGGGCTTTTATGATATTGATACTGCAATTGATCAAGTAGCAAGTGGACTAGGGTTACTTGAATTAGGCTATGATAAAGATGTTAGTGAAATGTCTGGTGGTCAAAGATCGAAGCTGATTTTAGCTAAATTACTTTTAGAAAAACCGCAAGTGTTAGTATTAGATGAACCAACTAATTATCTTGATGTTAATCATATAGATTGGCTAGTTACCTATTTAAATGATTTTGAAGGAGCATTTATCGTAGTTAGCCATGACTATGACTTTTTAGGAAGAATTACTAACTGCATTATTGATATTGACTTTGGAACAATCACTCGCTATACCGGTGATTTGAAACATGCTATGCGTCAAAAGGCGCAAGATAGGGAAACATACTTAAAAGCATATCAAAATCAACAAAGAAAAATAGCCAAAACTGAGGCATATATCCGTAAAAATAAAGCAGGTACACGTGCTAAAAGTGCGCGTTCAAGACAAAAACAACTTGATCGAATGGAGAAATTAACTCCCCCACAAAATAATAAAAGGGCCAAATTTGATTTCCCATATGTAGCTACTGCCTCTAATTTATTACTACAAACTCAAGACTTAGTCATTGGATATGATCAAGCATTAGTGAAACATGCGTTTAATTTTAGTGTGGGTGGAAATGAAAAAGTGGCTGTGACTGGTTTTAATGGTATAGGAAAGACCACTTTATTAAAGACTTTGTTAGGGAAATTAAAGCCGGTATATGGTAGTTTTGAATTATCTGCTACAGCAAAACTAGCTTACTTTAAGCAAGACTTAGCTTGGCCCAATAAAAATATGACACCATTACAATATCTAGCTGAATGCTATGAAAAAATTAAGCCTAAAGAATTGCGACAAGCATTGGCTAGAATGGGATTAACAGCACAACAAGCAATGAGTCCACTAGGGGAATTATCAGGTGGGGAGCAAGAAAAAGTGAAATTAGCAAAAATGCAATTTGAACCGGCTAATATTCTTTTCCTTGATGAGCCAACTAATCACTTGGATAATGAAACTAAGGATGCTTTGAGAAAAGCTATTGTAAATTTTCCAGGTGCGGTTATCATTGTCAGCCACGAACGTGATTTCTTTAGAGGAGATTGGGTTGATAAAACAATTGATATTGAAAAAATGAACTAATTGAGGTCATTATGTTTGAAGATAAAGAACGTTTAAAAGAAGTGCAAAGGATTTGTTTATTAGCAGGGCACTTGATGATTGAGGGTGGAAGTGAAATGAGTAGAGTTGAGGATACAATGCTTAGAATTGCTCGCAATGCTGGAGTAACAGATCCTCAAGTCTTTGCTACCCCAACTGGAGTTTTTTTGACCTTAGATTCTGGTCAACTGTCACAGATAGAACAAGTAAGAGAACGGAATATTAACTTAGAACTAGTTGATCGGGTAAATAATTTATCTCGTCAATTTGCCAATAAAGAAATTGACTTACAGGAATTAGATGAAAAGTTACATGACGTAGCAACTAATACAGCGGCTTTTCCTCTGTGGCTCCAATTAGTTGGTGCTGCTAGTTTGTCTTCAACTTTAATGATTTTATTTTTTGATAGTTATGATTGGCTTGATTTTCCAGCTGCTGCAATAGTGGGTTGCTTGGGATTCTTAGTTTATTATTTTATTCAAAAATATACTAGAATCAGATTCTTATCTGAGCTAATAGCAGCTATGTTTATGGCATTATTAACTTACTTAATTCGTTTGCTAGTGCCAGAGTGTTCGATTGATAAAATATTAGTTGGAGCTTTAATGACGCTGGTACCAGGCTTAGCATTAACTAATGCGCTGCGTGATTTATTCGCAGGAGATTTAATGAGTGGAATTGGACGCTTTGTTGAAGCGGTAATGACGGCACTTGCTTTAGGTGGTGGAGTAGGTATTATTATGCGGTTTTTAGGTGCTTAAGATGGCAATATGGTTACAGATTTTAATTAATATTGTATTTTCAATTATTGGCTCAATGGGGTTTGCATTGACAATTAATGTTCCAAGGCGTGCACTGTTTTTAACTGGAATTAGTGGGGCTTGTGGATGGATGACATATTGGGTGTTAATTAGATTACACTCAGGAAGAATGATTGCCAATTTAGTTGGGGCTTTTGTAATTGGGATGTTGGGTTTATTTTTTGCAAGAATAAAAAAATGCCCTGTATCAGTATTTAACATTCCCGCTCTAGTGCCCCTTGTTCCAGGAGCCCCTGCTTATATGGCTGTACGTGCATTAGTACAAGGTAAATATGATGTGGCTGAGGACTTAATGCTAAGAGTAGGAATCATTACGGTTGCTATTGCTCTTGGATTTTTATTATCAACTTTACAAAGTGAATTTATTTATCGTTTGAAGATGCATTATAAGAATAAACAGTAAAAACGACTTGTATCAGGTGATACAGGTCGTTTTGCTGTTTACAGATATTTCATAATGATAAAATGTTTGTGGGAGCGTTTTCACGATAAGCTTTAATAATTTTTAATAATTCTTCTGGACTTTCTCGCATTTCGCGTCGAATCCATAAAGTGAAAATAGTAGCAATACCACTAAAGACTACTTCATAAGCATAAGGCTGTTTAAGAGGACCATTATTTTGATTGTGGTATTTTGAGAAAATTTTTACTAATGTTTTATAAAAATCTGCAATAAATTCCGGATATAAATCACTATTTAATATTGAAAATAGTAGTTTTTGATGTTTGATTAAGTAATTAATAACTTCTTTTAAGGATGCTTCGGAAAAGAAATGTGGATTTTGAGGTTCAATTTTTAGGCAGGCAGAAATATCGGTTAAGATAGTTTCCTTAATCTCTCGCCATAAGTCACTCTTATCGAGATAATTTAAATAAAAAGTTCCCCGATTGATTTGGGCTTTTTTAGTAATGCTAGAAACAGTCATCTTTTGATAACCTTCGGTTTTTAATAAATAAATAAAAGCATCTTTAATTTTCTGTTTAGAATTTGTTCTTCGAATATTTCCCATAATTTTCTCCTTATATCAACGCCTTATTGAAAAATGTACATAGAAAACAAAGGCAAAGGTGCTAGAATACTTGCATAGTAAATCAACACAATGTACAGATTAGGAGTGAATAATATGTCAATAATTGATGTAAAAAACAGTTCTAAAGAATATAAAACTGGAAATACAACTGTTCTTGCTAATAAGAATATTACTTTTTCAGTTGATAAAGGTCAACTAGTAATTATTCTCGGATCATCTGGAGCAGGAAAATCTACTTTGCTCAATATTTTGGGAGGTATGGATACCAATACTAGTGGTGACGTTATTATCAATGGCCACAACATTGCTAACTATTCTAGAAAAGAATTAACAGCTTATCGTAGAAAAGATGTTGGTTTTGTATTTCAGTTCTACAACTTGGTTCCTAATTTAACAGCTAAAGAAAATGTAGAATTAGCTGCTGAAATTGTACCTAATGCAATGGAAGCAAGTGAAGCGTTAGATGCAGTGGGGCTGGGAGATAGAATGAACAACTTCCCTGCACAATTGTCAGGAGGACAACAACAACGTGTTGCTATTGCCCGGGCAATAGCAAAGAATCCAGCAATTTTACTTTGTGATGAACCAACTGGAGCGCTTGACTATCAAACTGGTAAACATGTTTTAAAAATTTTACAAGAAATGAGTACGAAAAAAGGCTCAACAGTTATTATTGTTACACATAATGCCGCAATTGCACCTATTGCCAATCAAGTAATTCATGTTCATGATGGTCAAGTTAAGAGGATTGAAAAGAATGAACATCCAACAGATATTTCTGAAATTGAATGGTAAAAGCTAGGAGAATTTGAATGAAGAAAAAGATTCTATGGAAAGATGCTTGGCAAGCAATAACTGGATCTTTAGGTAGATTTGTTGCAATTTTCATGTTGATGATGGTAGCTGTCTTTACCTTTATTGGTCTTAAAATGACGGGTCCAGATATGAGAAGCACAGCTGTTGATTCATTTAAGAATAATAATTTAGCTGATATAACAGTTGTTTCAAACTATGGCTTAAATAGTAAAGATAAACAAAAAATCGAAAATCAATCTGGTGTAAAGAAGGTTGAATATAGTTATCTTCAAGATTCTACTGTTAATGATAGTAAAAAGAGTTTAAGGGTATATTCTGAAAGCAAAAAGATATCTAAAGTAGAACTTACTAAAGGCCACATGCCTAAAAATAGCTCTGAAATTGTTATCTCTTATTTGTTGAAAGATAAGTATAAACTTGGTAAAAAGATAACTTTAGATAATCACAGTAGTTTAAAGCATAAAAAGTTTAAAGTTGTCGGTTATGTTCGCTCAAGTGAGTATTTAGATAAACACGATATGGGGCAAACCACTGTAGGTACAGGTCAATTATCTGGCTTTGCTTTTGTAAAGAAGTCTGCTTTTAAATCCGGTACAACAACTGGAATAGCTAGAATTACTTATAAAAAGACTGCTAAAATGAATCCATATTCAACTAAGTATTCTAACTATATTAATG
Organism: Lactobacillus mulieris; assembly: GCF_007095465.1. Taxonomy (GTDB): domain Bacteria; phylum Bacillota; class Bacilli; order Lactobacillales; family Lactobacillaceae; genus Lactobacillus; species Lactobacillus mulieris. Next base: position 16,534 of record NZ_SDGL01000017.1, read on the forward strand.
ACAAGGAAAAAGATTTAAAGAAGGAATTAGATAAGAATATTTCAGCTAAAGAAAGTAAAACCAAAAATAAAATTGCTGAAATTAATGATAGTTTAACTAAGTTAAATGCAATTGTAGCGGTTAAACCTGAATATCAAAGTCAGATTAAGCAACTTGAAAGTGCTAAAGCGAAGCTTGAACATTTGAATAAACCTAGCTACACAGTTAATACTCGTGATGAATTCCCAGGTTATGAAAATTATCGTTCAAATGCAGAAAGAATTGACGTTTTATCTAATATTTTCCCAGTATTCTTATTTGCAATTTCTGCCTTAGTTTCTTTAACTACAATGACTAGATTTGTGGAAGAAGAAAGAATTAATATTGGTACTATGAAGGCAATTGGCTATAGCAATTTTGATGTGGCTAAGAAATTTATTGTTTATAGTATGCTTTCAAGTACATTTGGTGTGATTTTTGGTGCATTTGGTGGATTTAGAATCTTACCTGGCATTATTTTTGAGGCTTATGCAGCCAATTCAACAATGACTGGCTTTAGAAGTCAATTCTCTTTAGCTTGGCTAATATTAGGACTAGTTGTTGCCTGGGCATGTACGACTTTAGCAGCACTTTACGCCTTAAAGAAAGATGTTAAAGATCGCCCAGCTCAATTATTACTACCTAAACCACCTAAAAAAGGTTCAAAAATTTTCCTTGAAAGAATCACACCATTATGGAGTAGATTGAGTTTTAATCACAAGGTTACCTTCAGAAACCTCTTTAGATATAAGACAAGAATGTTAATGACAATCTTTGGAGTTGCTGGTTGTACAGGCTTATTAGTAATGGCTTTTGGTATTCGAGATTCACTTTCAGGAATTAGTAAAAATCAATATACCAACATTATTAAATATGACATGATTGCGGTTAAGAACTCAAATCCTAGTTCTAAACAAAACGCAGACTTATTGGATGAACTAGATTCAAATAGTGTTAAACGCTATAAGCGGATTCACTTTACTACTTTGAATCGTAATCTTGGGGAAGACAAGACTAAGCAAACTATTAATGTGATTGTTCCTAAGGCCAATACTGACTTATCTAAGTATATTAATTTAAAGAGCAGTTCTACTGGAAAGAAATTAAAATTAACCAATAATGGTGTAGTTATTTCTGAAAAGTTGGCTCAATTAACCAATGCTAAGGTTGGACATTATATTAAGTTAAAAGATACTAACGATAAGTGGAAAAAATTCAAAGTTAGTGGCATTTGTGAAATGTATATGGGTCACTACATGGTAATGAATAAACAAGCTTATAAGCATTACTTTGATAAAGAATATAAGACCAATGGGTATCTGATAAGTACTAAGTCAGGTAAATTACAAACAGTTTCTGAAAAATTGATGGATACTGGTGCAATTAAAGGTATTAATCAAAATGTTAACAACAAGAAAACGATTGATAACTTGATTAATTCACTTAATAAAGTTATTTTGATTTTAATTGCAATTTCTACAATTTTGGCATTAGTTGTTATCTATAATTTAACTAATATTAATGTTGACGAAAGAATGCGTGAACTTTCAACTATTAAAGTATTGGGATTCTTTGATAAAGAAGTTACGATGTACATTTATCGGGAAACTATTATTCTTTCAATTCTAGGTATCCTAGCTGGATATTTAGTCGGTATTTGGTTACATAGCTTTATTATTACCACCTTACCACCCGTTAACGCTATGTTTGATCCTAATATGTACATATCTAACTTTATTTACTCAGCCCTCATTCCAGCAGTGATAACTACTGTCTTAGCATTTATTATGCACAAGAAGATTAAAGATGTTGATATGTTAGATGCTTTAAAGTCGGTTGAATAGATGATATAATCATTAATGACGAGTCGATAAAGAACGCGAGATGCGTATATTTATCAGGGGACATCTGCTTTTAATAGCAAGGCACGGGAAGTGTTGATGTTTTGGAAGACCTATTGTGAACGTGGAATTCCAACTTTGCCCAAAAAGACCACTTCTTTCCATGAGAAGTGGTCTTTTTATATCTTTTTAACCTATGCAAACAAGTTTATCCGTTGTAAAATAGTTAGTGAAACATTGAATTATTTAAAGGAGATATTTCATGTCAAAATTAGTTTTAATCCGTCACGGTCAAAGTGAATGGAACCTTTCAAACCAATTTACTGGTTGGGTTGATGTTAACCTTTCAGAAAAAGGTGTTGAAGAAGCTAAAAGAGCTGGTCGTTTAATTAAGGAACATGGTCTTAAATTTGATCAAGCTTACACTTCAGTATTGAAGCGTGCTATCAAGACTTTGCACTTTGCACTTGAAGAAAGTGACCAACTTTGGATTCCTGAAACTAAGTCTTGGAGACTTAATGAACGTCATTACGGTGCTCTTCAAGGTTTAAACAAGAAGGCTACTGCTGAAAAGTACGGCGATGAACAAGTTCACATTTGGCGTCGTTCATACGATGTTTTGCCTCCAGCAATTGATGATGATAATGAATACAGTCAAGCACATGATCGTCGTTACTCAAACTTGGATCCTAACATTGTTCCAAAGGCAGAAAACTTACATGTATGTTTAGATCGTGTAATGCCATTCTGGGAAGATCACATTGCTCCTGACTTATTGGCAGGTAAGAATGTTATTATCGCAGCACACGGTAACTCACTTCGTGCTTTGACTAAGTACATTGAACGTATTTCTGATGAAGATATTATGGATCTTGAAATGAAGACTGGTGAACCAGTTGTTTACACTTTCGACGACAAGTTGAACGTAACTGACAAGGTTAAGTTAGACGACTAATCATTCGTTATAAAAGACTATTCTCTTAGAGGATAGTCTTTTATTTTTTACAATTTGGTTATGAAAATTCCTTTTGAGTGATATTTTAAAATTTTTTCGATAAAATAAAAAAGATAAAATTAAAAAACATAACAATATAAAGGAAAAAGTATATGCAGAATAATTATCCAAGCAATTCTCGAGTAGCGCTTTATGAAAGTAATAAACGAAAAAGAAATAAAAAATTACGTTTGATTATTGGAGTAATGATGATTTTATTGCTCGGGATAGGATCATATATTGGCTATATCTTTTTTAGAACTAAGGGTGCAATTGATAAAACTTATGATCCTAAGACTGCTGTTGCTACGAATAGTTCAACTTTTAATGGAAAAAAGAGTTTTGCAGTTTTATTAATGGGTACGGATACAGGGGCTTTTAATAGAACCGATAAAATGGGGAATACTGATACGATGATTGTAGCAGTTGTTAATCCCTCTAAGAAGCGTTATACACTTATGTCCATTCCTCGTGATACAATGGCTCAAATGGTGGGTGCTAAATCATTGACTGCGGAAAAGATTAATGCCGCCTATTCAATTGGTGGAGCTAAAATGGCGATGAATACTGTTTCTAAACTAATTAACGTTCCAATTAAATATTATGCTGTAATAAATATGGGTGGCTTGCGTAAAATGGTTAATGGTGTAGGTGGCGTTACTGTTACACCTCCACTTAGTTTTTCATACGGGGGCTATAGTTTTAAAAAGGGAAAGAAGACTAAATTAAATGGTTCTCAAGCTTTAGCTTATGCAAGAATGCGTTATGATGATCCAACTGGTGACTATGGACGTCAATTGCGACAAAGACAAGTCATCATGTCATTGATAGAGAATGCTTCTTCAATTTCAACCTTGGCTAACTTAGAGTCAATTTTAAATTCGGTTTCGGAAAATGTAAAAACTAATCTGTCATTTAATAATTTGATGGCTATTTTCCAAAACTATAAGAGTAGTACTGCAACTTCAAAGAGTGATTATTTACATGGATTGAGTGTTACTATTGATGGAGCATCTTACCAAGTTATGTCAGATACCGAGCTTCAGAGAGTATCTGATTATGTACGTAGCGAATTAGGTCTTGAAAAAGAAAAAATAAGTAATTTTGAAACTTATGAAAATAAGTTAAATGAACAAAATGGCTTTAGTTTTAGTAGTACCGAAGATCAAGAATATACCGTATATGATTATGGAAGTGACACTAGTTCAGATACGAATAGCGATAGTGATCAAGATAATGATGATACAGGAGATTATTAACCTTGATACATTTTAGTTCATTTATAATTGGATACATATTAGGTAATTTCTTATTTGCTTTAATTGTAGGAAAGTATTTTCTCCATGCAGATCCGACTAAAAATGGATCAGGTAATCCGGGAACAGCTAATATGGGAGCTGTTTTTGGAAAAAAGTGGGGTATTTTAACCTTAATCGGGGATGCTGTAAAAAGTATATTGGCTTTAACTATTACTTGGCTTTTATTTAAAAGTCAACTAGCTATGGCATATTGTGGTTTAGGTTTAATGCTAGGGCATTGTTATCCTGTTACTAATCATTTTAAAGGAGGTAAAGGGGTAGCAGTGATTGGAATTACAATGTTGGCTGTTGATTTTAAAATGGCTTTGATTATTTTGCTAATTGCACTAGTATTAACCATTATCATGAAAAATTTGACCATTCCTCCTTTATTTTTTACCTATTGTTTTGGAGTAGTTAGTTTATCACTAGGTAAAACTAATCGTGGTTTAATTTTTTTGGTCATAGGAATCATTATGACTATTCGTTTTTGGAAAGATATTATCGATTTTGTTCAAGGCAAGGGTAAGAAAGTAGATATTTTATTTAGTATCAAGAAAAAGATTGGAATAAAGATATAAAGAGGTTTAGAAAAAATCAATATAAAAAGCGTAGATGTTAGGTATTATAACACTTAACATCTACGCTTTTTGTTTCTTCTCAGATTATTATATTATAGTTTGTAATGATTTCTTTTTAAAAAGGTTTTAAAACTAGGACAACGATATATTTTTTCATAATCAATAGCCTTTGCAGAGTAGTTAGTGAAATAATAGTCTACACCATTTTTAATTGCTTGTTTTATTTGAGCAGAACTATCAATAGTCCAAGTACAAAATTGTTTATTGTGCTTATGCGCAAATTTAATGTTTTGTGGATATGCTAGATGTTCCTCAGGAGCAACAATATCTATGTTTGAATCTTTGGTTGCTTCTTCAAAAGCAGGGTAATCGCCACACAAGAACAATGTTTTAACTTTAGGAAGAAACTTTTTAATTCTAGCCGCATCTTCTTTGGTCCAACATTGTATTATTAGCCGTGAAACAGGTATTTTACATTCATGAATGGTTTTAACTAAAGTAGGTATTTGATTGAAATCCCACTTTGTACGTACTTCGACAACAAAGTTTACATCTTTATCTTTTTTATAGTGGTTAAAAACTTCAGATAATCTATGACAATGTTCATTATTAGCTGTTTTTAGTTCTTCTATTTCTGAATCGGTCATATCTCTAAATAATTGGTTACAATGAAAGATTCGCCGGGCTGATGGATCGTGACTAACCCATAATGTTCCTTCTTTAGAACTAACTAAATCTTGTTCAATATAGTGTGAGCCAGAAGCAATAGCTTGGTCATATGCCGCAAAAGTAGGCTCTATTTCATCATTAGAACCACTACCTCTGTGGGAAATAACATGTTTTGCTGCAAAATAATTGATATAATTGGCATAATTTTTCTCCAAATTTACACCTTGTTTTATATAATTGTCATTATTGTTATTTGTCTGTATAACTTTGGGCGCATTAGCATAACCTATACAATATCCCAATCCAACAGAAAATGACGCTAAAATGATACTAAAAATAGTAACTCCCTTTGACTTTATGTTTTTCATCTAATCCCCAATCTAAAAATTGATAATCTAATTGTAGCGGATATAAAAGTAGCAGTAAAATCTTTATTAAATTAGTTGTTTCACTTAAATAAAGACTTTTTAATGATTAGATACTCAAACACCAGAGCTATTAGCCCTATAAAACTAACTATAATTCCTAATTTCAAACCTGGCATTGTATGCTTTAAAGTGACTTTGTGTTTCCCTTTTGGTAAATCTAAAGCAATAAATCTATTTAGGGCTTTCACAATCTTGACAGGCTTTCCATCACTAAAAGCTTTCCAGCCAGATGTGTATGGAATAGTAGTAATTAAAGACTGCCCTTGTTTGATATTGACAATCCCTTCAATTTGATTATTTGTCCATTTGGATAATTTAAGTCGGTTGTTTTGTGCATAAGAAATTGTTTTATTAAGAGCTTGTTTATTGAGTAAGTAAAGCTCAGGATTTAATAGTGATCCTTTTGAAATTTCTTTCTTTAACTTAATTTTCAAAGTAACTTTGCCACTCTTAGGCAC
>NZ_SDGL01000018.1 GCF_007095465.1 Lactobacillus mulieris
AGGAACTCCTTTTTCTAATGTTTTAAGAAATAAATTTAAGGAATTATTCATCCTTACACAAACTATTTTACAGTCTCGAAAGTCTTGACATATCAGGACTTTAGAAAAAATATTTTTTATCAATCTTGTAATAATTTGGACAATTAAGAACTATTTCATTAAGAAATTATTTCTCATGTTATAATAAAGTTATTAAAAGAGAGCATACTTACACATAATAAGGGCTGATTTATCAGTCGGGTTCCAACTGCCTTCACGTTTTGCTAGTGTAAACATGGAAAGAACACCCCGTATGTACTCCAACATTGTTGAAGTGACGATACATAAGCAATATCGCTTCTTGGTCGTGGGAAAGGCCAAAATAAAAAGCATCACTTACGTGGTGCTTTTTATTTACTTTCAAAAAAATGGTAGTTGCTGTATAATTTAATTATCAAATCAGAAGCAAAAAAGACAGCTGTTGCAGCAGCTGTCTTTTGATTTTTAATTGTTTACTCAATGCTCATGTTTTTTATTTTTCTAGGTTTTACGCAACTCAAAGAACTCATCGAGCAAGTGAGAAGAATATTGCAACGTAATTCCAACTACGATAGGGGCAATTACAAATTCCAAAATCAGAAGCAAAAACGAACCCTCCTTTCTCCGGGGCTCTTGGAGTGGAAATGTAAACCCGAAAAATATTTTAACAGAAGAAAAGAGGTACTGTATAGGTATCTCTTTTCTTTTGGTATTTGGAATTATCCAACAAGTAGCTTTTTTATAAAAATACACAACCCTTGCAAAGCACAAGAATTGTGTATTATCAATCATTTAAAAATGTATGGTATCTAATTATTACAAACTTTCAATTTTTATTCCAACATCATTACCTAGATGTTTTTTCAATGTTGCTATCACATCTTCCATTCCCTTAGCAAAACGAATGTAATAGACGTGACCCTTACTTTGCAGCTCCATTACAACGTAGCTCTTATTACTAGTTAGTGGGGCATTAATTAATGTAATTTGATCCAAATCTGAATATTTAATAGTTCTTCTAACATAGCCACTAATGACAATTCGTTTTTCACCTAAACCACTTACTCCATCCATTATCGACATTACCAAAAAGACTGCTAATAAAACTGGTGCGCCTGCTTGAGTAATATCAATAAAGTTCCAAGAAATGGACACATAGACAAAAACAACTGCCCAAATAATTGAAGAAACACGGTAGCGGCCCGGGTAATCAACAACTGCTTGCCAATACCAGCTGTAAATAATATAGCCAATAATCAATAAGTCAAAGAGAACATAAAATAAGCTAGTCATAAAATCACCTTCCGTTCCTTTAAATTATATTATAACAAACTAATGCATTATAATTTAGTTAGATGTTTACTTTAAGAAGGTACAAAAATGCAAGAAAATATGCAAGACTTAAAAAACGATTTAAGCAAAGCTCAACATATTGTTTTTTTGACTGGTGCAGGTGTTTCTACCCATTCAAATATTCCTGATTACCGATCTAAATCAGGTATTTATAATGGAAGCACTATCCCACCTGAAATCATTTTAAGTGAGGACACACTCTATCATCGACCTAACTTATTTTATCAATTTGTTATGAATAATATGTATTTTCCAAAGGCCCAGCCTAACTTTATTCATAAAAAAATCGCCGATATTTGCAATAAAAAGGGAACTCTAATTACTCAAAATATTGATTGCTTAGATACTAAAGCCGGCAATAAACATGTGATAGAATTTCATGGAAATTTATATGATATATATTGTACTAAGTGTTTGCAAACTCTTGATTTCAAAACTTATCAAAAATCCTATAAACATTATTGTGGTGGTATTATTAGACCGAATATCGTTTTATATGGAGAAGGGATTGATGAGCAAAAGCTAACAAAATCTATTTCAAATATCCAAAAAGCCGACTTAATCATCATTATTGGAACTAGCTTTGTAGTATATCCTTTTGCTGGTTTATTAGCTTATCGACAAAAAGATACTCCAGTTTGGGCAATTAATAAAACTAAAATAGATGCTCCAAGCATCAGACAAATAACCGGTGATGCCTTAACTATTTTAAAAGACTTGTAAAATACTCTTTCAAAATTACCGCCTGATTATGGAGAGGATCTTTAGCACCGTATAAAAATATAACATCACCTTTTTTTAACTTTTCAGAAACTAATTCTACAAAAGACTTTGTTTCTGAATTTGCTTTAATTTCAGCAAGATATTTTGTTTTAAATTCCGGAAATTTTTGGGGATCGTGATTAAACCACTTACGTAACTCATTGCTTGGACCCATTTCCTTAGCCCAAAGATCTAAATCAGCTTTGACTTTGCTAATGCCTCTAGGCCACAAGCGATCTACTAAAACTCGGAAGCCCTTTTCTTGTTCATGACTATAAATTCGAACCAATTTTATTTCAGACATTAAAATAACTTCTTTCCAAAAATTGTATTTATTATTTGTTATAGCAGGTATTTATGAATTATCAAAACTTTTTTCAAAATCGTCCTACAACTGAAATTGCCCAAGATTTGTTAGGAAGAACATTAACATATGAAAATAATGGCGAAATTTTAGGCGGATTAATCGTCGAAACAGAAGCCTACCTTGGTCCTAAAGATTATGCCGCCCACTCATATAACGGACGAAGAAGCCAAGCTAATGAGGGCCTATATTGTCCCGGAGGATACTTATATATCTATGCCCAAAGACAATATTTCTTCTTCGATATTGCTACCCAAGAACGAGACAATCCTGAAGGTGTCTTAGTTAGAGCTATAGAACCTACACTTGGAATTGAAACCATGATTAAAAATCGTGCCGGTAAAACAGGTCCTTTAATCACTAATGGACCCGCAAAAATGATGCAAGCATTCGGCGTTACAAGTCGAAAATGGGATTTACACCCAATTAATCAGACACCATTTTCTGTTGACCTGACAAGTAGAAGACCTATAAAAAACGTCATTGCTGCACCACGAATCGGTGTCCGGCAAGATGATGATTGGTCAAAACGTCCATTACGCTTTTATGTCGCTGGCAATCCCTACGTTTCTGATATGAAGAAAACAAAATTAGAAAAAAATAATGGTTGGGAGTTGACAAAAAATAAAATTTAATATAAGCTTAAGCACAGTTAAATAAATAATCCAATGCAATAGAGGTTGCGGCAAATCACAAAAATTCTGGAGTTCACGTAGACTTTGAAGGAATCATAAGGATTGTCGCCGAAATGGATAGATAGACGTGCTATCTATCTGTTGGGCTATAAGAGAATATCTTGTAGACTGTCCTGGTAGTCCCCAGGGAGCGCTATATGATTTGGTAACTATTACTGATGATTTCACCCCTATTGTTTTTGAATAAGCAATAGGATTTTTTATTGCTCTTTATTGTATTGGCTTTAGTTGATTAATTATTTGGAGGTTTTATCAAGTGAAGTCAAAAAATACTTGGCTAGTAATTCTAGCATTTTTAATGGCATCAATTGGATTTTTTGGAAATAACACTCAAGAAGTCCAAGCTGCTAAAGATAATGGTGTTTTGAGAATTGGGATGGAAGCTAACTATCCCCCATATAACTGGACCCAAACTACCAGCGCAAATGGAGCTATTCCGATTGAAGGCTCTAAAACTTACGCAAATGGGTATGATGTTCAAATCGCTAAGCTAATTGGTAAAAAGTTAGGTAAAAAAGTTGTTGCCGTAAAAACCGAATGGGATGGTCTTTTACCTGCATTAACCAGTGGCAAGATTGACTTAATTATCGCTGGTATGAGTCCAACAGCCGAAAGAAGAAAGGCGATTAACTTCTCAGAGCCTTACAGAAAATCAACTTTTGTTGTCATCACTAAAAAGACTAGCAAGTACGCTAACGCTACTAGTTTAGATGACTTCAAAGGCGCTAAATTAACTGCTCAACAAGGTACTTTACACTACGATTTAATTAAGCAATTAAAAGGTGCCATTCGTGAAAATGCAATGAAAGACTTTGCAGCAATGCGTCAAAGCTTGATTTCTGGCACAATTGATGGTTATGTTGCTGAAGATATTGAAGCTCAAAGTTTCAAGAGTGTCTACCCAGACTCAACTTCAATTAACATTAGCAAGATGAAAGGTTTCCATGTTTCTGCTAGTGATAGCGAAACATCTATCGGTGTTAAAAAAGGAAACGATAAGCTTTTAGCACAAGTTAATGCTGCTTTAGCTACTATTTCTAATAAAAAGCGGGATCAATTAATGGCTACCGCCGTTAAAGAGCAACCTACTACCGATAATGATAAGAAGACCAACTGGTTTGTTTCTACTTGGAACACCTATGGTTCAATGATTCTTGCCGGTGTTGGAATGACACTTTTGCTTGCCTTAGTTGGTACTATTGCAGGTTTCTTTATCGGTTTAGTTGTCGGAGTTATTAGAACTATTCCTACTCCAACTTCCCTACTCAACCGCTGGTTATTAAAAGTTGTTAACTTCTTACTCTCTGTTTATGTTGAAGTCTTCCGTGGAACTCCTATGATGGTTCAAGCAGCTGTTATTTACTACGGAATCGCTCAATTCTGGCACCTTAACTTAAATAGAACAGTTGCTGCTTTAATAATTGTTTCTATTAATACTGGTGCCTACCTTGCCGAAGTTATCCGTGGTGGTATCATGGCAACTCCTAAGGGACAATTTGAAGCTGCAAGCGCCCTTGGTATGAGTCATAATCAAAGAATGTGGAATATTATCTTGCCACAAGCAATTAAAAACTGTTTACCATCAATCACTAATGAATTTATCGTAAACATTAAGGATACGTCAGTATTAAGTATTATTTCTGTTTCAGAATTATTCTTTGTTGGTTCAACAATTGCCAGTCAAAGTTTCGAATTCTTCCAAACTTACTTGATGATTTCAGCAATTTACTTAATGCTTACTTTCTCAATTACTAGAATTTTCAACTTAATTGAAAAGAAACTACAAGGTCCTAAAAATTACAATCTAATGGCCAACCAAGTTCAAGTTGGTACCCCTGAAGAACAAGGAGGAAACAAGTAATGAGTGAAAATATCATCAGCGTTAATCACTTACAAAAAAGTTATGGTGATCACCAAGTTTTGCGTGATATTACCTTTGATGTAAAAAAAGGTGAAATTGTTTCAATCATCGGTCCTTCTGGTGGCGGTAAGTCAACCATGCTTAGATGTATCAACTTACTTGAAGAACCAACTGATGGTGAAATTAACTTCAATGGTAGTGACATTACCAAGCCTGGCTTCAATCGCAATGATTACCGTTCTAAAGTAGGAATGGTATTCCAACAATTTGACTTATTCGAAAACAAAAACGTTTTGCAAAACTGTATGATTGGACAAGAATTAGTCTTAAAGCGTTCAAAAGAAGAAGCCAAAAAAATTGCTTTAGAAAACTTGAAGAAAGTTGGTATGGATCCATTCGTTGATGCTAAGCCTAAGCAATTATCTGGTGGGCAACAACAAAGAGTAGCAATTGCCCGGGCAATATCTATGAATCCCGATGTTTTACTCTTTGATGAACCAACCAGTGCCCTTGACCCCGAAATGGTTGGGGAAGTTCTTGATGTTATGCAAAAGCTAGCAACAACTGGTTTAACAATGATTATTGTTACTCACGAAATGGCCTTTGCTAAACACGTTTCTGATAAGGTTATCTTTATGAGTGATGGTGTGATTACTGAACAAGGTAGTCCTGAAGATATTTTTGATCATCCTCAAGCAGAAAAAACGCAAAAGTTCTTACGTAACTTTAGAAAAGAAGACATTTAGTAAAAGATGATATAGAAATAGCTATCCCTGCAAATTAGGGATAGCTATTTTTTATCCTTCGAGAAATTCTGACATATGCTGTGCGTAGGTTTCCATTCCTAGCCACGCACAAATTTCGATTGCTTTTTGGCAATTTTTTAAATACTTTGTAGCATTCGAACTTTTATATAGAGCCATATTTTTATAGAAAATAATATTATTTTTATAAAAGACTAAATCGGGAGAACTTGGAATTGCATCAGCTATTGTTACCAACATATCTATTCCTTCATATTCTCCAATCTTAAGTTTTAAGAACAGATTATTACAAATAATTCCTAAAAGGATTCTCTTAAGCTCTTTAGAAAATGGTGGTTTATATTCTTTTAAAATATCCTGAACAATCAAATTAACACTAAAACAATCGTACAAAGGCATTAAGTTACAAAAAAGCGTTAATTTTTCTTCATTCCAATTCGGAAAATTGAAAACTTTTTCTCTGAGTTGTTCCCGTAGTTTCCAATTTACTGGTTCAGTTGAACTTTTATCAATTTCAAGATATCCACGAGCAATTAGTATCTGCTCTTTTTTTACTTCTTCAGGTAAAAGACTTCTTTCTATCAAGTTAGGGATTTTTTTAAGTGAATCTTTATCGCCATTATAATGAGCAGCCACTATCATTTCATGAAAAAGATTAAGCTGCTTGGCCAAATCTTGAGAATCAAACATTCCAAAAAAATCACTTAATCGGATATTGTTTCTTTTTAGCAGTTCAATCAAATCTTCAGCTGATACCCGATGAGAGCCTTTTTCAATCTTACAGTAGTAAGATGGGCTAATTACATCAGAAGCAAATTCTTTACGTGTTTTGCCTTGTTCGAGGCGAAACTTTTGTAACAACTCTCCAATTTTCATCATCATTCCCCCATTTTTAGGAGTAATGATAATTGGAATTTAGTATGTTTGCAAGTTATATGTACAAAAAAAGTCATAGCTTAGCTATGACTTTTCTGATTTTTTAATGGCCGAATTCAACTTCAACACTAACTTTAATTTTAATATGCATATTCTTTCACCTCCTAAATTTATTTTATTCAATTAATGCTTCCAAACTTCATCACCAAAAATAATACGCATTGTATTTACCTCTTTCTTTAAATTTGTTATTGTCATTATCCAACTGAATTAGAAATCATTTACATAAATGTCATATTTAATTTCAAAATGTCATATTCGCCATTTTTCCTTTCCACCTCAAACTTTTCTATAAAATATTTCATAAATATCCACTATAGAAAGGTTATACAAAATGAAAGTCTTCTTTAAAAACTCGAATTTCCGGCTTTTTGCAACTGGTAGTTTTCTTTCAAGCGCTGGTGATGTTTTATTCTACCTAGCCTTCATGACCTATGCCAGCAATTTAAAAAATTATTCTTTAGCAATTTCCTTAATCGCAATTAGTGAAGCTATTCCAAAGTTTTTCACACTTTTCGGTGGTTACCTCGCCGACAAAACTAGGGATAAATTTAAGAGCATTTTTAACCTTGCCTTAGTTAGATGTATTCTTTATACAATCGTCGGCTTATTGTTAACGACCAAAATGAGTGATTGGAATTTGGTAATGTGTATTGCCTTAGCGAACTTTATTTCAGATACCTTTGGTACTTACTCAAGTGGTTTAGTTACGCCTTTAATTGTTGCTATCTTAGGTAAAGAAAACTATGCCGAAGGTAGTGGTTTTGCCAATGGTATGTCGCAAACAATCTCAATGCTTGCTCGCTTCGCTGGTGCTAGCATGTTACTATTTATGTCATATTCTTCATTAGCATTTATCAACGCAGCTACTTTTTTAATCGCTGGTATCTTATTTGCTTTAGTTGGTAAGCGAGTAAACACACAAAAATTGCCGCTTCCTAAATCAAATAAATTAAACTTTTTCCAAACACTAAAAACATCTTTCAAGCAAGTAAAAAAGCAAAACAATCTTTTAACTATGATTTCTATCTTAGTTTTGCTTAACGCTGTCTTAGCGGTACTAATTCCTCTATTTACAATTATCTTAGCAACTCACAAACAAACAATGCTTATTGGTAATTACAGCTTTACTTTGGCAATTAGTGAAACAATTGTTGGCTCTGGCATGATTTTAGGTAGTTTATTTGGTCCGACGATTTTTAAAAAGACTTCTGTCTTTCTACTAGCAATTTTGGCAAGTATTTTGGCACTATTTGCTAGTTTAAGTTTGTTCATCAACAATTTATTTGTTATTTTAGGAACTTTTGCCTTGCTAACTTTCTTTGTAGCGACAATTTCTTTAAAAATGAATCAGTGGCTCATTTCTTCCGTAGAACCAAGCATTTTAGGCTCTACTGCTAGCTTATTAAATACCTTACTATTGGCTAGCGACCCATTTATGACAATGCTACTCTCAAGTATTACTGCCATCAGCAATGTCTACATCGCTATTTCTGTTCTACTATGCTTTAACGTTTTAATTATCTTTTTAATTATCACAGCTTATTTGAAAAACAAAGCCTTAAAAGCTAATATCTCTCTTGCTGATTCAGAAGCTTAAACTAGTTATTTGTATTCTTAGATTTCAATTAACTATAATGAAAGTAACTATTTAAACAGAAAGGATACATTATGACTCACAAGCAAAATAAAGTAGATGCTAGTTCTGGTTCATCTTTTACTGAAAAATTAGAGCCAGAAAGTCCCCAAGTTTGGCCTGGTCCCAAGGGTATGATTCCCGTTACTAGTGGGCGCGCTGATGATGCTAATGTACATAATCGCAATTATTTAGATAATATTTTAGCTGAAATGCGCATTATTGATGCAGTTAAGCCTGATTTAACAACTGAATTTTTTGGCAAAAAATATGCTTCACCAATTAACTTAGCAGCAGTCTCTCACTTAAATAAGGTATTACCCGACAAAAGACGTAAACCTATGCAAGAAAAGGTTCAAGCTGCCAAGAACCAAAATCTCTTAAATTGGATTGGCATGGAAAGTAATCATGATTATGCTGAAATTGTCAAAAATAGTGGCGATACTGTCAGAATTGTTAAACCCTTTGCAGAACATGAAGACATAATCAATGAATTGCGCTTTGCCCAAGATTTAGGAGCCGTTGCTGTTGGTATGGATATTGATCACGTTCCCGGTGAAGATGGCAAGTATGATGTTGTTGATGGAATTAATTTGGGACCAATTAGTTTCTCTGATTTAAGAAGATATGCTCATACAACAAACCTTCCGTTTGTAGCTAAGGGCGTTTTATCTGTCCAAGATGCACTCAAAGCTAAAGATGCTGGTGCTAGTGCAATAGTTGTTTCTCACCACCATGGTCGTTTACCATTTGGCGTTCCCCCACTAAAAATGCTACCCGCTATTAAGGAAGCTCTTGCTGACAGCGATATGACCATTTTTGTTGATGGTTCATTAATGACTGGTTATGATGTCTACAAGGCTATGGCTATGGGAGCTGACGGGGTTTTAGTAGGGCGCGCAATTTTATCTGAATTACTAAAATCAGGCCAAGAAGCAACTGAAGCAAAAATCAAGCTACTTAATGAGCAATTGTCACAAATGATGCTTTACACTGGCATCCCTGATACGAAATCATTTGATAGCAGCGTACTTCATTTTTAACAAAAATAATATTACAAAAGGCTAGGATTTACCTAGCCTTATTTCTTTACTTTAATTCTTCATTTAAATGATTTTGCATTTCAAAAACTTCTGTTTCTAGCTTTCCACTTTGCAAGCCATTTTCTACTTGATAATCTGCATCGTCCATCACACTATAATATTTTTTAAATTTGGGTTCAACATTGCCAGAATTTAAAATTGCATTCAACTTTTGAGTTGTTAAGTTGCTCCCCTCGCTTACTAGCATTCTCTTCATTGTCGTACTTTGAGCAATCTTTTTTAAAGGACTAACCCCTTGAGAATACTTAATTAATTCAGTTTGAACATCTTTAGATACTAGTAATTTCATAAACTGCCAAGCAAGTGTAGCGTTACGACTATGAGAAGAAATTCCAAATGAAACATTAGCTAGCTTAGTTCCACTTTTTTTATTCATGCTTGGCATTTTTATTACATCCCAATCAAAGTTAGAATTTCTAGTTACATGATAAGGATAAGATGTATATGTTCGATATTGCGCCAAAGTCATCGGTGAAAAGGCAACTTTTCCCTGATCAAACATTGCACTAGTTACGTTTACATTATTATTTAATTGCACAATCTTAGTTATCAAATTAAGCCCTTGCATTACTTTATTCGAAGTTAATTGCGATTTAGTACCATCACTAGTAAATAATTGTCCTTGATAGCTATTTACAGCTGCTTGCCAATTAAAATTTTCTGTAACACCATAATAATCTTTTTGACGAAGTTTTTTATTCAATAGCTCAAACTGTGTTGGTTGCCAGTTAAAATTAGGAATTTTCAGTTTAGCTTTAGCCAGTAAACTAGTATTTACCACCATTAAACTTGGATTTACTTCAAAAGGAAGCGCTAGTTGCTGATTGTAATATTGGCCACTTTCTAATGCAGCTTGATAAAAATCACTCGTCTTAAATTTATCATGTCTAATATATCCATTTAAATCTAGCAAGGCCCCATCACTTGCCAAAATATTAAAAGTATTTGTTGGTACAATAAAAATATCTGGTTCTGTACCTTTAACTAAGCTAGCAGCTAGCCATGAGCGATAGTTGGTCTTAGTTATTCCTGATTCATAGATTACTCGAACATTTGGATATCTTTTTTTGAACTTTTTAATCACATAATCAATCATGTGGTATGAATCCCCTTGTGGTACATCCCAATAACTACCAGTATATACACCGATTGTTAATGTCTTAGGTTCACTCGAAATTTTAGCAAAATAAGTTACACTTCCCATTAACAACAATAAAAAAATAGTAACTATTATTAACTTGGCTTTATTTTTTCCCATTTTATTCTCCAAAATCTCGAGAAGTTACACCAGTTTGAACGGCCCAAATTGCTAACTGTGTACGATCACGCAAATCTAATTGACTTAAAATTGAGGAAATATAGTTACGAACTGTCCCTTCTGATAAATATAATTTTGCAGAAATTTCTTTATTTGATAATCCTAATCCCACTTGTTGAATTACACGCCACTCATTTTTAGAAAAATGCTTACTTTCTGTTTGATCAACTTGAATTGCATAATTAGATTGGGCCATTTTAGAAAACAATTTGAATACTTTTTCAGCAATATTAGGATTAATCATTGCACCTCCCTGATAAACTGTTTCAATTGCTTGATAAAGTTGATCATTGGAAACTCCTTTTAATAAGTAACCTGAAGCACCATATTTTAAAGCACTAAAAATAAAATCATCATCATCAAAAGTAGTCAAAATTATTACTTTAATTTCTGGATACTTACTTTTTACATATTTAGTGCATACGGTCCCGTCCATTTTTGGCATTCTCACATCCATCAAGATAACATCTGGACGTTCTTTTTTTATTGCGTCCAAAACTTCTTCGCCATCTGCCACTGTTGCCGTTACCTTAAATTTAGGATTAGCTTCCAAGATAATTTGAATAGAACTTCTGATTAACTCTTGATCATCTGCAATTAAAACTTTAATCATGGTTTACTCCTTCCTTGGGAATATCTACCTTTACTTCGAATCCATCCCCACTCTTAAATTCAATGTGTCCACCAATAATTGCCACACGTTCTTTCATCTGTGTTAAACCAAATCCTGGCTTTATTTTACTGCAACCTGAGCCATTATCCTTTATTAAGATCTGATAATTTTTATTTACTAAAAAATGAATACTTACTTGACTAGCATGACCATGTCTTAACGCATTAGTTACACTTTCTTCAACAATTCTGAAAATCACATCTTCCGTTGTTTTTTCAAATTCTGCACTTCCCCAGTCATATTGAAAATCAAACTTCATTTGTGATAATTCTGAATACTCACTTAACATCTTTTTTAGTGCTGCTTGCAAAGTATAATTCTCTAAAGCCCCTGGTCTCAACTTATTTAATGCTGCTCGAATCCCTTCGAGTCCCTGCTTTACCACTTGAGAAACCTTAGTCAGTTGCTCTTTAGCCTTTTCAGGGTTTAAATCAATTAAAACTTTAGCTGCATCTACACCAGCAATAACACCTGTTAATGCATGCCCCACTGAATCATGCAAATCACGTGCAATTCTTTTTCTTTCACGATCTTCAGCAATATGACTAGATAAAGCCGCATAATTTTGCAGTTCTAAATTTGTTTGCGCTGCCTTAGCTAATTTTTCTTTTACCTCGTATTCACGATTATGAAGATAAATTGCGTACAGTACCAAGATACCCATAAAGATAATCAGATTGACAACATTTAAAACATTACTTATTAAAATTACTGCCGTCTTTGTAGATAGTGGTAAAAACTCAATATAAGTATCCAATTGAGGTATATTAGAAATATTTTCAATTAAAACTGTATCTGTCAAAGAAAAAATAACCAAAATAAACAAAGCCATCCCTAACCATAAATTAAGCTGTCTACTTGGTTCTTTATTTCGCAAAGAAATAAATAAATCCACAAAATAAAGTAATATCACACCGTTATAAGTGAATCTTAAATTCCAGAAAACCAAAATAGTCAAAAAGAATTCAATTAACAGTAAACGACTATTATGTTCTTCATCTTTTTTAAAATAATGGCGATAGCTCATTACTATTGCTAACAAAAGATAACTCAAAGTACTAGACCAAAAAAATAGTCAAAGGAGCACCTGGTAAAAAGTTAATCTTATTTAGGAATTCAAATGACATATTGCTTTGTACAATATAAACACTAGCTAAATAAAAGACTGAACTATTAAACAATACTGCTATTAAATTCAGCCAAACTAGTACTCGTCTAAAAGCAATAAGTTTCTTAAAACTACCCTTCATTATTGCCATCCTGTAACATTATAATTTTTAATATTATCCTTGGTAATCAGATGCACTGGTAACTTAATTTTGGACTTAACACTTTTGCCTGCTAATAAGTCATAAGTTAACTTAAAAGCTAGCTTCCCCATCTCTTTAGGTGACTGAGCAGCTGTTGCTGTTGCATTTTGATTATTCAAAAGTAATTGTTTCATGTTGGCAGACCCATCAACACTATAAACTCCTACTTGCTTTACTTTTTGACTATCTAATGCTGCAATTGCCCCCACAGCAGCTTGATCATTTAAAGCCATAATTGTATCGAAGTCAGCTTGCGTTTTTAATCTCTTTAAAACAGCTGGATAAGCATATTCTGATTGTCCTAAAGTGTTTAATTTACCTACCACATGATAGTTTTTATTAAATAAAGTATCTGTAAATCCCCTAATTCGATCATTGGCACTCATAGCACTATAGTGTTCCAGTAGTAAAATATTGGCTCTCTTTTTCTTCTTCATCAAGGCTTTCGCACACAAAACACCAGCTTGATAATTATCAGAAAGTAGTGTTGCATCAACATGAGCCTTATCTGCCATTTGACTATCAACTACTACAATTTTTATTCTTTTTTTATGTGCTTTATTCAAAATCGCTATTAATTTATTATTATTTCCATCAACAGGGTTGATAATAATAGCTGAAACTCCTTTTTTAATAAAATCATTTATCTGATTAACTTGTTTTTGAGCATCTAATGCTGGATCACGAATTATCAACTTATCAGCTCGTGCATCAACCCGTTTTTCAACTTCTTCATTTAAAACTTGATAAAAGCTATTATTCATTGTCATATAACTTACGCCAATTATCTTTTGTTTTTTTTGGCTTTGAGTAAGAACTGCAAAATAAAAACAAAGAACAATTAACAAAGCTAGCGCTAATTTACTTAATAAAAATAGTTTTGTTTTCTTACTAATTTTCAAGATTCTCTAAGACCTCAGCGATTCCATCATGATTATGATCAGCCGTTATATACGGATAATGCTTCTTTAATTCTTCTGGTGCATTTCCCATTAAGTAACCTTTTCCAACGGTTTTTAACATTCCTTCATCATTGTAGTTATCTCCAAAAGCTAGTGTATTACTAATTTCAACATGATAGTAGTCAGACACTCGTTTAATGGAATCAGCTTTCTCTACTCCAGAAGCAACTATTTCTAATAAAGTATCCTTAGATTTAACTAAATATAAGTTATTGTAGCGCTGAGAATAGGTTTTCAGTAATTCATCCAAGATATTTTTAGGTCCCATTACCAAAACTTTATGTATGCATTTTAAATTTTCAATTTCTGATATATCAATGGCTTTAGCTCGCAATTTTACAATTTTTTCTTCAGCTAATAATGCTTGAGTCTTAGGCTTTTGAGTTAACCAACTTAAACCAGAATAAATATTCCAAGTTATACTTGTTAAATCATTTAACTCTTTAACAATTTCTCTAGCTTCGGCTAAAGGAAGAGGCTTGCTATAAATTTGTACTCCTTCTTCATTAAGAATTAAGGCACCATTAAAAGCAGAAAGTGGGCACTTAATTCCTAGCTGCTTAATGACAGTTTGCATTGCCAAAGGACTTCTTGCGGATACAGGAACAAAAAGATTTCCTTTTTTTACTTCTTTTAAAATACTTTCCTTAGTTCTTGGCAAAATTTCTAATTTATCATTTATTAAGGTACCATCAATATCGCTAAAAATAATCCGCATAATTCAATTTCCTTCCATATATTTCCTAGTTTAATTGTAACCAGAGTATTCTTAAAACTAAAAGTATTATAAATGTAAGCGCATTACTTAGTGACATTTGTCATATACTTTTTACTACTTTTTATGACATTTTTCACTTATGTAATCGCTTACAGTAGATTATAGTAAACTTGTAAATTATGAAAGGAGCAAGTTTATGAAATACTTAGTACTTGTTAGCCATGGCGGTTTCGCCGACGGATTAAAAACTTCACTAGCAATGTTTGCTGGAGATCAAATCAACCGTGTATTTGCTTTAGGACTCGAACCAGGGACTAGCGCAGATACTTTCAAAGAAAAGGTTAATCACTTCTTTGATGGACACGATTTTTCAAATGATGACCAATTTGTTGTTTTAGCTGATATCGTCGGTGGTAGTCCTTTAACTACTTTTACTAGTGTTTTATCAGAACGCGGCTTCTTGGCAAATTCACAAATCTTTGGTGGGACAAACTTAACAATGGCTCTAACTGCTTTAGTTTCAATGGATGCTATGGACAAAACAACTTTAAGTTCAACCATTTTAAGCGAAGCAGGTAATGCTCTTGAAGAATTCAAGGTGGCTGCACCTGAAGATGATGATGATGAAATATAAGGAGGAATTTTTATGTCAGTATCATTTGTAAGAATTGATGACCGTATGATTCATGGTCAAACAGTTACTCGTTGGGCTAAAGAAATGCCTTGTGACGGTATTATTGCAATTAATGACGCTGCAAGTACTAATCCCGTTTTAAAGCAAGCATATATCTCAGCAGCTGAAAGTCAAGGAAAGAAAGGCTTTGTTTGGACACTTGATCACTTTAAAGATGTTCAAGAAAAAGTACTTGCTTCTAGCCGTAGATATTTCTTAATTACTAAAAATCCACTTGATATGAAAAAGATTTTAGTAGATATGGGCTTTGTTCCTGATGATGTCAAAACAATTGTTGTCGGTCCCGGTAATGATCGTCCAGGCGCAATTAAACTTGGCAATAATCAAAGCTTTACTCCTGAAGAAGGCGAAGCTTTTGAAGCTATCAGCAAGGCTGGCTACACAGTTAAGTTCCAATTATTGCCTGATGTAGAAATTGGAACTTGGGACAAATATAAGAACAAGTTTGGTTTTTAATCATTAGATTATACGAGGAGAAGAATTATGACTATTAGTTGGCTTCAAGCCATCATCTTAGGTATTTTTGCTAGTTTATCATCAATGCCTGGGATGGGTGGTACTTCAATTGGTAACTACACATTAGGTCGTCCATTAGTTGGTGGACTTGTCTGTGGGATTGTTTTAGGAGACATTAAGCTCGGGATTGCCTGTGGTGTTGCAATGCAACTTGTTTACATTGCTTTAGTTACTCCAGGTGGTACTGTAAGTGCCGATGTTCGGGCTGTTTCTTATATTGGTATCCCTTTAGCAATGGTTGCTATCCACTCACAAGGCTTAAGCGCTACTGGCGCTGATGCCGCAAACCTTGCTAAGTCTATGGGTACGTTGGTTGGTACTGTTGGTACTGTTTTATTCTACGGAACAGCTACTATGAACTTAGTGTGGCAACATATGGGGTGGAAAGACGTTGAAAAAGGAAAATTCCACAAACTTTATTTAGTTGACTGGGCTTATCCTTGGATTTCACACATTTGCTTTTCATTCATTCCTACTTTAATTATGACTAAGCTTGGAGCAACAGCCGTTACAGCATTACGTAACGCATTACCAATGGATGGTATTCCAATGAAGACCTTATTCACTGTTGGAGCTATGCTTCCATGTGTTGGGATTGCAATCTTACTTCGTCAAATTGTTAACACTCCAGTAGACTTTATTCCATTCTTAGTTGGTTTTACTTTAGCTGCTTCACTTAAATTAAACTTAGTTTCAGTTGCTATCGTTTCATTAATTTTCGCACTTCTTACTTATCAACTCGAAATGGCTCGTGCTTCTAAAGTAGTAGCACCAACCACTTCAGATACAAGTGCCGATGACGATGAGGAGGATATTTAAAATGACAGATAGAAAGAAAATTAGCAAAAAGACTTTAAATAAAGCCTTCCACCATTGGTACTACGGTCACTTAACATGTTTCTCACAAGAACACATGCAGACCTTTGGTTATTTAACTTCCATGCTTCCAATTATCGAAGAATTATATGACAAAAAAGATGACCAAAAAGAAGCTATGAAAACCTACACAGCATTCTTCAATACCGAACCACAACTTGGTTCAATTATAGTTGGTATTACTGCCGGACTAGAAGAAGCTAAAGCTAACGGTGATGCTGTTGACGGTGAAACCATCAATGGTATGCGTGCTGGTTTAATGGGACCTATCGCTGGAATTGGTGACTCCTTGATTGTTGGTACTTTAATTCCAATTCTCTTAGGTATTGCACTTGGTATGTCAACTGGTGGTTCACCAGTTGGTGCAATCTTCTACATCATTGTTTGGAACTTAATTGCATACTTTGGTATGCGTTACCTCTTCTTCAGAGGTTATGAAATGGGCGATAAAGCCGTTGAATTTTTAGTTGGTGCACAAGGTAGTGCAATCAGAAAAGCAATCGGCGTTGTTGGTGCAATGGTTGTTGGTGGTGTTGCCGCAACTTGGGTAAACATTTCAACTGCTTTTGAATTGAAAAACGCTTCCGGCAAAACTTTTTTAAGCTTACAAAAACAATTTGATAGCATTTATCCTGGATTATTAACTGTATTATTCATCTTATTATGCTGGTGGTTAATGTCTAAGAAGAAAATTTCTGCAATTAACACAATGCTAATTTTAGTTGTTATCGCATTCGTTGGTGTACTTGTAGGATTCTTCAACCCAGGCCTTAAATACTAATTATATTTTTACTTATAAATATAAACTACATCAAACTTCATAAAAAACATCCAAAAGGCGTCAGCTTCTATGTTGACGTTCTTTTGTTATAAAAGTATCAGCTTTTTTCTTCTTTAATATTGGGAGGATACTATGTCACGTGAACAATTAAAAAAAGGCTATGAAACTGAAATAGCTTATCAAAAACATATGCTTCGTAATTTAAGCTATTATTTTGAACTAGCTATTTTAGTATCAGCTATTGGAATGGTTATGACTTACTACTTTTGGGGTAAAAACTTACCTGTTTTATTATTGGGAATATTTATAATGGTCATCGGTCTGCTTGCAATGCTAATATTGGCAACAGGTGCAATCCGTGGTAGAAAGAACTTAAATTTAGTTATTGCAGATTATAAAAAGAAAATAAAGACAGCTACAACTAAAGAATAAGAGGTTAGGAAAAATCCTAACCTCTTATTTTTTATATGCCATATCTATAATCATCTGCTTTTGTTCTGGATAGAGCTTAATTAATTCAGCTTGGCTAAATAATTCAAAGTCTTGATAATCAAATCCTGGTGCCACCATACAACTAACCAGAGCGAATTCACCTGCAGCTAACTCTGAACCAAAAATAACACCGGCAGGCACATCAAACGATAATTGCTCACCATTAGCCAAATCTTTGCCCAACTTAACCAACTGATAATGACCATCAGGATATAAGCAATGAATTTTTAAACTAGCTCCATCATGGTAATACCAAACCTCATCATGATTTAACCGGTGTAAATGCGACTTGGTTTCAGGTGTTAGCAAAAAGTAAATTGAAGTAAAGTATTTTCTTTTACCTTCTGCCAACTCATACTCACCTTTTGCTTGATACACTTCTTTAAAATAACCACCTTCAGGATGTGGAGTTAAATTTAGTTTTTCAATGTATTCTTTTGCATCCATATTTTCACCTATTTCTTTCGATTAATTAACTTGATGATTAACCCTGCTAACACAGTAATCGCAACTGAATTCAGTAAGGTGCTTGGCAAAGTATGCCCACTTACGCTGTACCAGATTAAACAAGCTAATAAAATAACCAACTCTCCCACCCAAAAAACATGCTTTTTAATGAAATCCATTTTAACTCCTCCAATCGTTATAAAGATATTATATCAAGCTTTTAAAGTATAATTACTCTCCCCTAGTATAATATGAAGATACATCCCTAATTTATTCACGAGTGACTAGAGCACCATATGGTGTTTTTTTCACATATAAAAAATGCACCATATGGTGCATTTTTCTTTGTTAGTAAAATTTTATTTGCCGAAATATGCTTTTAACACTGCAACACTTTCTTCACGTAAAACGCCACTAGTAACAGTAGGCGCATTGTTATAATTTTCAAAAACAATCTTACTGCAGTTTGATCCGTGCTTGCCCATAGTCATTTCTAAATCATCATTGCTTGCCGCATAAACCATTCGGCCTAACTTTGACCAAACCATGGCACCAGAACACATAAAACATGGTTCACAAGATGTATATAAAGTATATTCACTTAAATCAGTAATTCCTGTTGAGGTACAAAAGCGACGAATCAAGCCTGTTTCGGCATGAAAAGTGGGATCATTTGCAGTGAAAATTTGGTTTTCATTTGTAAAAACAACTTCATTATCTTTGACAAGCACTGCTCCAAATGGTTCATTGCCATGTTCTACCGCTTTTTTTGATAATTCAATTGCTTCTTGCATAAATTTTTCGTCGTTCATTATTTAATACCTTTCTTTTATTAATTTATCAAATATAGTATATCTTATGCATTTGCCTTCATTGCAGCTTCAAATTTATTTTGACATGCAAAATAAGTAACAATTGTAATTAATGCAATAAGTGCAAAGACTAAGAAGATATTTTGGAAAGTTACTAGTCCTACATTAGCATGGAAGAAATTAAAGCCATCAAAAGCTTTAGTACTAATTAACTTACCACTAATTGCAACGCCTAATGAGCCGGAAATATTAATTGATAAATCAAACATCCCTGCTCCTCGGCCAATTTCTGATTTAGGAATAACGCCTGTTACAGTATCAAGTAGTGGTGAATACATAATCGTGTTACCAACAAAGTATAGAACAGCTCCAATTGATAAAACGACACTTCCTAGATTAATGAGTAAACCTGCAACTAAAAAGCCAGCAGTCATCATAATCATCCCTAAGATAATAGTCTTTTCTTGGCCTAAAATCTTTAAAAACTTATCTCCTCCAAGGATACCAGCTACAGCACTAGCAATATAAGCAGGTAAGAAAATTGCTGAGACATTTGATAAACTTTGATGATAACCATAGCTAACAATAAAAGTAGTTAAGAAAGTATAAGCAAACTGACCACAGTAAATACCAACTGTAATTAAAATGGCACGTGGGAAACTTCTATTTTGCTTGAAAAATTGTGGAGTAATGAAAGCCTTATTATTCTTGCTAATGTAAACCAAGAAAATAGCCAATAAAACCAAAATTCCAACTAAATATCCCATCGTTAAGCTATTTACAAATAAAATTGATAGAATAATTGTTACGGCAAACATTAATAAGCCCATAAAGTCAACATGTTGCTTAGTCCCACCATTATCATTAGGCGCACAAGTCAAAATGATTGGTAAGAAGAAGATTGCTACTAAAGGTAATAATAAAAGCACTTGCCATGGAACATAAGCTGTAATTAAGCCACCAATTAAAACCCCAGCTGATTGTGCTACTTGGAAGCATCCTGTGTAGTAAGCAAAGTAACGCACTTTTGCCTTTCCTGAAATATACCGTGAAATAATAACGATAACTAATGAACTAATAGTTGCTTGCCCCAATGATTGCAAAGCTCTAGCAATAATAATTGAAACGTAGAAGCTTTGAAAAGCAAAGCCAATAATTGAACCAACACTAATTAAAGTTACTCCAAATAAAAGCAACTTACGCGCTGGAATATAATCTGACAATGTTCCAAAGATAACACTACCCACTCCCATCGCTAAGGTAGTGATAGTTGACTGCATACTAGATAAACTAGCAGTAATTTTAAAACTTTTCGCAATTAAAGGTGAGGCGGTCACAAAGGCTTGGACCATCAAGTTGGTCATAATAAAAAGAACAAAGAGACTTAAAAGTAATTTCTTAATCTTAGGATCAACTGCTTTTTCTACTTTATCCATTGTGGACCTCCTGATTACTTAGTGAACAAACCGTGAATAGTGTTACAAATATCTTGACGAACCTTTTCAGCTTCAATATTGATACATACTTTGACATTTGGATTTGGTTCACGTAATTTTTCCATAACACCAATGGTTCTGCCAGCAGTTTCACCTTCTGTTTCAACAGTCATATGAAGTGGAAGCATTGTGAACCATTCTGGGTGAACTGCAGCACATGTTGCAGAAGGATCATGAAGACTACCACCATGGAGATATGGAGAATACTTATCATAAATATGAATGTAGTAGTCCACAATATCAGCATACTTTTCACCAGCAACAGTCTTGGTATCACGCCATTTTTGAGTATCTTCCAAGCTGATTGGGGTACGCATAGTAACGTCTAAGCCAACCATAATAACTGGAGTACCACTTTCGAATAAAATTTTAGCTGCAAGTGGGTCTTGGTGAATGTTGGCTTCTGCATATGGCGTAACGTTCCCTGTACATGCCAAAGCACCACCCATAATCACCACTTGACCTACTTCATCTTTAAAAGCTGGGTATTTCTTTAAAGTGCGAGCTAAGTCAGTCATTGGTCCCGTAGCAATCACTGTCAGATCCTTACCGTATTTCTTAACGCTATCAATAATAAAATCAACACCATCACCAGTTTCAACTTGACGAGTTGCTGCAGGTACTTCAACTTCACCAATGCCGTTTTGGCCGTGAATATCAGCACTGACTTCTGAAACTTCAAAATCGTCCTTGTCAATTGCGTGTTCATTACCAAGGTAAACAGGGATATCTTTTCTACCTAACATTTCTAGTAATGCTAAGTCATTTTTTACACCTTGCTTAGTGTAAACATTACCGTAAGTTCCGACAATTCCAATTAAGTCCAATTCTTTTGAACCTAAAACATAAGCAAGTGCCATTGCATCATCAATACCTGTATCAATAGATAAGATTACTTTTTTCATTCTTCTTCTCTCCAATTTTCTATTTCTGCTAAAGTTGGCATACCTGTTTGAGCCCCAACTTTTCTAACTGCAAGGGATGCACCTAATCTTGCTGTTTTAATTGCTTCTTCAAGTGGCATTTTTTTAGCTAAGCAATAGCAAAAGATCCCATTGAAAGTATCACCAGCTCCAGTTGTATCAACAGCATGAGTTAAAATTGCTGGAACAGTGACAACTTCACCATTTTCAACATAAGAAACCCCATCTTCACCACGAGTTACAATTAAGCGCGTGCTATGTTTAGCTTGCCATTCAAGCATTGCTGTAAATAGCTCGGCTTTAGAGTGAATTTCTTTACCAGCTAAGCCAGCAAATTCAGTATCATTAGGCGTAATATAATCGGTATTTGTTAAAACCTCTTCTGGTAAGTCTTGATATGGAGCTGGATTTAAGACCGTAATTACACCATGACTCTTCGCAAGCTTTAAACCAGCAGATACTATTTCTAGTGGAATTTCTAACTGGGTTAGGAAAATATCACTATTAGTGATTAACTTTTGATTTTCAGTTAAAACTGTCTCATCACAAAGATTATTAGCGCCTGGTACAACAACAATTGCATTATCACTCGGCAATTTAAAAACAGTCGCAATTCCAGAAAAAGTATTGAGACGCTTAATATGGCTAGTTTCAAGATTTTCTTCTTTTGATAAATATTACGCGTGGTGCTAGTTAAATCGTTTTAGTTAATAAAAAAGTCCAATCTTGTTAGACTCGACTTGTAAATAGTAATA
>NZ_SDGL01000019.1 GCF_007095465.1 Lactobacillus mulieris
TTTTAACTATTAGTCTCAGTGAAAATGAAAAGCTCATCAAGCAAGTAGAAGAAAAAGATCAAAGAAATCATAGTGAACATCTTGATCCTATGATTGATAAACTTTTAAAAGATTGTAATTTATCTTTGAATCAAATTGATCGCTTTGCAGTTGCAATAGGTCCAGGTTCATATACTGGACTTAGAATTGGAATTACTACTATGAAAATGTTTGCTAGCATTTTAAATAAAGAGATAGTAGGAATTTCTACGCTACAAGCTTTAGCAGCCAATAAGCAAACTGCTGATAGTTTGACTTTGGTTTGTTTAGATGCAAGAAATGATAATTTCTTTGCAGGAGCTTATACAAATGGAACAGAAGTAATTCCAGATGGACATTATAGTTTGGAAGCATTATTAAAAGATCTTAAAATTGTTTTAGCTGATAAAAATATTCAGAAACTAATTATTTTAGGTTCTGGAATGGATAATCATAAAGACTTGCTAAATAGCCTTTCTTGTGACATTATTTGGGGTAATGAAGAAGAAAATCTGGTTCATGCTAGCCAAATTGCTAAGTTAGCATTAACCAGTGAAGTTATAGATGCAGATCAACTTGTACCACGCTATTTGAGACGAACACAAGCTGAAATGGATTGGCACAAGAAGACTGGTAAGCCGTTTGAACCAGATAGTAATTATGTTGAAGAAGTTTAGGCATTTTTTTAAAGAAGAACCAGAAGTTAATTTAAATTTCACACCATATGTGATTAATCTTGCAGGGCGAACTATGCAAGTTATGCAAGCTAGTGAAATGAATATACCAGATTTGTTAGAATTAGAAAAAAAGGTATATCAAGGGAAACAACCTTGGTCATCATTTTCATTTGCTAGTGAACTACGCAAAAAGCATAATTCTTTATATTTAGTTATTTATGATAAGGCTCAACTAGTAGGTTTTATTGGAGGAAGATTTATTCCTTGTGAGGGTCATATTACCAATATAGCTGTTGCCCCAGCTTATCAAGGCCAAGGAATTGGTCATTATTTAATAAACTTGATAATTGAAATCGCTAAGAAAAATGGTGCAGCGCAAGTTAGTCTTGAAGTAAGAGCTGACAATGAACCTGCACAAAAAATATATAAAAGCTTAGGTTTTGAAGCTCAATTCGTTCGGACAGGGTATTACCAAGATGATCATATGGATGCTATAAATATGGTCTTACATCTTGAAGGGAAAGAAGATACAAAGTGACAGATAAAAAGGATATTCGAATTTTAGCTTATGAAAGTTCATGTGATGAAACTTCAACTGCGGTTATTAAGAATGGCCGTGAAATTGAAAGTTTAGTTGTTGCTACACAGATAAAATCACATCAACGGTTTGGCGGAGTAGTTCCAGAGGTAGCTTCTCGACATCATATTGAAGTAATCACTCAAATTACTAAAGAAGCATTAAGTGAAGCAAAAGTCACTTGGAATGATATAGATGCAATCGCAGTGACTTATGGGCCAGGTCTAGTTGGAGCCCTTTTAATTGGTGTTAGTGCAGCAAAAGCTGCAAGTATGGCTACAGGGATTCCTTTAATCGGTGTTGATCATATTATGGGTCATATTATGGCTGCTCAACTTGAAGATGAAATAGAATATCCAGCCTTAGCTTTACAAGTATCTGGTGGGCATACAGAATTAGTTTTGATGCATGATCCGATTAATTTTGAAATTATTGGTGATACTCGTGATGATGCAGCTGGAGAAGCTTATGATAAAATTGGTCGAGTTCTAGGTGTTAATTATCCAGCTGGAAAAACTATTGATACCTGGGCTCATCAAGGAAACGACACTTTCAATTTCCCTAGAGCGATGCTTGAAGATGATGATTATGATTTTTCATTTTCAGGACTCAAGAGTGCTTTTATTAATACATGTCATCATGCAGATCAAATTGGTGAAAAGCTTGATAAATATGATTTAGCTGCTAGTTTTCAAGCCGCAGTTGTTGATGTTTTAAGTCATAAGACAATTCGGGCAATCAAAGAATTCAAGCCTAAAACTTTTGTTTTAGGTGGTGGTGTGGCAGCAAACCGAGGTTTACGTGAACGTTTAGAAGCAGAAATTGGTAAGTTAGATACTAAACCAAAGGTAATTATTCCGCCAATGAAATTATGTGGTGATAACGCTGCGATGATAGGTGCAGCTGCATATAATTTATATAAAGCAGGTAAATTTAGTGGATTAGATTTAAATGCAGATCCTTCGCTTGAATTGCCATACGCTGATGCAATTTTAGATAGATAAAAAAGCTGCTTTGTCAACTATTATTGATGAAGAATAATTTTAAGAATCAAGCCATTTATATAGCTTGATTCTTTTTTTGATCTTTTTGTTTTATAGTTGTTGACAATAAACTAACATGTGATACACTAAGCGTGTAATAAATAAATCAACAAGTAAAAAGAGAGAGGTAAAAATATGAAGTATGCAATTACTGCAGCAACAGGTAATTTTGGACAAGTAGCTGTTAAGCTCTTAAATAAGTTAGTTGGGGAAGATAACGTTATTGTTGTTGCTAGAAACTTAGAAAAAGCAAAAAAATTATTTCCAAATAATGAAGTACGTCAAGGTGATTATGATGACAAAGATGCTATGATTAAGGCATTAACAGACGTTGATAAAGTGCTATTTATTTCTTCACAACCAGGTGGCAAGGTTGATCGTGCAACAGCACAAAAGAATGTAGTAGATGCATTAGTTAAAAATAATGTTAAATTTGTTGCTTATACGAGTTTTCCTAAAGCTGAGAATTCCGATAACTGGCTTGCAAGTGATCATAAGATAACAGAAGAAGCTATTAAAAAAGCCGGACTTCATCATTCTTTCTTGCGTAATAATTGGTATCTTGAAAATGAAATGGGCTTTTTACAAAGTGGTGCAAATAAGCAAGCGGCACTTTACTGGGCAAAGGGCTATGCTGGATGGGCTTTAGAGCGTGAATATGCTGAAGCTGCAGTAAATGTTTTAACAGCAGAAACTTCAAAAGAAATTTATGAATTTTCAGGTAAGCGTGCCAACTATGAAGATTTAGGTCATGCATTGCAGGCTGCAACTGGAAATAACTTTGAAATTAAGCATGTGAGTCAAGATGAATATGTGAAGTATCTTGAAAATACTGGGTTAAAACCTGAAATGGCAACTTTATTTGCATCATTTGAACAACCAATTTATGATGGGGCACTTGATGAAGATACAACCGATTTAGCTGATGTTTTAGGTCATTCAAGCTTATCTTTAGAAGCTGCAATTAAAGAAATACTTGCACGTTAAAAATTAACAAGTTAGAATAAGTGACATGAAGTATTCTTATAAATTTAGTGATGCTATTCACTTACTCAGCTACTTAGAAATTTTTAAAAATGGGGATTTATCTAGTAAGGCAATTGCCGCTAGTATTGAGTCAAATCCAAGTATTATTAGACAATTAATGTCAGATTTACGCAATGTAGGTTTAATTGAAACTAGGCAGGGGAAAGCAAGTGCCAAATTAACTAGAAAGCCAAGTGCTATTACTTTGTTTGAGATTTATATGGCAATAGATATGGATCATGAATTAATTCATGTTGATCCCCAAACTAATCTTAAATGTCCAGTGGGGCGTAATATTCAAACAAGTTTAAATGGATTTTATGAACAGATTCAAAATAGTGCTTTTAATCAGATGAAGGCAATAACTTTGCAAGATGTTATTGATGACATTTTAGAAAAAGAAAAAATGTATTAAGTTAAAACCACTCATTTTTTATAACTGGGTGGTTTTTGTTTGGGATTAAATTTTGCTGTGCTATAATACTTCATAATTTAAATTACATTGTGAGGTGTCAGTTATGAAAGTAAAAAAAGTTGCGATTGTCAGCCTATCAAGTGGTGTTTTAGGTGAAGATGCAGTATCCCATGAACGAAAATTAGGCTTAAAAAGACTAAAAGATTATGGCTTAAAGGTAGAGTTTATGCCCCATAGTTTAAAAGGCATAGACTATATCAAGAAACATCCTGAAAAACGAGCTGAAGATTTACTAGCTGCCTTTAGAGATGATTCAATTGACATGATTT
Organism: Lactobacillus mulieris; assembly: GCF_007095465.1. Lineage (GTDB taxonomy): Bacteria > Bacillota > Bacilli > Lactobacillales > Lactobacillaceae > Lactobacillus > Lactobacillus mulieris. The sequence continues at coordinate 4,086 of NZ_SDGL01000019.1, forward strand.
TATGTGCAATTGGTGGGGATGATACTTATAGATTATTGCCATATTTCTTTGAACATGATGAATTAAAGGAAGCTGTTAAGCAAAAAAGCTTTTTAGGATTTTCTGATACTACCAAAAATCACTTCATGCTCAATAAAGTGGGACTAAAAACTTTTTATGGACAAGCCTTTTTAACTGATGTCTGTGAATTAGATCGAGAAATGTTGCCATATAGTAAGAGCTATTTTGAAGAACTAATAAGTACAGGTACTATTAAAGAAATTCACCCAAGTGATGTTTGGTATGAAGAAAGAAGTGACTTTAGCAGGCAAGCAGTTGGCAGTCCACGAATTAGCCATAAAAATACAGGTTTTGAACTTTTAAGAGGAACAAAACAATTTAGTGGTGAAATTTTGGGAGGCTGTATTGAATCACTGTATGATTTTTTTGATAATTCACGCTATGAAGACACTGTCTCTTTAACTCAAAAATATCATTTATTCCCTAGTCTTGATGAATGGCGAGGAAAAATTTTACTCTTAGAGTCCAGTGAAGCAAAATCTACTCCAGAAAAATATCGCAAAATGGTTCGAGCTTTAGCTAATTATGGTATTTTTGATGTAGTTAATGGAGTTTTGGTAGGACAACCACAAGATAAAGTATATTATGAAGAATATAAGGATATATTACTTGAAGAGATTAAGAATGCTGACTTACCAATTGTATATAACTTAAATATTGGACACAGTACACCACGCTGCATTATTCCTTTTGGGATTAAGGCAGAAGTGGATATGAATCAACAGGTAATTAAATTTTATTAGAAATGGAATAAGTATGGATTTTAAAGCTAGCTTGCCTCAAGGAATTAGTGCAAGCCTGTTATCAGAACAGGATTTATTCCAAATTTATAAACTTTGTCAGACTCAGCCACAATATTTTAAGCAAATGGGGCAAATTTTGAGTTATCAACATTTAAAACATCTGTTAACAGCCTTGCCGGATAGTGGTTTGTCACAAGATTCAAAGCAGTTTTGGGGCTTTTGGAAAGGTAAAGAATTGATAGCTTTTTGTGAATTGATTTTAAAATTTCCAGAAGAAGATGCTGCAATAATTGGATGGTTTATGGTGAAAAAATCAGCTACTGGTCGTGGATTAGGAAGTGCATTAATTAGGTCTCTAAAAATGCATTTAGTAAATTTCAAGATTAAAGAAATAATTTTAAGTTATTCTGATAAAAATTATTCAGGTAAACATTTTTGGCAAGGACAAGGTTTTGAACCAACAGGAGAAATGGAAAAATACCCTGAAGTAACTATGATAACGATGTCTTGTAAATTGTAAACAATTTTTAGTTTATTTAAGTGAACCATCTTCTTCAAAAAGTGGTACATTTAAACTAACCTAGTTTTAGGTATTACTACAATCGAAAAGAGGAAACTACTATGAGTAAGTATGTTGTAGAACTAAATGAAGAAGATTTACAAATGTTGAAAGATTGCCATTCTAAGAATCCTTCAATTATGAAATCATTAAATGAAGCTAAAAAGGAAGATTAGTTAAAGAAAAAAGCACCAATTGGTGCTTTTTTCTTTAAATCTTTTCGCCGTAATATCTTTTTACTAGATAAAAAATAGGTAAACCTAAAACTACAAATCCCAAGAATAAAATAACTCCATGAAAATCATTGATTAACTCACAACTTAAAACAAAAACTCCGCCAGCGATTGCAACAATTGGGACTAGTGGATAAAGTGGTGTTGAGAATGGTCTGTTTTTGTTTTGTTTACGTAAAATAAAAATACCGAAAAAGGCAAGTAAATAAAAACAATAAACAGTAAACACACATAAATCTGATAGACGATCTGGATTGAAAAATAACATCATTGCAAAAGCTAGTATTGAAACAAAAATAGTTGCATTTATTGGGGCTTTGCCTTTTTTACTTAAAAAGGCTAAAGATTTTGAAAAAGGAATATCCTTTCTTTCTGCCATTGCAAAGACTATTCGTGGAAATGTTAACATCTTACCATTTAAAGTTCCAAGCATAGAAATAATAATTCCAGCTGACATTAATTTACCACCAATTGGGCCAAAGGCTTTTGTAGTCATATAAGCAGGAGCATTTTCGCCGAGCTGATGAATTAGTTCAGCTGGTAAAAAGCGTAAAATTCCAATAGTAATTAATGTATAGATAATCAAGACACAAGTAATCCCTAAAATGATGGCTTTAGGAAGTAATTTTTGAGGATTCTTCATTTCGCCACCTAGATTAGCAATTAAAATCCAACCATCATACCCGAATAAAGTTGCTAGAACCGCTACACCAAAATTCCCAGTAGATTGGTTAATTTCAGTCATTGTTTGTCCTAGTGCATTTTGATTTCCCCAGAAAAGTCCAAAAATAATGATAGCAGCGATAGGAATTAACTTACCTAAAGTTGTTACTACAGAAAAAAGAACACTAATTTTGTTTTCTAAAAGATTCATTAGTCCAATTAAAACTATACAACTAACAGCAAAAGGAATACGCCATTCAGTTCCTAATCCAAAGAAGTTGGTTAGCAAAATACTCATAAAACCAGCAACTGATGCAATGATTGCAGGACCATAAACTATTATTTGCATCCAACCAGCTAAAAAACCAGCAATTCTTCCGTAAATATTTTCAATATAAATATAAAGACCACCGGTGTATGGCATTTGTGCGCCAATTTCTGCAATGGTTAAACCACCGGCTAAAGTAATAATCCCACCTAAAATCCAAGCCAAAATTGCTAATGTTGAATTTCCAGCACTATCTAAAACTGATCCTTGTTTGAAAAAAATTCCGGAACCAATAATTGTTCCAATAACAATTGAAATTGCAGATCCAAAACCGAGTGAGCGTTTTAAATGCTCTTTAGGCTGTTGTTTCATCTTGTTACTCCATTCTCTTGGCAATAAAAAACGACCCTTTCATTGGTTAAGTTACTATAACTTAGTGGTTGAAAGAGTCGGTAGTAATATCTTAAATTTGAAAATACCAAATTACCCAACCACAGCTATCAATGAGGTTGAGGAAAGGGAGTTATTTAATTGAGAATGACTAATTTTAATCATTTATTATCCCTCCTGGTATTAATTTATTTAAGAATATCATATCTAAAAACTAGGGTGCAAGTAATAAGCGAAGGAAATTATTCCCAACCTTCTACCGCAACTAAAGTAGTAAGAGTGGCTCCATAGTAATCATTTTTAGGTAAAGCTTTGCTGAAAATATATTTTTGGCTGACGAATAGGTTGTCATAGCCTTGGCCACGATATTGATTGACTGCATAAAAGATTGGAGCACTAAAGCTAGGTGATTGATTTTTGACTAAGCGTTCACCATTTAACTTGTAGCCACCAAAGACATTGTATTGTTTAGAAAAGTAATGCAATATACGCTTCTCCACAAATTTTGCTTTGGGACTTTCACTTTTTGCTAACATAATTGGAACGCGACAAGCATTGTAGGCATAATAGCCATCATTTTTTCCGGCAATTGTTTTTGGTGCAACTGGTTTGGCATAATTTCTTCCTACCCAAGCAAAATCAGGAACTAATCCTGCTTTATGTTGTTTTGATAATTTTACTAATTTTTCTAGCATGGAGTCTTGGACAGCATACCATTGTTTATTCCCAGTCGTTTTAGCTAAGTTAGTAAAAACAAAAGGCAATACGTCAGAAGTTCTCATTAAGTTGGCATAGTAAGAATCTAATCTAACCCAATCCCCCGTTGTTAAGGCGCCAGTTTGTGGATTATACTCGTAACGTAAAATATCATTGGCTAGTTTTGCTTCTAGACTATGGTAATAGTTTGCTTTTTGCGGCCATACTTTAGCAGCTGTATTTAAAGCAGTGGCGATATATAAGTCGCCATCAGTAGCGCTATTGTATTCACTGACCCACTTACCATGATGGTTATAATATTGCTTCCACTGCATTAAACTAACTTTTTGAGTATGGTGGTCACCTACGTAGTCTTGATGTGCAAGATAATAATTTAGTAACTTATCAAATTCCGTCTCACTTGCCCAACCGCGTTTACCAGCTTTAGCTGTAATAATTAAGCCAAATCCTTGTGCTTCAGATAATGCAACAGGGTGCTTGTTTGTTCCAGCATTGACAAATACTTGATTTGAGTTCTTAGTAACTAAATAATTCTTTTTCCAATCTTGATATGTTTTTATCTGTATTTGTTCAGGATTTTTAGTTCTAATAAAGTAAAAAGTCGCAATATAATTTGCAATAATGATCGGTAAAATTACCCACATGATTTTTTGCTTCATGATATCCTCCATTAATCATTAAAACGCCGCGTTTTAACCCAAACAGTTTTATTTCTGTGAAAAAGATCATCTAATATAACGGAGCAAACTGCATGAACAGAAACTATGATAAATAATTGTGAATAAGTAAAGTATGAAGCTAATCCAAGCCATATTTGGTGAGTGGTTGCTTGACCATACTGAGTTGACATAGCAGTATTGATTTGCAATAAATATAAAATAATCATGAACAACCAATTGAGTAGTAATAATTGTGTGATTAAAATATTACTTTCTCCAAAGGTAAACGGAATTTGAAACTCTGGATTAAATAGACGAATAATTAAGGCGATGACATTAGAAAAGAAAATCCAATCGGATAAAATAATAGCAGCATTAAACCAAAAGAAAGTACATGAATAATATAATGTTTCTAGTTTTACTCGCCAATTAGAGCAATCAAATAAATGAACAAAGTTATTAATGACCACTTGATAATTTCCCTTAGCCCAACGTAAGCGTTGGAAATAATAGTCATGTAATCGCTCAGGTTCTTGTTGAAACGCTTCGGAATTATATGCTAAGGCAATTAATTTACCTGATTGCATAATTTTAAATGAAATATCTGTATCTTCAGTTAAGGCTCCATTACGCCAACCACCGATTTCTTTAACAAAGTTTCGTTGGATTATGAAGTTAGTTCCAGGAATACGGCCAATTTGGAATAAATGCCAAATTCCACAATGTTGGATACGTTGGGTAACAACAATTTCTTGATTAATACAACGAGTTAAGAAATTTTGTTCAGCATTTCTTGTTTTATTACGTCCGAAAACTGCCACATATTTTTGCGGATTTTCAAGTGCTTTTCTAACTAGGAAGTATAGTGCATTTTTTTCTGGCATTGCATCAGCATCATAAACTGCTAAGTAGTCACCTTTGGCAATTTTCAAGGCATCATTCAATACGCCAGCTTTACCACCAGTACCTTTGCGCTCAATAATTTGAATATGATAACCATTTTTTTGTGCTGATGCTGTCACTGACCGCATGACATCGGCAGTTTTATCTACACAATTATCGGCATAAAGTAATAATTCTAACTTATCTTTAGGATAATTTAAGTCTAATAAAGCTTGAGTAGTTTGGGCAATTACTAATTCCTCATTATGAGCAGGAACAATAATTGAAATTTTAGGATATTTTTTTAGTGGTTTTACATCAACCAAGACTTTTGATTGCTTTAACCAAAAGTGTGTTGCTCCACCAAGTGTAATCATTGACATCAATATTGAGAGCCAGATTGAAATAAGAGTTATTATCATCAATACTTCGCTAAGCATTTTGTTCCTCCTTTTCGTAGGAACTTTCTTTACTTAGAATTGTTTTTTCTACTCTAAAATAAATGACCCACTGACATACTAATAAGATGATGATTAATATTGCAAAAAGAATCGTAATGACATCGGCTAAAATAAAGAAGAAATTAACCATTTATTTCAGCCCCCTTTAAGTATTCAACAACTAAGTCAGTTTCCATATCACGGGTCAAGTGACGTAAAGCGTGTTCTAATTCGGTATATGAACTTACATTAGTTTGATCTACTTTTAAGGTACCCCATTTAAATTGAGGATTGTGGTTTTCAACCTCTAATGCTTCTAGAGCTTGTTTAGTTTGCCTATTTTTATATATATAAGTATCTTCAGCTAAGGCATATGAAATAATCAAAAAAGTTGAATTGCCAATATAATATAGTTGTTCAGATGGAAAGCGCAATTGCTTTAAAACTTTTGAAATTCGTCTTAAAACAGTTTTGTATTCAATATCATGAAATTGCTTAAATTGGTTACTATGAACCCAATGAACAGTTGCTAAGTGAATACGCAAGTTGGCTTCTTTTTCATTAGCAATAAATTTTGCTTCTTTGTGATATAGTTTTGCGGCATTATATGTCGTTTGTAATTTTACAACTGGATCATAATGTGAGAGGTAGCTTTCGATTGCGTTGCGATCACGGTCAATCCAGCCCCAATGTCCAATGATTGTTTTAGCTAAAGCTGTAAGAGAAGCAACTAAAGGATAGGTAAGTAATAAAAGAATTTTTTGGGAATTATCGATAACAACGTAACCGATAAGTAAAATAGCTGCTCCTATAGTAGTTAACCCGATAATTAACCAGGTAATTAAGATTGTAGGGATTAAACTACCAGTAATAACTCCTAAAATAATTAATATTGCAGTTGAACTTAATACGAGTGGAGAAGCTAACCCAGCTAACCACATTAAAGCAGTGCATATGCATATAACTGCAGCTAGTGCTGTAATTCCAGCACTAACTAAATGTTTACGAATCATAATTGTTTATTTCCTCCATAAAACGTTAATCCCGTCCCCTAAACGGATAATTATAGAAAAATAAACAACCCCCTAAAAACATTATTTTACGTTAAAAAGTATATATGTAAATAAATATTTACTTTGTTTTAATAAAATAGTTGGCGGTATTTATAACTACATAATTAATTGAAAGGATAATTATAACCCAATAGTTAGAAAACGTTTAACTCCATGGGGGGGGTAAGGTTCAGGCTGTATACCACATTGAAATAAGTAGCCAAATGTATTAATATTGTCTTAGATGAATAAATATATATAGAAATGTATTGGGAGGAATAATAATGCTTTCTAAAAATAATAAAAAGATGAGGGCCATGAAAATGGCTACTGATCGACAACAACACTTTTCTTTGAGAAAGTTAAGTGTGGGGCTAGTTTCTGTGTTAATGGGGACCACAGTTTTTTTAACTAGCCAATCAATTACAGCGAAGGCTGATACTTTACCAGTTACTACTTCTTCAACAAGTTCTTCAGCTGATAATACAAGTCAGGAAGCAAGTTCAGAAAGTAGTGCAACTAATGAAAGTAAAGTAGCATCATCTTCTTCACAATCAACAGAAAGTGAAGCAAGTACTAGTCAATCAAGCAATAATAGCCAAAATACTAGTAAAGATGAAGTAGCTACTAATCAAGCAACTTCTGCTGAAAGTAGCAACACTGATAGTCAAGTAGCTAACAATAATACAACTGAATTAAAGGTAAGTGGGACAGAAAGAGCTGCAAATACCGATGCTTTGGCTGAAAGTAAAGCTACTAATGATGCGTCTGTTCAAGAAGTTTCTAATTGGAATGACTTTGATAGGGCATTAAGAAATTCTACGATTTCTACTATTAACATAAATGCAGATTTTAGCAGTAATAATTATCAAAATAATGTAAGTCGTTATAATATTGCTTCACGTACATTAACGATTAATGGTAATGGCCATACTGTAGACATGGGATCAATTGGTTATTACATGAACCCTGCTGGTAATAAAACTGCAGATTGGACTATTAATAATGGTACTTTCTTTTCAAAGAGTGCTACTGGACCTTTTGCTTTCTTGACAGGTTATGACAGAAATTCCAAGATTGCTGAAGCTAGCGGTGCAGTTCACAGAATTACCTTAAATGATGTAACAATTTATGCTGGCCAAGCTGCATATGCTGTAAACGCAGAAATTGTTCTTTCTGGTACTGACAACTTAAATTCTGGTGCATCTTACTATTCAACACTTGCTAACAAGACTATATATACCGAAACTGGTGGTAACAGATCTGGTGTTGAAGCGCAATGGATTACTATTAGTCCAAATGCTAATGTAACAGTTAACACAGACCATGGTGCAGTTTTAACAACTGAACGTTCTGATAGTAACAATCGTAAAATTGAAGTTGGTGAAAACGCCACTTTAAACGCTAATTATTTACATACAACTTATGGTTTGCCAGATAATGGAACTAAAGTCGCAGTTTTATCAAATGGTGCTGACTACGGTACTGTGATTTTCCATGCAGGTTCAAATGCAACTTTCAGTATGCCTAACAATCGTGTCACTAACTTAAACGGTAATGGTAACTCTAGTTGGGGTGATGGCTCTGTTCTTTACTTAGGTGCTGCTAATACTACGATTGAAAAAGGCGCTACTGTAACTCTTAACAACCCTAAGGAAGCCCAAACTGATAACTCAATCTTCCTTCGTAATGACGGTACCCAATTAAATGTCTTTGGTAAGTTAATTATCAATGATGGCGCTCGTGACTATACTTTACGTATGGATAACAAGGTAACATTGAACGTTGGTCAAAAGCTTAGTGATAGCGATTTTAGCACTGATAATGGTCAAATGATTATTAACCGTGATGGTGACTTCTATTTGAACAACGATGGTGGTGCTCTTTCACTTTGGGGACCAATTACTGTCAATGTTAATTCTGGTGCTCGTTTAGAAGTTAACTCAACTGGTATCAACAACGTAAGAGGTTCTGGGAATAGCCAAGCACTTTTAAGAGTTGGTGGCAGTAGCAAATTAAATGTTTACAAGCGTGGTACTTTTATTTTAAGAGATAGTAGTAACGGTACTTTATCATTAGTTAACCAATATGGTGCAAATGGTAACTTTAATTTCGATAACACTGCTGACGTAATTTTTGATATTAGTCAAAATGGCAGTAAAAACAGTCGTATCTTCTCATTACCTGGTCAATTAGTAGCAACTAACGACTCAGTACGTGCAATGCTTAACCCAACTTCAAGTATTACTAATATGGGTACTTTTAAGCGGGTTCAATTGCCATTAAATGGCTCAGGGACTATTACTGGTACCACTTTACACTCTGAATATCAACAAGCTGGTTATAACAACATTGTAAGTATTAACAATGCTATCAGAAACGGTCAATTACGTTACCTCGAATTCTCAACTCGTGAAGTTAACAAGCCATCAATTACTGGTGAAGGTCAAGGCTTTACTGACAACGGTGCACAATTAAAGGGTAGCGTTGTAGATGAATCTACTGATACTGGTGCTGTTGCGGTAGTTTACGATTCAAATAACAATGAATTAGGTCGCGGCAATGTTGATGATAATGGTAACTTTACTATTAACTTAGCTAAGCCACTCCTTAATAAAGAAGGTGTTCGCGTTAGAATCGAAACTCCACGTGGTGCTGGTGCATTTGCAACCACAGTTGCTCCTTTAGGACCTACTGTTAAGAGTCCAATTACTGTTGGTCGTGATCAAAACTTAGTTGGTCAAGATGCAAGTCAATACATTACTAATAAAGATGCTATTTCTAACTTGAAGCCAGGTTCTACTACTTTTACTGATTCTGATTACGAACCAACATTTAGCAAGGCTACTTGGAAGAGTGTTGACTTTGATAAGAAGCAAGGTGTTATCACTGTAACTTATAAAGATAACACCACTACTGACTTGACTGTTGACTTAAACGTTAAGGATGTAATTACTGACGCTGACAAGTACACTCCTGAAGCAGGCACTATTAAAGTTGATAATAGCCATAAATTAGATGGCGATGATGCATATGATGCAATCACTAATCACGATTCATTACCAGCTGACAAGACTACTGGCTACAATTGGGTAGTTGATGATACTCACCCAGCAGTTGATACTACTAAGCCTGGTGATCACAAGGGTTATGTTCAAGTAACTTATGAAGATGGTTCTAAGTCAGACCCAGTTGAAGTGACTGTTCACGTTATTGGGGACAATGAAAAATACAACGCAGTTTCTAAGACTTTAAATGTTAAAAAGAATGATACTGTAAATCCTGAAGATTTAATTGCTAACCGTGATGGGGATGCAAGCCAAGATGGTAAAACTTACACCAAGCTACCAGATGGTACTAAATATGACTGGCAAGGTACACCAATTTCTACTAAAGATGGTGGGGTAAAACGTGGTCAAGTTAAAGTAACTTATCCAGATGGAACAACTCAAGTAGTTGATGTTACTGTTAACGTTTATGAAGATGCTAACGTATCAACTGTAGTTGGTAAAGATATCAATGCTAAGTTGAATGAAGATTTAACTAATCGTGCAATTGACGCAATTGACAAGGATAAGTCAACTAATTTGCCAACTGATTCAAGTGCTTACACTTGGGCAAGCAAGGTTGATACTTCAACTAGCGGTGACAAGCCAGCAACTGTAGTGGTAACTTATCCGGATGGTTCACAAAACAGTGTTAATGTTACTGTTCATGTTATTAGTGATGCAGATAAGTATAAAATTATTACTCAAGACATTACTGTCCCAATAAACACTGATCTTACTAATCGTGCCAAAGATGGTATTGGCAATGCCGATAAGGCTTGGGGAACAACTCCACAGTTGCCAGACGGTACTACTTATGCTTGGGAAGGTGGAGTACCTAATACTAGTGTAACTAACAAGAAGATAGGCCATGTAAAAGTAACATTTCCAGATGGAAGTTCCCAAGTAGTTGAAGTAAATATTAATGTTACTGATAACCAAAAATCAGATGCTGAAAAGCATACTCTACAGCCAAATATTCAATATGCTTATGTTGGACAAGATATGAGCGATTCTAGTTATGCTAGAAAAGGTATTTTGAATGCTGATGAACAAACTGGGGCTACATTTAGATGGAGAAATGGATTCGTTCCAGATACTTCTAAGGCAGGCTGGACTACTGGTATTGTTGTAGTAACTTATCCAGACGGATCTATAAATGAACAAAAAGTTTGGGTAAATGTTCAAAGTGATGCTGATCGTTATCCAATTGAAACAACAACAATTACTGTAGCTAAAGGCACTAACATTAGTGATAAGAGCTGGGCAAGAAAGGGTGTTTACAACGCTGATCAAGCTGGTAAAGAAAATCCTCAATTGCCAGCCGGTACTGATGTGATTTGGTACAATGGTGCACCAGATACTTCTGCTCCTAAGCAAAAAGTTGGCTACGTTGAAGTAACATTCCCAGATAATAGTCACAAAGTTGTACCAGTTACTGTTATTGTCACTGATAATGGGGAATCAGATGCTGAAAAGAATCCAATTGAAGGCCAAGACTTTTCAGTTTATGTCAATGAAACTCCGGATCCTCAAAAGGGAATTAAGGATTTCGATACCATTAAGAATGTTAAGAGTGTTACTTGGAAGGGGAATAACACACCTGATACTTCAAAAGTTGGAGTTGTCCCAGCAACTGTTGTCGTAACTTACAACGATGATTCAAGCAACGAAGTAGCCATCAATATTACAGTAAAACAAATGGCTGATGACTATAATCCACAGGGTGGAACTATCAAGGCTAGCTTGCATGAAGATTTATCTGGTACAAATCGTGCAGAAGATGCAATTACAAATACAAGTGATATGCCAGATGGCACTACTTATGCTTGGAAAGAAAAGGTAGATACAGAAACAGCTGGTTCAAAACCTGCAACACTTATTGTTACTTTCAAGGATGGTTCTTCTAAGGAAGTTCCTGTAACTGTTCAAGTTTCTAGTCTTGCAAATGACTACAAGGATAAAATTGATGTGCGGACAGATACTAGAACAATTGTTGCTAAGTGGAAAGATGATATCAAGAACTATCCAGCAGTAGATGGTATTGCTAATGCTAAAACTGAAACTACAACTGATGGTAAGAACTATCCAAACCTAACTCCAGTTCTTAAAGATCAAAATCCTGATACTGCAATTGTTTGGAAGAGTGCACCTGATTTATCTAAGACTGGATTGACTACTGGAATTGCTACAATTACCTTTAAAGATGGTTCAACTAGGGATGTTACTATTCCAGTAATGGTTAAGTCAGAAGCTGATTTGAATACACCAGACGTACAAACAATTAAGATTAATTCTGGTGAAAGTCCAAAGGCAGAAGATGGTGTAGCTAACTTACATAAAGATGCTACTAATCCACAATTACCAGCAGGAACTGATGTTAACTTCGATAAGCAAACAGATGTTGATGACTTTGTAAAGCACGGCTTACCTGGTCAAACTAAAGAATTTTCAGCAACTGTAACTTATCCAGATGGTTCAAATGAAACAATCAGTATTCCAATTCATATAAATGCTGATAATGAAGTCTATACTCCTGTTACTCAAGGCATTAAAGCCGCAAAAGGTACTTTACCTGAAGCTAAAGCTGGTATTGCCAACTTGAAAGATTCCGTAAAACAAGATGATAAAACTATTTCAGCTTTACCTGACGGAACTAATGTTGTTTGGGCAAATCCAGGCCAAGTCATGAGTGAATTAGGTAAGATGACTACTGGACAAACTAAGGAATTGGATGCTGTAGTAATTTATCCAGATAAAACCACTGCTAACGTTAAAATTCCAGTAACTATTGCTAATGACGCTGATACTTATCCTATCGTTAAGCAACCTATCGTTTTACCAGATAGAACATTACCTGAAAATGCTGATGATGGATTAGCTAACCTACATAAAGCAATTGACTTTAAGACTCCACAACTTCCTGATGGCACTCATGCTGAATGGAAAGACAAGACTGCAGCTCAAGAAATTGTTAAGAATATGACTCCAGGTGATACAGTTTCAATTCCAGCAGATGTTGTCTTCCCAGACGGTTCAATTAAGAGTGAAGGTATGGATGTTATCGTTCACTTACATGGTCAAGCAGATGATGTTGATATTAAGACTCAACCAGTTGACTTGAACAAGGATGGTTCACTCCCAGACGCTAAAAAGGGTATTCAAGATGTTGATAATATTCCACATCTTAAACGAGTTGATTGGAGTAAAGATAAAGATGGTACTCCTGCTTCAGACTTGGTTAAGGGTATGAAACCAGGTGAAACTAGAGAAGTTCCAGCCACTGTAACATTTGATGATGGTTCAACTAAAGATGTAACTATCCCAGTACACATGCATGGTCAAGCAGATGACTATGATGTTCAAACACAAAAGGTAAATACTGATCACAATGGTCAATTACCTGAAAAAGCTAAAGATGGTATTAAGAACTATGATGAGTTACCAAAAGACACTACAGTGGAATGGGGTAAAGATGCTCAAAAGACAGTTGACCAAACTAAACCAGGTACTGATGTTGATGTTCCAGCAACTGTTACCTTCCCAGATGGTTCAAAGAAGGAAGTAACTATTCCAGTTCACAAGTATGGTATTAGTGATGATGCAACTATTACTCCTAAAAAGGTACCAACTGATGACGGTAGTTTGCCAGATGCTTCAGAAGGTATTGATCACGTAAGCTTTACCGATGGCCCAGATAAGACCCCAGCTCAAATTATTGCTGATGGTGGTCGAATTGAATGGGGCGATGATGCTGCAGATATGGTTAAGAACCTTAAGCCAGGTCAAAGTGTTGATGGTGTTCCAATTCGAGTAATATTCAGAGATGGTTCTGAAAAGAATGTTACTATAACAGTAAAACGTCCTGGTCAAGCAGATGAATATGGTGACAAGATAGAAACTCAAACTGTCAAGACAGATGACAAGGGCAAGTTACCAGCAACTGCCGATGATGGAATTAAGAACTTAGGTGACTTACCAGAAGGAACTCACGCAAGTTGGGGTGAAGGTGCACAAAACTTAGTAGACCA